>JAHFGK010000266.1 GCA_023247475.1 Candidatus Omnitrophota bacterium
CCCTTTGAATAGATTTACGGGCTTCGGGAAAATTTTGAGTATCCATATGAAGTAATCCAATATTATTATAGACCTCGTAAGGTTCAAATTGGTTTGTCGAAAGTATTTGCTTAAAATACGACAAGGCTTTGTCATATTCCCTTTTTTCAGCATGAATTTTCCCGAGAGTTAATAAGGCCTGATAATTGTTGGGAGATGAACGTAACCAAAATTCCGCATAATTTTTTTCTGTTTTCCCAAGTGCATTATAGTCGTGGGTGATAGCAAAAAAGAATAGGCCTAAACAGCAGAGGAACATTATCCAAAGTTTTCTATTTATTACTGAACTTAATTGGATTATTAAAGTGGCCATTAAAAGAAAGAATCCCAGAGAGGAGAAGAAAAACCAATGTGGTTCTATGACAAGTCCCATATAAGCATGGGCGAATGTGGCTAGGGGCAGTAAACAGAATCCAATCACAAACCACATTAAGGCAAAGGAGTTCATGGGTTGTTTTTTCCAAATTTTTAAAAGGTAAGTGAAGCTAATGACTACAATAAAGAGTAAAAGATCCCATAGCCAGATTGAGTTTTGGATGGGTTGAATGTTTCTAATCCAGACAATACTAATTGGATAGAAGAGATTCGAAATATACCATTGAGCGAGACAATAAAGAGAAGCGATATATTCTGGTAAAGATAAATGGAGTGAATGAATTTTTAGGGTAAGCTTAGTATTTGATCCTGCAAATATCAACCATAGAACAGAATACCCAAGGCAAAGAAAAATAAATGGGAAACATTCTTTGATAATTTTCTTAAGAGAATATTTTTTAAGAAAGTATAAGGCATTTGCAAGGTACAAGGGGAAAAGTAAAGCTCCTTCAAAGCAGAGTAAACTAATCATCAATGAAATTACGCTGATAAGGTAAAAGAGAATCCGCTGATGATATTTTTTTAAATAGAGCCAATAGTTAAGAAGGCTCAATTGTAGGAAAAAGGCAAAAAGAAGAACAAAATTGGAGGAAATTTGATTAACAATCACCGTATTCATGGGATGAAGACAAAAGAGAGTGGTAGTTAAAAAAGATACCTTTTCATTCTTTATTAAACAACAAAGAAGAATGAATAATAGTACACAGTTTAAATAAAATAAAATCAGACTAATCAGATGAAAAGGGAATGGGTTACCCTGAAATAGGCGAAATAAAATGATATTGATGATGTAATAAAGAGGACTGTAGTGCTGGGATTGTGTTTTCGTAAAAAGATCGACAAAAGAATGGAACGTGGAATAATATTGACCGTTTAAAAAATTATTATCATCCATCATGAATTCATTTCCAAGAGCATTGTAATAAGTTAAGCCACACAAGGTGGGAAGGATTAAAAAGACAAAATAAATCCTCAAGGACATGCCTTTAAGGGAAAGGATTGGTTTAAGAACAAGATCACGCATTTGACGATGACGGTTTTAATAGATAATCATTAAAACGGTCCAACTTATTTTTATAACGATTTGATTCATCGGGATCGATGGGAATCGTCCAACTTTTTTTTGCCTTGTCTACAATAAAGATTCGCAGTACAATATTTATAAATTCAATTCTGAAATTTGAGTTTTGGAGGAAGTTATGGAACAAAATCAAGCACTCTTGATTGTCGATGTTCAGAATGATTTTTGTCCTGGAGGAACTCTGCCAGTCAAACAGGGAGATAGAGTCATTCCGGTTCTCAATCAGTATACTGAAATTTTCTTCAAGAATAAATGGCCAATCTTTGCCTCTCGCGATTGGCATCCTCTTAAAACAAAACATTTTGAAGAGTTGGGTGGTCCCTGGCCAGTGCATTGTGTGCAAAACACAGAAGGGGCTAAATTTTATCCCAAGCTGAATCTCCCCAAAAATACTATCATTATCTCTAAGGGAATGGATCCGTATAAAGATAGTTACTCTGCTTTTCAAGCTGTCTACGAACATAACACAGAATTGAAAAAGATTCTAGTTAATCTGCGGATTACAACACTTTTTGTGGGTGGTCTAGCCACAGATTATTGTGTTAAATCAACGGTTCTCGATGCTTTAAAGTATGGTTTTAAAGTCAATCTGCTTATTGATGCCATTAAAGGAGTTAATTTAAATCCCGAGGATTCTACCAAAGCTATCGAAGCGATGGTGAAGAGTGGTGCTCAGAAAATGACACTTGCGCAATTTTTGAAAACAATCCCTCAATGATTGATTTGTCCCAACATCAAGAAATAGCCCTAAAAACCGATCTCTATGAATTCACCATGGCCGCAGGGTATTTTCAAAATAATGTCAACCTACGGGCTGTCTTTGAGCTTTCTTGTCATACCATGCCGGATAATCGTTCGTACCTGATTGCCTGCGGTTTAAGTGAAGCCGTTGATTTTATTCTTAATCTGCAATTTTCGGAAGAAGACATTCATTTTTTAAAATCCCAACCCGTGTTTAATTCTGTCAAGCCGGAGTTCTTTGAGTACCTTAAAAGTTTTAAATTTAGTGGAGATGTTTGGGCTATCCCCGAAGGAGAAATATTTTTTGCGAAAGCACCTCTCTTGCAAATTGAAGCCCCCATTATTGAAGCCCAAATTTTGGAAACGTATCTTTTATCTATTATGAATATTGAATGTTTGGTGGCCACCAAAGCCGCACGGGTAGTTCGTGCTGCCCGATCGGATGGCAT
>JAHFGK010000267.1 GCA_023247475.1 Candidatus Omnitrophota bacterium
AATATCCAGAAAGCCAAAGAGATCTTGTCAAAAAAATATACCGTTTTGAAGGAAAGCCGGTTCATAACCACCAAACCGATCGGCGTCCCTCAACAGGCCGATTTTATTAACGGAGCTCTTTTAATCACCACCGAGTTGAGTCTTCGACAGTTGAAAATTTCCCTGAAGGAGATCGAATGTGTTTTAGGGAGAAAAAGAGACAATGACAAATTTGCTCCGAGAACAATCGATCTGGATCTCTTAGTATGGAATGGAAAAATCATGAGCCAGGATGTAAATTCGCGTGATTTTGTGAGGCAATCGGTTTTAGAATTGATGCCGAACAGCAATATTTTTTAAAAAATGGGAGTCGGCATTTGCCGTGATTTAAAGATCGTGATAGTCAAAAATTTGAGAAATTCGATATTTTTTATTTTCTTATATTACAAGCTTATATTTATCAATACTTTGTGATCTCCCGGAGTGCGGTTTAACCCCTTGAAAAATCTGGCCAACATATGTTACCCTTGTTGAATATTGAGGGAATAGGGGTATGACCAACAAATTCAATTTAATTGCTATAGGATTTCTGTTTATTTTGGCAGGCTTTATTGTGCCGAAGAAATCTTATCCAGAGTTATCAATAGACCCAACCATGAGAGTCCAGCCGCATCGCCTTGTCCGGACAGGAAGCGCCTCTTGGTATTCGGAACAATCTCCGGGTATTCGATTACGAACAGCTAACAATGAAATTTTCGATGATAGTGATTTAACTTGTGCGATGTGGGATGTTCCATTCGGTCAACGTATTAAAGTAACTAATCGGGCAAATGGAAAATCAATTATTGTTCGCGTTAACGATCGAGGTCCGCATTCGCGGTTTGTCCGTCAGGGACGGATTATTGATTTGACCAAAAATGCATTCTCCAAGCTCGCTGAACTCGACAATGGTCTCATCCAGGTCGAATTGGAATTCATGTAATATCATTTGTTTCCCTCGGTATCTTCAGTTTCCATCCTCGCTATTTCTATACTAAATAAGTTGAGATAATTGAGAAATAAGTTTTCTTATTTCCAATTTTTATCTTGCAAAATAACATTCAATTGTTATCATACACTACACTTTAACCACATAAATGAGTTGTTGATAGAGATTTTCGACGTAGTTCCCTTTTAATTTATGAAATTCAAGGATCAAATTGTTGTCGTGACAGGTTCGACCCGCGGAATTGGAAAAGAAATTGCTTTCGCTTTTGCGAAAGAGGAAGCCGTTTCGATTATTATGGGAAGAGATTCGCAAAAAGCGGCAGCGGTGGCTGATGAATTACGTCAAGGAGGGCTGAAAGCGAATTCTTTTGGTTGTGATGTAGCAAATTGGCAAAATGTCCAAGAAACCGTCAATAAAATTCTTGACAAATATAAGTGCATTGATATATTAGTCAACAATGCTGGCATTACGAGAGACAATTTGCTCTTACGGATCGACGAGAATGAATGGAATGAAGTCATTGATACGAATTTGAAAGGTGCGTTTCATTTTACCAAAGCGGTTGCAAAACCAATGTTGAAAGCAAGAAAAGGCAAGATCATCAGTATTGCTTCGATCGTTGGTATCACCGGAAATGTCGGCCAGGCCAATTATGCCGCAAGTAAAGCAGGAATCATTGCTTTAACCAAATCTGTCGCCCGCGAATTAGCATCTCGTGGAATAACAGCAAATACAATTGCTCCTGGTTATATCGAAACAGAGATGACCGCTCAAATTAACGAAAATGTTCGATCCGAAGTCCTCAAGAATATTCCCCTCGCAAGATTTGGAATGGCAAAAGATATTGCTGGGATATGTTTATTCCTAGCATCGGAAGAAGCGTCTTATATTACAGGGCAAACCATCATCGTTGATGGCGGTATGGCAATATAATTTTTAAGAATGGTAGTAAAAAGGAGGCAGTTTTATGGCAGTGGCAGATAAAATAAAGTCCATCATTGCAGAGCAACTTGGAGTTAAACCGGAAGAGGTAACTCCGCAGGCTTCATTTATTGACGATTTGGGAGCCGATTCGCTAGATATTGTGGAGCTTATCATGGCCTTGGAAGAAGAATTTAGCGTTGAAATTCCAGACGAAGATGCAGAAAAAATGACCACAGTAGGCGATGCGATTCGTTATATTGAAGAGAAAACTGTAAATAAATAACATTTGTAAGTTTTAAAGCCGTAATTTTTATTTCTTTAGGATATATTCACACAACTGGGTATCTAGCTTCCTTAATATATATGCTTGACCGGATATATCTGATTTCATCGCCTATGAAAAATATTCCAGAATGCAAAAGAGAAGAGTTGTTGTAACGGGACTAGGGGTTGTTTCTCCTGTAGGGACCGGTGTAGAAAAATTTTGGAAGTCCCTCACGGAAGGAAAAAGCGGCATCCGTCCCATTACCCATTTTGATGCCAGTCGATTTGACTGCCGGATTTCTGGAGACGTTATTGATTTCAATCCCCTCGATCATTTTTCCACCAAAGAAGCCCGTCATCTTTCCAGTTTCATTCAATATGCGGTTGTTGCCTCCCGGGAAGCTATTGTCCACGCTAAAATTGATTTAAAAAATATTGATCTTGATCGGATGGGTGTCTTGGTAGGGTCTGGAATCGGAAGCCTGCGTACGCTGGAGGAGGAATTTCTTAAATATTTAGAAAAGGGCC
>JAHFGK010000067.1 GCA_023247475.1 Candidatus Omnitrophota bacterium
GATGTCTTCGGGGACAGCGGAAATTTTCGAAATCAACTCTTCAATACTTTTTGATTCCAGGTTTGCTTTGCCGGTGATCGCATTGTTGAGATTAGTCACATAAGCGTTATGATGCTTGCTGTGGTGAATCTCCATCGTTTTGGCATCGATGTTTGGCTCGAGGGCATCATAACCGTAAGGCAATTTGGGTAATGTAAAAGCCATAGACAACCTCCTTTTCTTTTTTTTTGATGAATTTTTAATTTTCAGATTTAAATTTTCTTGAATGCGTTAAGAGCATCCTCATAATCGGGTTCTTTGGCAATCTCCAGGCAGAGTTGTTTGTAACGAATAACGCCTTTGGGATCAATGATGAAAATGGCGCGTGCAAGCAATCTTAATCCCTTAATCAGAACCCCGTAGGCTTGGCCAAAAGCCCCCTCGCGATGATCCGAGAGGGTTTTAATTTTATCGCTTCCAGTTGCACCGCACCAACGTTTTTGCGCAAATGGTAAATCCATGCTGATCGTTAGAATGACCACATCATTTCCTAATTGCGTGGCCTCTTGATTAAAACGTTTTGTTTGCAGATCGCAGATGGGAGTATCCAGAGAAGGAACAACGGAGAGGATAATTTTTTTCCCTTTAAACGATGAGATTTTGACTTCGGATAAGTCATTTGCCACCAAAGTCGCATCGGGAGCAAGATCCCCGACTTGAATTTCCTTACCTAACAGTGTTAATGGATTTCCTTTGAGGGTGACAGCCGTTGCTGTTGCTGGCATAAGATTCTCCTTTCGAAAAATAATTTACTCTTCAAGAAAATTTTTATACGTTAAGGCTGCCAAAATTCCGCCTAAAACTGGTCCTAACCAATATAACCAAATGTATTGAACGCCACCGCCCAGTAAGGCCGGTCCTAAATGGCGGGCGGGGTTCATCGCGGCCCCGCTGATCGGTCCCCCCATCAAAATGTCGAGCGCAACGGTTAAACCAATAAAAAGTCCTCCGACTTTCGGGGCGCGTTTGTCGACAGCGGTTCCGTAAACAACAAATACTAAAAAGAAAGTTAAAATGATTTCCGTCATGAAAGCACACCCAACGGGAATGCCTTGACCGGGTGCCGGTGTACCCATCCCAACTGTGGTGAGGACATCGGCAGGTAAACAAAGTTTAATTAGGGCAGCTGCAGCAATCCCACCTAAGCATTGCGCGATGACATAGCCAAGGGTATTCTGTGCATTAATTTTTTTGGCGAAATATAATCCAATGGTAACGGCAGGATTAAGATGACCGCCACTGACAGCGGCGGTTGCACTGACCATAACGGCGATGGCCAATCCATGAGCTAACGCAATCCCAACCAGTCCGGTTGCCCCGCCATTAATATAGTTGCCGGCAATGACGCCAACGCCAATAAAAATCAATGTAAACGTTCCGATGAATTCAGCGATGAGAGCCTTTTGGTTCATTATGTCACCTTATCTTGAGATTGATTCATGGAAAGTGATTGAGAATTGATTGAAGGGAAATAGTGCTATTTATCTTACTCATTTTGATTGTTTTGTCAATAGAAGAAACTGTTGCATATCAGCGTTTGGTGAAAATTAAAAGCGTGATATAATGTCTTCATTCGTAGTTTCGTTTTTCTGATCATTAAAGGAGTTTAAAATGTTCGTTTATAACACAGTTATTCATCTTCATCATACCGATGCCGCTGGGATTTTATTTTTTAGCCATCAATTCGAAATTATCCACGATGCGTATGAGGCCCTTTTAGAGAAAATCGGTTTTGGTTTCGCCGCGCTGATAAGAAAGAAAAAATATTTCCTCCCTATTGTGCATGCGGAATCGGATTATAAGGCCCCTCTTTTTGTGGGTGATCGTCTTCATGTTGAAGTGGCCGTGGAACATATTGGTGAAACCTCGTTTACGTTTGCCTATAAATTATTCAATGCAAAAAAGCAATTAGTCGGTACCGCGCGCACGGTCCATGTCACCGTTGGCAAAAAAACTCAAAAGAAAATTCCTCTCCCGAAGGATATGCGTAAAGCCATTCAAAAACTAAAGTAGTTATCTGATACGCTTAATATCTTCCTTTTCTTTAAGCCATTCCTTGAATCGATTACGATTAATTTTCAATCCGTCACTTTGTATTTCCTCAGGCCATTGATAAAATGTCTCCGGGATTTTAAATCGCGGGAGAAATTTTTCTAAATAACTTTTAAGTCGGTTAATATTAAGCCTTTGTTCCGATTTTGCTTTAATAAACACAACAGGACGAAACCCAAATTTTTCATCCGGCTGAGGAACAACAATGGCTTGCTCAATATGGCGGAAGAGTAAAATTTTTCGTTCGATCTCTTCAGGTTGAATATTTTCGCCCCCAGAAATAAACATGTTATCTTTCCGCCCGCTAACCCAAAGATAACCATTGCGGTTGATCTTCCCCAAGTCTCCGGTTCTAAACCAGCCATCGCGGGTCAACGGTCGTTGAATACTACTTTTTTTGCGGTAACCTTGGAATAGGGTTTTGCCTTTAACCAAAATTTCACCATCGTTACTAATTTTAATCCGGGAGTATTTTAAAATTTTAAGAGGAATAAATCGCCCCCTCCCCATATCCTGTTTTGTCGTAGTGGCTATCTGCGAAGTCATTTCCGTTAACCCATAAGTGGCAAACAATGGTAAGTGATAACGGGCAGCTAGTTTAAAGATATTCTCCGGGATGGGCCCTCCTCCTAACAAAATCGCTTTAAGATTTTTTAATAATGGAATGTTCTTTTCGGTTTGCAACAGTCGGTAAAGTTGCGCTGGAACCAAAGAAATATGCGTAATGCCATATTGTTTAATGGCGATAGAAATTTCTTCATTTTTTTGGGAGATAACCGATGTTGCGCCCGCCAGCATGGTTCGAAACAAAACGCTCAATCCGGCAACGTGATAAAGGGGCAAACATAATAGCCAACGGTCATCAACATGCAGGGGTATGTTTTCATTTGAGCCTAAGGCATTGTAATAATGGTTCCCATAAGTATGTACGACAGCCTTGGGTTCGGCTGTGCTGCCGGAGGTGTACATGATTGTTGCTTCTTGTTCTAAGGATATTTTAGAAGTTCCCTTTAAATTGTGATTTTTGTTATTTCGACAAACAATTTCAGAGAGTTTAAATTTTTTGGCCGAAACTCTCTTTGAACGCAGGATGCGCTCATCACCAGTAAATAACCGTTGACAACCGATATTTTGCGATTGCTGTTGAATCACCGCATTAGGTAATCGAGTACTAAGAAGAACCGTTATCACACCGATACGCCAAGATGCTAACAACGCAATTAAATATTCAATGGAATTAGGGCTGACAATAGCAATATGATTCTTTTCCTTTAATTTTAGGTTTCGTAATTGGTTGGCTGTTGAGTCGACATACCGATCAAGCTGAGCGTAACGAATGGTTGTCGTCCCAGAAACCAGGGCGATCTGAGTTGGAATTTTTTGTGCTGCCATTTTCAGCGGACAATGCATTTGAATCATTTCTTAATTTCGGTCCACAATTTTTTGTTAATGTCGTTCATATCAAAATGAGTTTTCGTTATATCGATTTTTCCATCAGAAATTGGTAATTTGTTATTGAGCAATAAATCCTTTTTAAAGTATTTGCGTGTATCCAGCCCAACAGCCGTGTTTTTGCATAAGCATGCGGCAAGATGCGCTAAAGTTGTTAACCCGATGCCACTCTCAAAGGAGGAACTTATGACTACCTCAATCCCAAATTTCTTGGCTTGTTGAGCTAATTGCCATGTCTTTTCAATCCCACCGAGAATCGTTGGCTTAAGAATAAAAATTTCGATACCATCAATAGATTTAATGCGATTAAAATCTGAATTGCTCAATGTTTCATCGACTGCAACCGGAATTAATGTCTCATCATAGAATTGGGAAATTTTGTCGATATCGGCGAACGGCTCTTCAATATACTCAATGGCGGCACACCCTATTCCTTTGCCGAACAAAGTGGCCGTGGCAAGATCCCAGCACTGATTCGCATCCACGCGTAACAGAGCTTGGGCATCGATAAGTTTTACAACAGAACGTACTTTGTCAATATCTTGCTGGACATCCTTCCCTTCCACTTTTATTTTAATCGATTTGAAATGTTGATTGAGTAATTCTTTCGCTTGGCTAAGCACAACGGATTTGGGCCCTTGAAGTAATCCATTTACCAAAATTTTATCTTGATACGTCGTTGAAAGAAGCTGGCACAAATTAATTTCTCTTGAATTCGCTAACAAATTTAGGGCTGCCATCTCGATGCCGAACCGAACCGAGGGATAAAGGTGATATTGCCCCAGCCAAGATTCGAAAGTTCCGTTAAGTTGTTCAATACTCTGTGGCACAGGAACGTTCTTTAATTTAGTTTTGATCATCAAAGTTTGTTGTTGTGCGTTGGTAAAATTTTCCTGGCTTAAACCCGGTAAAGGCGCAACTTCCCCAAAACCAGAGACATCCGTTTCGTTTAAAATCTGAATAATCAATCCTTCCCGCATTTGTAATTCGTGGCCATGAACCCGGATGGGTTGATCAAGCGGTAGACGATAATGGAAGATGTGAGTTCGGGTGATTTTCAAAAAATCCATCCTGCAGAGAAAATGAGGCTATACATTAATAACAGTTTGCCGGTATAGGCTAATGCATTATTAAGGGAAGGGCCATCGGATTTTGTATAAACGGTGTGAATTGCGGGAATCGCAAAAAATAAAGTAACGGTTACAAAAAGTAATCCCAGATGATCTTGCATAAGGCTATAGACCAAGAGGGGTATTAGACACGCACATATAATTGCAAAAAGATATTCCGCCTTAGCAAAGGATGGACCGAACCGAACGGCTAAAGTTTTCTTTCCGGACCGAGTATCGGTGGCGATATCACGTAGATTGTTAATGATCAAGATCCCGGCGGCTAAAAAACCCGGACCGAATCCTGCCAGGATCACCGCAGGATTCATTTCGAGAGATTGTACGTAATAGGTTCCTGCCACAGCCACGGGACCAAAAAATATCAGGACAAATAATTCTCCTAATCCGATATATCCAATGGGTCGAGGACCGGCGGTATAAAATATTCCCGAAAGAATTGAAAAAATTCCAATGAGGGCAATAGGTTTGCCTCCTCTCTGCACCAGCCACCAACAGGCAATGGCTGCTAAAGTAAAAACAAAAATTATGGCAACGAGCATGCTTATAGGTTTGATTAGCCCTGCCTGCATAACGCGGGTTGGGCCAAGCCGATCGGCGCGGTCCGCACCTTTCTTGAAATCATAATAGTCGTTAACCAAATTGGTCCCAATCTGAATGGTCAAAGACCCTAGCAAAGCAACTAAAGCAGATGGCCAATGATGGACACCATCGCCATAAGCCATCCCCGTTCCCATAATGACTGGTGCCATAGCTGCTGGCAATGTTTTTGGTCGGACGGCCATGACCCAAATATCAATTGGGGATGTTCCCATATCTTCGGAAAGAGTGTTAATTCGGGAAAACTGTAAAAATTAAATTTTTCGATCAGGATGTAATAGGACAATCAATGTCAGGATAATAATACCAATGATAATAAGCGACATAATAATCAGAAATAAATTTTTGTGGTGGAAGTGTTACTAGTTTTAGGGCCGTCTAGGAAATCGTTGAAAATTGGGCTTTCGTTTTTGTAAGAACGCGTTACGTCCCTCTTGTCCTTCTTTGGTCATATAAAAAAGCATAGTTGCATTGCCAGCTAGTTCCTGTAAACCTGCTTGCCCATCACAGTCCGCATTTAAAGCAGCCTTAAGACAGCGAATAGCTATGGGAGAGTTCGCAAGAATTTCCCGACACCATTGAATGGTTTCTTCTTCCAACCGTTTATAGGGAACGACGGCATTCACTAAACCCATTTTTAAAGCTTGCCTGGCGTCATATTGCCGGCATAAAAACCAAACTTCCCGCGCTTTTTTTTGTCCAACGATACGAGCCATATAACTGGCGCCATATCCACCATCAAAGGATCCGACTTTAGGGCCAGTCTGGCCAAAAATTGCATTATCCGCCGCAATGGTTAAATCACAGATAAGATGCAGAACGTGTCCACCCCCGATGACGTACCCTGCCACCATCGCAATCACCGGTTTAGGACAAGTACGGATTTGACGTTGAAAATCCAGGACATTGAGACGTTGAATACCGTGTTCATCTTTGTAGCCGGCTTCCCCACGAATTTTTTGATCACCGCCGGAACAAAATGCGTCCGGACCTTCGCCGGTCAAAATAATTACGCCGATCTTTTCATCTTCCCGCGCATCGTGTAAGGCATGCGACATTTCCTTAATGGTCAGGGGACGAAAGGCGTTACGTACCTGAGGACGATATATGGTGATCTTGGCTATTCCTTCCGCTTTGTGATACTTGATATCGGTATAATTCCCAATGGCTTTCCAGTGAATTATTTTTTTCATACCGCTCCTTTTTCAATGACCATTAGTTTAACATAAAGTGTCTGCTTTTCAATGATTGCGTTTAAGGGGTTTTGAACTCTCATTTAACGGTTGCGGTAAACAAGCTATCCAGATGACGCTGAATTTTTTTTTGGATTTTTTGATGAATTTGATAATTTTCCCGGCGATCCGTTGTAATCTCGATAATTGTTGATTTTTTCTGGGAAAGAGCATTTTTATAATCGGCAGTAAATTCGTCCCTGGTTTTGGGGTTGGCATAATGAAGGTTAAACATTTCACTGGCGGATTGAAAGTGAAGGTCATGGGGTGTGCCAAAATACTTTTCAAAAATTTGGTCGAATTGGGCTATCGGTAAAAAGGAAAAGATCCCTCCCCCGTTGTTATTGAGAACAACAACAATCAAGGGATGATTGAGATCGCGCAGCAAGGCTAAAGAATTCAAATCATGCAAAAAAGCTAAATCCCCAATAAGGAGGGTAACTATTTTATTGATTCCTTTCGCAAATCCTGTGGCGGTGGCAATGGTACCGTCAATGCCACTGGCTCCTCGATTCGCGCCAAGGATAAATTTGTTGGTATCACTGGCAAACATATCCATATCACGAATCGGCATGCTATTGGCTAAAAATAATCCTGTTTCTGGGGGAATATGTTTTGATACCAATCGGGCAACGGTGGGTTCACTCAAGCTCTTCGCGTTGTAAGTAGATTCATCAATGATATGGTCAACTCGATGTGAGGATTCTTTAAGTAAAGAAATTATTTTTGTATTTCTACGTTGCTCAATGGATTTAGTTAAAAAATTGCAAAATAGCGCAATATCGGTTTCTATCCTTAGCGAAACAATATGTAGGGGATCATTGCGTAAGGGATGATTAAGAATCATGATATATTCGAGTGGGCGAATTTGCTCTACATATTGGTACCAACGTTTTGATGTGATCCGTCCACCAATGTGAATCACGCCATCACATTTATAAGTACGAACGAATTTTTCCGATAGTAAGATTTGGTCAAAGTGAGAAATAATATTTTTGTTCGAATGCCCCGATCGTAATCCCGAGGTTATATCCGGGAAGACGGGCCAATTTAATTTTTCCGCAAGATGTAGAACAGCTTTTTGCTCTGAAAATTTCTTTAATTTTCCTACGACAATTAATCCATTTTTAATCTGGAGAATTTTTTTGATAATTTCGCGTTTCTTCTCATTAGCGAGCGAAGGATCGGATCCAATGTAGGTGGTGTATGGTCTTTGACTTTTTTGCCAGGGTATAACTTCTCGAAGGTATTGACGGAAATCGTTCTTAGTTAGGGTCGGTGCTAACGGTTCTCGAAACATACAATTAATGTGGATTGGTCCTGACAGAGACCTAGTTGCCATATAAACAGCCTGATCAATGGTGGTTAAGATAAATTCGAGTTTGATCTCTTGGGTGGGACAGGGGAAATCAAAATGCCAGCGAACGTAATCACCATAAATTCCTACTTGGTCAATCGTTTGGTCAGCTCCGGCTTTGTGCAGTTCCGGCGGACGATCGGCCGTTAAAACAATAAGTGGTAATTTTTTCTTGGAGGCTTCGATAATCGCCGGAAAAAAATTGGCGGTGGCGGTTCCGGAAGTTGAGATTACCACACTAGGTTTCGATGTGGCGGATATGTATCCCAAAGCATGAAATGCGATTCCTCGCTCATCGTAATGAATCAATGTTTTTGCTTTCGGGTTCGTTGCCATGGCCACGACCAAAGGCGATGAACGCGATCCCGGGGAAAGACAAAAATAGTCTGCTCCGCAGCGGATTAGTTCTTCGATGATGAGATTGGCCCAAAGGATGTTGATATTAGGGAAGTTCATTGGTTAATGGTCAATGGTTAATGGTTAATAGTCGGAGTTGAATGGCAAAGTTTTTCCATTCACTATTCACCATCCACCATTAACAATTTTAATAATTCAAAACTTTCAAAAAGTTTCCAATTTTATTTTCCACTTCATTCCATTCGGATTGCGGCTCTGAACCCTCCACAATTCCCGCACCAGCATAAACGGTCAATTTATTGTCTTTGACCAAAGCGGAACGGATGGCTACGACAAATTCCGTTTCCTCCAAACTTACATATCCAACAGGAGCCGCATACCATCCCCGGGAAAACGGTTCCAATTGTTTAATGATTTCTAAAGCCTCTTTTCTGGGGAACCCACCAACAGCAGGCGTTGGGTGCAGTGCCTGTAAAATTTCCCAGTCATGGATATTTTCTTTTAATTTTCCTTGGAAGGATGTGAGCAGATGATGACCGCTTTCCAGACTCAAAATGTTTAGATTGTCTTTCGTAAAATCGTCACATATATCCGATAACACCGATTCAATAGCTTCCACAACAAAGGCGTGCTCACGGTGATCTTTGTCAGACGTAAGGAGTTCTTGGCGAAGCTGTTCATCTTCTCTATGGGTTCTCCCCCGGCGACGTGTGCCGGCAATGGCGTGGCTTTCGATCGTTCGGTCTTGGCGTTTGTATAACCGTTCCGGAGAAGCGCCTAAAAATACGGTGCCGTCGGCAAACTGAAAACAAAAATGGTAACTGTAAGGGGTTACTTTTTTGAGCTGACGTAAAATCATCCAAGGATCCAAACGGTTATGAAAACCAAATTCGGTTTTGCGGGCGAGAACAACCTTTTGGCATACCGAAGTTTTTACGGTATGAAGAATGTCTTGGACATGAGCCTGCCATACTTTTTGGGAAGGAATATCTTCGCGGGAATTTGCCTCCAGAACAGGAATAAAAATGTCTTGGGGAGAATAGCGAAGATGATCGAGCTCTTGCAAGACATTTTCGCTGTGATCAGAACTGTGAGGAGAAATAACAAGATTACAGGCAAAAAGCATTTTGCCATCTTTAGTAGCCAATTCAAATCGCGGAATCATAAATCGATAAGAACCAAAATTTTCCCATTCTCCGTTAGGCTTTTGATCATCGAAGCATAGCCCGCCATAAAATCGTAAATAAGGATATTCCGGGGTTAGTATAGATCGCATCGTGGTGAAAAGCTCTTGCACATTGACATTGCGATTGCCTTCGAGCATAAATGCCTTCCCAACCCCCGCAATGGCATAATTGTCATCCTGATCCGAACCGTAAAGCTTAGTTTCGAAATTTTGTTGAGTTAACCAGGACAAGAGATCGAGTTTTTCAATTCTAAGCTCAAAACGTTTAACAATGGGAGTCGTGCTTGTTTTGGAAAGCTGAGCTTCAAGAAAATCCTTGATCAGTTCCTTTATAACATTTCGGGCTTCTTCAAAGGTAAAAATTTTATTGAGGAGTTGGGTCTTCATGTTACAGTTTATCTCCTTGGTAAATCATGGTCACCCCCCCGAGGAGCGGATGGCATTTTGTATTCTGAAATCCCCGTTCCTTTAGAATGGTGCAAAAATTTTCAGCATACGGGAATGACTCGATTGTTTGGTTAAGATACCGATAAGCGCGGTAGTTGCGGGCAACGATTAAGCCAATCAAAGGCACAATGTTACGGATAAAAAATAAATGCCCGGAACGTAAAATGGCATTTTGTGGCAGAGCGGTTTCCAAAACTAATAACCGCCCCCCTTTTTTTAATACCCGGTAAATTTCCGAGAGTGCCTTGTGCAAATCGGGGAGATTACGGATTCCAAAGGCAATCGTGACACAGTCAAATGTCTCATTCATAAATTGAAGCGACTGTGCATCGCCTGTTTGCAGCATAATTTTTTTACTGAGCCATCGTTTTTCAATTTTTGCCCTCCCAATCTCTAACATTTTCTGAGCTAAGTCAATGCCATAACCCATACGGATTGCGGGATAGTTTTCCAATAAGGTAATCAACACATCCGCTGTTCCTGTGGCAATATCTAAAATAATCTGGCCTTTTTGTGGTGGAAGATGTTCCCCCAGACGCTTGCGCCAAGAAAGATCCTGACCAAAGGTCAGTAAACGATTCACCAAGTCATATTTTGGGGAGATAGCGTTAAACATCTCCCAG
>JAHFGK010000268.1 GCA_023247475.1 Candidatus Omnitrophota bacterium
TTGTGCCAAAAGTCATGTGAATCAACTGGATTATGTTTATTTTTCTGGTGATTTAACCGGGAAAGAGGAATTAATGACGCAATTTGAAGGAGATTTTAATACGAAAATAGAACGAGAACCTTCTCTCGATATTGGAACGGCACTTTGTTGTAGAAACAATTTTTTTAGTTTAAATCTTATTAGAAATTATTTCTTTTCTTTACCAGAACGTAAGCAAATTTTAGCCGTGATGGATCTTATCTTATTTTTGTGCCTGTTGGGCTGTATTGATTTAACTTATAAAGTAAAACAGACCGAGATATTAATTAGCGATTTAAGCTCATCTTATACACCTGTCGATTTAGAATATGCAAAACAACTAAAAAAACAACTAAAATCGTTATAAATTTTATGCCAAATAAATTTATTAGATTTTTCATTCTAGAATCCCAATTTAGGTTCAAATTTATAATCTTGATTATTGCTGTGATGATTATGGCCTTACAATTTAAGACCAACCAACTCCAAAAAAAGCAATTGCGTCAAATAAAAATGGAACAAGCCTTAGTGATGCGCATACCCGAGATGGAAAGGATAATCCAAGCCAACACGGTTAGGACAATGGCAGAAACACGACCCAAAGTCCAAGTGACTAAAGTGGAATTTGTTTTAGAAGGGATCCGTATTCAAGATGGTACCTCTTATGCTTTGATTGATGGGATCATTTGTGAGGAGGGTGATGTGCTTGGTGATTATATTGTTGTCAAGATAACCAGAGATTCGGTCATCCTAGAAGATAAATCTACGCAGGAAGTAAAAGAACTTCATTTCACCAATTAAAATAGCGAGAAGAACCATTTGTTCTTCTAAATTCATTGAGGTGAGGAGGTTACCATGGAATATCGATGCGCTGTCTGTGGTACACGAGTTAGCGGAGATATGATCATTTATATGGATCATACGGAAAAGCACATTATTGATTTGGTTAAGCACGATCATCCAGATTGGGTGGAAAAAAATGGCGTGTGTCAGAAATGTTTTGAATATTACAAAGCAGAATTAAAAGGCGCTCCTTTTGGGGATGCCCCGTGCGCTTTAAGAATGCGAAAGGTGACGAAATTTTTGCAAATAATTTCCAATGCGTTTAAAGGTGGGAAAAAGTGAAGGGCCATAATGGCCACAATAGGGCCCGCCTTGAGGGTAAAAATTCCTTGACAAATTATTTGAATTTCAGTATATTACCAGAATTGATTGAGATTTAATTGACCATGGACGGTGATTAAATAGATATCAAAATTTTTAAAACCAGCGGCGGTTTTTAATAATCGCCGCTTTTTTGTTTGTATTATAGAGTTTGGTCGTGTGAGCAACCAATATATTATCAGCAAATCAAGAGGAAACGACGATGGGTAGTTATTTCCCAAAAGAGAAAGAGCTCAATTTATTGAATCCCGAATCGCATCGGATATTTCGCCACCTTATTGAATCGGTCAGAAGCGGGATATTTATGGCGGATAAAAACGGCAATTTATTTTTTGTCAATCAGGCTTTTGCGGAGATATTAGGATATCCCAATAAAGAAGAGATATTGGGTCTGAATTGGGCCGAGCAATTGATCAGTTTAGATAGTCGAGATTCATTTTTGAAGGATATGGAGAAGGCCAGTTTCATTCGGGACTATGAAGTTCAAGGATTAAGAAAGGATCGGTCAACGGTTCTTTTATCCGTCACTAGCAATTTTATTAGAAATGATAAAGGAGATGTTATTGGAGTGGAGGGAGTGGTTCTGGACATCACGGAAAAAAAGAAGCTAGAAGAGAATTTGAAAACGGAAAAACTCAAATTGGAACAGATTCTTAGTTTCGATGAAACGATCAGCATGCTACGCAATTTAGATCAATTAGTCGATTATATTGTGGAAGGGACAACAGGAATTTTAAATGCCGATAAATGCTCGCTTATGCTTATGAATAAAGATTCGCGAGAATTAACGATTAAATCAGCGAAGGGCTTAAAACCCGAGGTTGTATCCGCAACGCGAGTAAATCTAGGGGAATCTATTGCCGGTATTGTTGCCCAAGAAGGGAAATCGATATTAGTGAAAAACATTGAATATGACCAACGATTCCAAAGAAAAAGTAGACCCTCCTATATTGGTCGATCTTTTATGAGTGTTCCCATAAGACTAGATCATGATTTAATCGGCGTTCTTAATGTCGCCGATAAAAATGCAAATGAACACGATATATTTACGGAAATTGATTTAAAGATCCTTTCTGCCATTGCCCGACAAGCCGCCGTGGCCATTGAAAATGTAAAATTATATAACGAGCTCGAATATTTATCTAAAGTAGACCCTTTAACGGAATTGTGTAATTATCGAAGCTTTGTTAAGTATTTGGATAATGAGATAAACCGCGTAAAGCGTTATCCCGGGATATTAAGTCTTCTTATGATCGATATTGACAACTTTAAATTGATTAATGATACGTATGGACATTTAGAGGGGAATCGGCTCCTGAAAGAAATTGCGGAGCTATTCAAAAATAACCTTCGCGGGGTGGATATCATTTGTCGTTATGGCGGTGATGAATTTGCCGTGATTTTACCCGGAACGGATGTGAATCAGACTCAAATTGTAGCTGAGAAATTAAGAAAAAAGGTGGAAGGATATCCTTTTAAAAAAGGA
>JAHFGK010000269.1 GCA_023247475.1 Candidatus Omnitrophota bacterium
GCCGTCAATGATCGGTAAGGCAATAATTTCCGGAACCGTATAACTATGCAATGACTTAACTTTTTTAACGATTCTTTTAAAAAAAATTTTCTTAGTTTTAATAATCAGCAGGATCTCATCAGATCGATCGACTTTCCCCTCCCACCAAAAAACGGAATGAATGTCCTTAACAATGTTCACACAGGCGACCAATTTATCTTCCACGAGTCGACTGCTGATTTTCTGGGCTTCGGGTAAATCTTTAACGGTAATAAAAATTACGATATACATATCCTGCGTCCCTTCAATTTTATATTTTGATGAATGAATAAAGTTGTATTATACCTTTTTAAAATCATTTTGCAAAACGAAAGTCAATCTCTAAGAAATGACCGTTACGACTGGATCATCATTAACGAAATCATGCGCCCTGCTTTCTCGCCTTCCCGACGGTAAGAAAAACAGTTGGGATCGCAACAGGTACAAATCCGACAATCAAAGATGTGATCTTTAAGGACTCCTGTTTCCAGAAGTTGCCTTTTATTCACTGAAACTAAATCCAAATAGGCTCCATTACTTTTAGGCGTGATATCCTCAGGAAAATAATTTTTGAATTCTTCCCCCACTTGATAACAGCAGTCCCGAATCCCCGGACCAAAGGCAACCAACAAATCTTTCGGATGGCAAAGCCAATGCTTTTTCATCACATTTAAAGTATGTACCCCAACTTTTTTTTGACTACCGCGCCATCCGGCGTGAACAAGGCCAATGCACTTTTGCTTGAAATCATAAATAAAAATAGGAAGACAATCCGCTGTCCTCACCGCAATGGGAACATCATAGAGATTAGTTACGACGGCATCTGCTTTCCTTAGCGCTCTTTTGTCATGGAGATGTTCTGAAGTAGCAATCATCACATGGTTGCTATGAACTTGACGAATATTGACAATCTTTTCAATCGATAACCCTAACTGAGAGGATAAATACTGCTGTTGCAGCGGAATAAAATCCAATTGTTTTTCGTTTAAAGCGAAATTAATTGATCGATCACTGACAAGCGTTCTGACATCCGAAGGGAAAAAATCACGGAAGGAACCCATCTATACCTCATGTTCTAAAAGCGGCGTCTCATCCAGGACAGGCAATTCTTGCACATTTTTTAATTTCCGCTCGATGGTGCGTGACTTACTGGCAGCGGTTTCAATGGTATTACTGGCCTCTTGCAATTTTTTCTGGGTGCGATCTAAAATTTCTCCGAAAATTTTAAATTCATTTTTGACCATCCCTAACAATGTCCAGACCTCGCTGGCTCTTTTTTCGACCGCTAGCGTCCGAAAACCCATCTGTAAACTATTTAATAACGCAGCAATCGTCGTGGGGCCGGCAACCATCACCCGGAACTCTCTTTGTAACAAATCACAAAATCCTGAGCGACGGATCACCTCCGCATAAAGTCCTTCAATAGGAAGAAATAAAATCCCGAAATCCGTTGTGTTCGGCGGATCGATATATTTATCGCGAATATTCTTCGCTTCTAACTTTATTCTACTTTCGATGGCCTTTCCTGCTTCGTCGATCAAAATAGGATTGGCCTGTTCTTGGGCCTCTTGTAACCGTTCATAATCTTGGGTAGGAAACTTGGAATCGATGGGTAAATAAACAGCATGGCCATCACGACCGGGAAGTTTAATGGCAAATTCCACCGTGTCTCGGCTTCCCATTTTAGTGGTCACATTTTTTTCATACTGCTCGGGGGTCAAAATCTGATCCAACAAATTGGCCAACTGAATTTCTCCCCACGTCCCTTTTGTCTTGACATTCATTAATACCTTTTTAAGATCGCCTACCCCCGAGGCTAAATTTTGCATCTCCCCTAACCCCTGATGAACCTTCTCTAATCGTTCACTGACTAACTTAAACGATTCCCCCAGACGCTTCTCTAAAGTGGAATGGAGTTTTTCATCCACGGTCTCCCGCATCTTTTCTAGCCTTTGGCTATTTTCTTCTTGTAAAAATTTTAAGCGCTCTTCCACGACTTCGCGTACTTTTTCTAATCTTTGTTCCGTGAGCTGCGTCAAAGAGGAAAGTTGATTGGAGACGGAGGTGGTAAAGGAATGAATGGTCTGCCGAATCTCTTCCCGATTTTTCGCGGTCTCTTCCAAAACAAGCCGTTCACCCTTCTCTTGATTTTTCTCGATGGCCTCTAAATTACTTTTTAATTGGGCCAATTCAACATTGGAACTGCGCAACAACACCACCATTAACAGCACCACATTAACAATCGCTAAAATAATTAAAGCTATCAACATAACGTCTCCTCTTTTTTATCAACACTAAACAAATCTCTTCCACCCGCATCAAACCTTAAATCAATTTTCCAGGACAGTTAGATTATAACGATTACCTCAAAAATCATCAAGACAATTAAAGGGCCGCCCGCCATCATTCAAACCGCCCGATGAATAGCTTTCTCTCCGAATTTATCTTTGATCAAATCCACGGCCCGATGGACCTCTTCAATTTTCCTTCGTTTCTCTTCTTCAAACAGGGTATCTTGAACATAAAGGTCAATAAAATTCATCATGCGTACTCCAATCAATCGTATCTGCATCCCGGGTTTAAAAAATTCATCAAAAAGCTCTTGGGCCTTTTTGTAAATGGTATCCACGAAATTCGTTCTTTGATCAA
>JAHFGK010000270.1 GCA_023247475.1 Candidatus Omnitrophota bacterium
ATTTAAAAAAATTGATTTGCAAATTACGGTGGATGAATTGGTTCGCGAAAGCAACGAAGCTCCGCCTTTAACAAAAAAGAAGATTTTGCGCCGTTTGAAATTATTTCAGGGAATGCTGAAAGCCAAAATTCGTCCCGAGTGGATGTTTATTGATGTGTTACCCGTTTTACCACCGGATTTACGCCCTATGGTTCAGTTGGATGGAGGTAGGTATGCTTCCAGTGATTTAAATGATTTATACCGACGGGTTATCAATCGAAACAATCGATTAAAATATTTGAAAGAGATTTCGGCGCCTTCAGTTATTGTGCGAAACGAAAAACGTATGTTGCAAGAAGCAGTGGATGCTTTAATTGATAATGAAATGAGAAAGGGTGTGACGACAACCGCGACCACAGGAGGTAAACGTCTTTTAAAATCTTTAGCGGCTATGCTGTCTAGAAAACAAGGCAGATTTAGGCAAAACTTGTTGGGTAAGCGCGTAGATTATTCCGGCCGATCAGTTATTACCGTGGGTCCCGAATTACATTTTTCACAGTGTGGTTTGCCCAAAAATATGGCATTGGAAATTTTCAAGCCGTTTGTTATCAGAAGAATCTTAGAAAAAGAGTTGGCGTACAATATTCGAGGAGCCGCCAGGTTAATTGAGGAAAAAGTTTCAGAGGTGTGGGCGATCTTGGAAGAAATTGTAAAAGATAAAGTGGTATTACTTAACCGAGCTCCAACCTTACACCGACTTGGTATTCAGGCTTTTCATCCGGTTTTGACGGAAGGAGAGACTATTCGTTTGCATCCTTTGGCCTGCGAGGCGTTTAACGCTGATTTTGATGGCGACCAAATGGCCGTTTATTTACCATTGTCTGATGAAGCCCAAAAAGAAGCCAAAGAGTTGATGCTTTCTTCTCTGAATTTGTTAAGACCGGCCACCGGATTGCCGGTTATTGGACCATTCCGCGACATTGCCTTGGGGTCATATTACTTAACCAAAATGAAAGAACCCTTTGACTCGGTTCAGGGCAAGCCCGCAGAACTGAAAGTATATTCAAGTATGTCGGAAGCTTTGATGGCTTTTGAATATGGATACTTGGCAAAAGATGCCAAAATTAAAGTGCCAAATCCGAAATCTGGGGCCGGTGAATTGCTAGAAACTTCGGTTGGCCGATTAATTTTTAACAACTCCCTGCCCTCTGACTATCCGTATATTTCAAAGTTAATTGACGCCAAAGCTTTAAAAGCTATTGTTAGGGATTTGATTGAAAAATATCCAGGTCAAGAATCCATGGATGCAATTGATCGGATAAAAACCATGGGTTTTGAGCATTGTACTTTATCCGGAGTTTCTTGGGGAATGGACGATTTGATTGTGCCGAAAGAAAAGAAACAAATGATTATTGACGCAGAGGCAGAAGTCGAAAAAATTGATTCTCATTTTGAAAAGGGACTTTTGAGTCACGAAGAAAAAACTTCTCAAAAAATTATGGTTTGGCAAGGGGTTAAAACTCGACTGGAAGCATTGTTAAAAACCTCTTTACCGCCAGATGGTCCGGTTATTTCCATTATTACCGCCGGCGCTAGGGCCACTTGGTCTCAGCCGGTGCAAATGGCGGGCATGAAGGGGTTGGTGAATAATCCCGCCGGAGATATTATTGAGTTACCTGTAAAATCTTCATTTGCGGAAGGTTTTAATGTGTTGGAATATTTTATTTCCACTCACGGTGCCAGAAAAGGAACTGCTGATACGGCCTTAAGAACTTCTTCAGCTGGATACTTAACGCGTCGATTAGTGGATGTAGCTCATGATGTTATTACCATGGAGGAAGATTGTGGTGATAAAAAGGGCATAGAACCTTTAAGGAAAGAAGCCGATGATATTGAACAAGACTTTTCATTTAAGTTGGTGGGGAGAGTTTGTTTGGAAGATGTTGTCTCAATAGTTGATAAAAAAATCACCATTGTCAAAAAAGGTGAAGTTATAACCTGGCCTCAGGCAAAACAAATTACAGCTGAAGGCGTAGCCAAGGTGAGAATAAGATCGGCGTTAACTTGTAAAAGTATTCGTGGTATGTGTCTAAGGTGTTATGGCTGGGATTTAAGTAGAAATACGATGGTGCGCATGGGTGAAGCCGTGGGTATTGTGGCCGCTCAAGCTATTGGAGAACCGGGAACCCAGCTTACTTTAAGAACTCATCACTTGGGGGGAGTAGTGGGCGCTGGTGATATTACGCAAGGTTTGCCTAGAATTGAAGAAATCTTTGAAGCTAGAGCACCAAAGGGTGAAGCAGTCATGTCTTTAAGTGATGGAAAAGTGATTAAGATTGATGAAGAAACGCGTATTGTGACTATTCAACCCTCAGCGGATGCCTTAGACAAAAAAGGTAAAAAATCTGAAGCTGGCAAGAAGCCATTACCTATTGAGTATAAAATTCCAAATAGGATTGCTATGTTGGTGGTTGTCGGTCAGGAAGTGAAAGAAAATCAGCCTCTCTGTGCCGGGAATTTGGATTTAAAGAAGTTATATAAATCGGCCGGTCTTGAAGAAACTCAAAAATATATCCTCAAAGAAGTACAAAGAATTTACGCTTCTCAGGGCGTGGATATTCATGATAAGCACGTGGAGGTGATTATCCAAAAAATGTTTTCAAGGATTCGGGTGAAAGAAGAGGGG
>JAHFGK010000271.1 GCA_023247475.1 Candidatus Omnitrophota bacterium
TTTACGGATAATTATCTTACTAATCCTATCTCTTTTAGAAATCCGCTTAATATCGCAAGTTTTTTGGGACGCAAACCCGACAACATCAAAAAAAAGAAAATCAAAATTTCACCTTTTGCCGATCAAAAAATGATATGGCAATATCCGATTCAATATTTTTTGAAGGTGAAACCAATGCATTTTTCTTTAAGGAGGAGCGATGCGGTTTTTCTTGAGGAAGAAGTCTTTAAAAAGGAAGTTGTGGATCTCTTTGATTTGAATTCGCAAAAATGTGACACCCTTCCCCTTGGCGTGGATATCTCTTTTATTACTGAAAGAATGAAAAATTCTTTCCTCGCCCGAACGGATATAGGTTTAGACAAAGATGATTTAGTATTAATTACTGTTAACAGATTGGCAGCCGATAAGGGGGTGGATAAAATTATCGTTGCTTTAGGTGATATCATTAACGAAATCCCGAAGGTAAAATTGATTATCGTTGGGGATGGATATCAGAAGAAGGAGCTCCTTAAACTTATTTCAGATAAAAATCTCAAAGGAAATGTTTTATGTTTCGACAAAGTTTCAGAGGAGAAATTATACGGATTCTATGGAATCTCGGATATCTACGTCTCTGCCTTTTCCTATCCGGGATCGAGTATGAGTACCTTGGAAGCCATGGCATGCGGTTTACCTATTGTGACAACGGCACAGCCTTGGCTTGTTTTAGAAGGCAAAAATGGAATAGTCCTTGAGTCGAATGAACCATCTTTAATTCAAAAGGCCGTTTTAGGATTAGCGAAGAATAATAGGTTAAAAGAAAATGGAAAAATTTCAAAAGAGATCGCTTCGAGTTATGACTGGGGTCATATTGCAAAAATGGCCGTCAAGAAATACGAAAAAATTATTTAAGATATGTAAATGAGTATCATGGAGGCTACAAATATATTAGGTGTTAATGTCAGTGCGATCAATCTTGATTTGGCATGTCGGGCAATTGAAGATTGGATCAAAAGGCACGAAAAGGTCTATATTTGTGTTGTTCCAGTTTCGACCATCGTTGAATGTCAAAGAAATAAGGACTATATGAGGATCTTGAATGCTGCTCATATGGCAACTCCTGACGGTATGCCACTTGTCTGGCTGGGGAGGCTCAAAGGCCATAAGGATATAAGACGCACCTATGGACCTGATCTTATGCGGGATTTTTGTAAAATAAGCCAAGAGAAAGAATATAAACATTATTTTTATGGCGGAACGCCTGAGGCGTGTCGTTTGCTTGAGGTAAAACTGAAAGAAAAATTTCCAAGGTTAAGTATTGTCGGAAAACTGTCACCTCCGTTTCGTGAGTTGTCAGAAAACGAAGATCAAGGGATTGTTGAGGAAATCAATAGACGAAACCCTGATATCCTGTGGGTAGGGTTGGGTTCTCCAAAACAGGATTTCTGGATGTATGAACATCGCGATAAATTGAATGTCCCCGTGATTGTAGGTGTTGGCGCTGCCTTTGATTTCTTGACCGGAACAAAAAAGCAGGCGCCAAGATGGATGCAGTATACTGGTCTGGAATGGTTTTTTCGGCTTTGTTGTGAACCCCAAAGGCTTTGGAGGAGATATTTGATAGGCAATTCAAAGTTTATTTATTTTTTACTGCGGGAATTAGTGGTAAAAAAAGTAGGATAGGATATGGTTTACAGATTCAAACATTCCATTATTAAGGCGATTTATATTCTCATAGATTTCTGTTGTCTTTATTTTGCTATTTTTGCCTCATGTTTAGTACGGCAAAAATTGATAAATTTTCATTTATCATTTTCAGGGCTTCTCACCGATCCTTCTAATCCTTTTCAGGTTATATTCTTGTTGTGGATTTTAACTACCATCTTCTTTGCCAATGCCAATTCGCTTTATCAAACACGAAGAGAGGTTTTAGAGGGAATCGAAATTTGGCTTGTTATTAAATCAGTATCGCTTTCCTCTCTGGTAACGGTTATGGCGATCTATGCATTAAAGATGGCTGAATTCCCGCGAACTGTTTTTATGAATACAGCGATGGCGATGATTATCTTGTTATCGGTATGGAGGGTCATCAAACGGTGGTTTGTTGAATATTTGGTGGAACGGGGATATAACAATTTTAACGCACTGATTATTGGAGCAGGAAAAATCGGCGTTGCCTTAGCCGATGAGATTAATAAAAGGCCCAGTTTAGGAATAAAAATAGTCGGCTTCCTGGATGATTTAAAGACAGGCAATGTAGAAAATGGAAATAGGCCGACAAAGATTCTCGGAAAAATTTGCGATTTCATGGAGATTGCGCGGAAAGAATTCGTTAATAAAATTTTTATCACCATCCATCATGATAGCAATGTCTTTTTAAAACTATTAGAACAGGCGAGAGATATGGGGATTGCGGTTCGGGTCATCCCACAGGGATTTGATTTAACGTCGGGAGAATTTTTTAAATACAACATTGGTTTTATCCCCATCCTCGAGTATGGTGAAGCTCAAAACTTACGAAAGCAGGCAGGAAAAAGGTTGTTTGATTTTGTCATTAGTTTACTTCTTACGATCATCCTTTTACTGATCCTTCCTGTGATAGTGGTTATCATAAAATTAGACAGCCCAGGCCCAGTTTTTTATGCTTCAAAACGGTATGGCCGACGAGGAAAAATTTTT
>JAHFGK010000002.1 GCA_023247475.1 Candidatus Omnitrophota bacterium
CTTTAAAAACTTCTTCAAATTCCCCCCGATTTCATCTCAACTTTATGTTATACTTCTTACGAAGAAATTATTCTTTAGAAAATTTAATGGAGTTCCATTCCTGTGGCAACTCATATCGGTATTGGTTTCAGTCAAAACACAGATACAGCTGAGGCTGGTCTGGAGGCCGCAATTCTGGCCAAGACCCAATTAAAACACTCAGAAATTAACCTTGCCATTGTTTTCAGCACAATTCATTATAACCCCGCTGACTTTCTACCTAATATTCATAGCGTTTTAAATCAACCGAAAATTATCGGTTGTTCTTCGGCAGGAATTATTCTATCCAAAAAAATTGCGATGCGCGGCCTGGCTGTTGTCGCCATTTATTCCGATGATATTCATTTCGGCGTTAGCCATGTCCGCTGCGAAGAATCTCAGGATATCCTTACGACGGGGGTAACCTTGGCCAAAGAAGCCATAACGGATTTAGGCAATCACCGACGACATGCCTTTATATTCTTTACCGATGGCCTTTTAAAAAATAATTCCCTCATTTTGAGAGGAACGCAAGAAATACTGGGGAGTGGTTTTCCCATTTTAGGGGCGGGCAGTTGCGATGACTTCCATTTTAAAAAAACCTTTCAGTATTATCAAGATCGGTTCTTTACCAACGCAACAACCGGTCTTTTAATGGGTGGACAGATGAGTATTAGCTTGGGAAGTAAACACGGCTGGCGACCTTTAGGTAAACCACGTATTATAGATAAAGCCGACGGGCATATTATCCGTACGATCGATGGTAAAAAGGCTTCCAGTATCTACGAAGAATATTTTGGTGACGAAACAAAAAATTTACGATCTTCTCACCTGAATCAATTAACCATCCTTTATCCCTTAGGAATTTATCTGGAAGAGGAAAATGAATATTTACTCCGTCATGCGGTCAACATCCTCGATGATGGGAGTATCGTCTGTCAGGATACCATCCCCGAAGGTGTGGAAGTCCATATTATGATCGGCAATAAAGACTCCTGTAAACAAGCCGCCATGGATGCAGCCAAAGAGGTACAAAATAATCTTTTTGGCAAACAGCCTAAATTGGTTATTATTTTTGAATCCTTGGCCCGGCACAAACTTCTGGGAAGAGATTCTTTAGAAGAAATTCGTTTGATTGATGATATTTTAGGGAAGACAGCGCCCATTGTCGGAATGTATTCGTATGGTGAAATTTCACCCTTTCAGTCACTATACAATATCAAGAAAAATCATCTACAAAATCAAAGCATTGTTATTCTGGCGATTGCTTAAGCGGCCAGTAAATATTCTTGCAGCGGGTGAATTTCTCATTATGATATATACTGTTCTTGGCATCAATCACAAATTTTAGAAGAACCAAGGACAGCCTGCGTAGCGGCACTGTTTCACCGCGCCCTAGCTTCATCTATAAAAAATTATTTTAAGCTAAGCAAGGGCTGCTATTAAAAAGAGTTGAATATCCTATGAATTCTATTATCAGCATTGTCAATCACATTCCTCAAGAAAACTTACCAGTAGTTCTCATCGTAACCGTCTTGAGCCTCATTGTCATTTTGGTGGCGCTTATTATTATTTTGATCTGGAGAATTAAGCAGGTCTCCGAATTAAAAGCCTCCCACAGTAAATTAATGCGTTCCTTCGGCGAATTGGATGAGCAGGCCAAGTTAATTGTCAAAACCGATCTGGAGCTCAATAAAGCTCAAGAAGAGTTGGACAAAAGACTCCATAGCCTGGAGGCTTTACAAAAAACATCGCGTCTTATTAGCACCACCCTCGATGAAGAAGAAATTTTTCATCGCTTAGATCAACCCCTGATGACCGATTTAGGATTTGAGAAATACCTGATCCTTATTTTTGATGAAAAAAATAAACTTCAGTGCCGCATTCATTCCGGGTATACTAAAGAGGCTACTCAGTATATTTTATCGAATCTAGAAAACGATACCAGCCTCAATGAGGCGTTAAAGCAAGGACACACCTTCTCCTCCGCCAATGCCCCAAAACAAAGAAAAGAAAAAATTGCTCAGCTTTTTAATGTCGAACATTTTGTTCTCTCTGCTATCCTCACTCAAAATGGAATCATTGGTATTGTTTTTGTTGGCAACAGATCCGACGCCTCGGCGGTAACTCAAGGCGATGAAGAACTCCTCTCTATTCTTGCCAATCAGATTGGTCAGTCTGTTGAAAATGCACGGTTATTCGAGCAAGTTTACCGATCGAGTCAGATGCTGGAATCCAAGGTTCAAGAACGCACCAAGCAATTGGCCTCCGCCTTGGAAGAAGTTAAAAAAATTAGTAAAACCAAATCCGAGTTCATCTCCGCGGTCTCTCATGAGCTGCGCACTCCTTTAACTTCTATTAAAGGATACGCTTCGATCCTTATGACCGGCAAAGTCGGTGAACTCCCCGAGCAGGTTAAAGAACGTCTGGAGAAAGTTAACAAACATTCAGACAACTTAGTGAAACTCATTAATGATCTTTTGGATATTTCACGCATTGAATCTGGCCGCGTGGAAATGAAATTTGTCAAATGCTCAATGGCCAGTCTCATTGAAAATGTCCGCGATCTTCTTACCCCGCAAATCAAAGAGAAAAATTTGCAATTGGAAACCAATATCGCCTCGAACACGCCCGAAATTTACATCGACCGTGACCAAATCGAACGGGTTTTTATTAATTTACTTGGTAACGCAATTAAGTTTACGCCCGAAGGTGGGACGATTACGATTAAGGTTTATCTGGATTCACAACAACTTAAAGTCGAAATTTCGGACACAGGGATCGGTATTGCCGAGGAGGATTTGGGGAAACTGTTTAATGAATTTTATCGTGTCGATAACGTCATTAATCAAAACGTGAAAGGTTCCGGTCTGGGATTAACCTTGGCCAAAGGCATTGTGGAAGCCCATCAGGGAAGGATCTGGGTGACTAGTAAACTTAAAAAAGGAACAACCTTCCATTTTACTTTACCGTTAGAAAGACAAAAAGTTGCTATTGACCAAAATGTTGAATATTAATCGTCCTTAAAAAAGGAAAAGCGGTTTATGCGGAAAGAAAGAATCTTAACCATTGATGATGATCCCGACATACTGGATGTGCTGGCTTTAACTTTATCCGGACATTATGAGGTCATTCAAGCCGCCAATGGCAAGGAGGGTCTTAAACTTGTGCATTCCAAAAATCCCGATCTTATTATCTGCGACTACATGATGCCGGTGATGAATGGTCAGGAATTTTGTAAATCCATTAAAAAGGATATTCTCTTAAGACATATCCCGGTCATTATGCTGACTGGTAAAGGCGATGTTAAGGATATGGTTGGTGGGATTGAGGCCGGTTCCGACGATTATATTGTCAAACCCTTCGAGCCGGATGCCTTACTCGCCCGTATCCGTATGATATTACGACGAACCATCCGTAGTCTTGATGCCAATCCGTTGACTCATCTTCCCGGCAACACATCCATCATGGAAGAATTACAACATTGTATTGATTCGAAGAGAAATTTTGCCGTTGGTTATGCCGACATCGATACTTTTAAAAGCTATAACGATAAATATGGTTTTGAAAAAGGAGACGAAGTCATTCGCGAATTGGCACGATTATTAATTAAAGTACTTAAGGAAAAAGGTGGTCCCGATACCTTCATCGGTCACATTGGAGGTGATGATTTTGTTTTTATCGCGGATGATGCCCGCGCAGATGAGATCTGCAAAAGGATTATTGAAGAATTTGATAATACCGTACCAAATTTTTACAATTCAGTAGATCGAAAGGCAGGTTATATTATCAGCAAAGATCGACAAGGTAACGAACGCAAATTCGACTTCTTATCCCTCTCGATCGGGGTGGTAAGCTCCGCCACTCACAAAATCACTCATGTGGCGCAAATCAGCGAAATTGGAGCGGAACTAAAAAAATACGCCAAGAGTTTTGAAAAAAGCAATTATGTTCGCGATAAACGCCGAAAATAATTCTTCGAGGGATCCTGAGCCTGTCGAAGGACTCGGGATGAGGAAGGAAAAACTCTCCGACCCCTCAGATAATTTACTTTCTAGGAGCGAAATTGACATAATCTGGTCGTTGGTCCATGATGTCGGCTGTCGTTTTACCGAAAAAACTATCGGCTTCATCACGAGATTTCGGCAAGTGCCCTGATTCTAAAGCAACTAAAACAAAGGCGACCGTAAGGCCTAACAAAATCAGGTATTCCATCGTCGGCATGACTTTATGTTGAAATGGTTCCATCATCTTATAAACCTCTTAAAAAACTTTGCAATACTCTTCTTTAAATTTTCCTTCCTCAATATTAATATAACATATTAAGCGACCATTATGAAAGTTAAAAGCTTTGAAATTTTTAATTGGGTCTTAACTTTTTTAGAATTCTAACAAGCTCTTTGGGATTATTCGAGCCGAAAAAGTAACTGGCGGTAGCCAAAATATTGGCTCCTGCCTTCACGGCTTGGGAAGCGGTTGATCCATTAATTCCGCCGTCGATCGAAATATCACCGTAAAATTCTTTTCTTAAACGTTCAATTTTGGGCAACACCTCAGGCATAAATTTCTGATTCGCATACCCCGGGTTGACGGACATCACCAAAACACCATCCACATCCTTTAAAAGCGATCCTAAACAAAGGGGTGTCCCGGGATTAATGACCAAAAATACCTTTTTCCCTCGTTGTTTTATTCGGTCAATATCCTTTTTGGCTTTACGCACATCGATTTTGTCTACCGCCTTAGGGTATTGAGCGGGTCGACGAGCGCTTGCTTTTAATTTTCCATAACATTCGACATGAATCGAGACAATATCAGCCCCTACATCAATAAATTGATCAATATAATCCCAAGGATATTCAATCATCAAATGAGTTTCGATGGGAAGTTTTGTAATTGGCCGAATAGCTTTCACGATAATCTGGCCAATCGTAATAGTGGGGACGAAATGACCGTCCATGACATCGACGTGAATCGAATCCACACCAGCCTCTTCACACTTTTTGATTTCCTCACCGAGTTTTGTGAAGTCGGCACAAAGGATACTGGCGCTCACTTGAATAGGTCTGGGCATATTAGGTCTAGGGTCTAGGGAAACTAATCCCTTTACCCTACAATAAGTAAATGCGCGGGGAGAGAATTGAACTCTCATGCCTTACGGCACACGCCCCTCAAACGTGCGCGTCTACCAATTCCGCCACCCGCGCGTAATCTCAATCCTCCCATTCATCAAGTAATTTATAAGTATATTATTAAACTTAAGGGTTGGGAGTCCCAAAGGTTGCTTTATAATCTTCCGCGATTTCCTTTTTAAGCACTATAAGAGTAATGAATGAAGCAACAAAATATACCGCAAGGGCCACACACAAAACAGCACAAACTAAATGTACATATTTTTTTGTCTTTTTATATTTCCGAAAAAAGCAATAACAAAAAATGAAAAATGGGATAGCTACAATAAGATAGATCATTCCGCCTCACTTGAACACATTCCCTTATCGTTTACCGCCACCCGCGCTATTGATCGCGAAAGAACGCTAAATTTAACGCAAAAAAACACTAAAAGACGCTAAACTTTTCGCGTTTTTTAGCGTCCTTTTGCTTAAATTTCGCGTTTTTTAGCGATTATGTTCCAACGACGCCGCAATAAAATTTCTAAAGAAAGGATGCGCTCGATCCGGTTTCGATTTAAATTCCGGATGAAACTGGCAGGCCACAAACCAAGGATGATTTTTTAGTTCAATAATCTCAACCAAATCATCTTGAGTATTGATCCCAGAAAAAATTAATCCCTTTTTCTCCAGGGATTTTCTATATCTATTATTAAACTCATAACGGTGGCGATGACGTTCGACAACATTTTCTTTTTTATAAGCTTGGAAACTTTTGGAATTCTTAACGACCTTACACGGATAGGCCCCTAAACGCATGGTCGCGCCCATTTGTTTGATATCTTTTTGTTCTTCCAAAAGACTAATGACGGGGTTGGGGGTGTCTTTATCAAACTCGGTTGAATTAGCTTTTTTTAAAGCACAAACATTTCTGGTAAACTCAATGGTCGCTATTTGCATCCCTAAACAAATCCCTAGAAAGGGAATATTGTGTTCGCGAGCGTAACGCGCCGCATCAATTTTCCCTTCGATACCACGGGATCCAAAACCCCCCGGAATAAGAATCCCCTGCGAGCCTTTTAAATATTTTTCAATCCGCCCATTTTCAATCTCTTCGGAATCGACACGATTAATAATGACTCTGGCATCATTGGCAATCCCGCCATGAACCAAGGCCTCATATATGGATTTATAAGCATCGGGTAAAGAAATATACTTGCCCACCACCGAAATTTTCACATCCCTTCCGGGATTACGGATCCGTTTAATAACGAAGTTCGTCCATTCTTCTAAATCTTTATCTTCACTTTTTAAATTAAGCTTCTTTAGAATTAAATCATCCAAACCTTCTTTTTTGAACAGCAAAGGCACTTCATAAATATATTTGACATCCACCGCTTCAATGACCGATCCTGTATCCACATTGCAGAAGAGGGCAATTTTCTCTCTTTGTTCTTTAACAATAGGGCGCTCTGTTCGACACAATAAAATATCTGGGATAATCCCAATTTCTCGTAATCGACCGACACTGTGTTGCGTTGGTTTTGTTTTTTGTTCGCCGGCGGATTTAATATAAGGTAAAAGAGTCACGTGAATATTGATCGCATAGCTTTCCCCCAGTTCCCAGCGCATTTGGCGAATGGCTTCCAAAAAGGGAAGACTTTCAATATCACCAACGGTCCCACCAATCTCCACAATCGTCACATCCACATCGCGTTCTCGAGCGACTTTCTTGATACTCGATTTAATTTCATCCGTAATATGCGGAATAATCTGTACTGTTTTTCCTAAATAATCACCGCGCCTTTCCTTATTAATGACGGAATAATAAATTTTTCCTGTGGTGATATTCGAATCCTTCGTGACCTGAGCATTCGTAAAACGCTCATAATGTCCCAAATCAAGATCTGTCTCCGCCCCATCCTCGGTCACATAGACCTCACCGTGCTGGTAAGGATTCATTGTCCCCGGATCCACGTTGAGATAAGGATCGCATTTAATAAGTGTGGTCTTCAGTCCTCGCGCTTCGAGTAACCTACCGATAGAGGCAGCGGCAATGCCTTTGCCTAAACTGGATACAACACCTCCGGTGATAAAGATAAATTTACTCATAAATAGATTTTACTTTAATATTCTACCTTCTAAAACATATTTACTAGCATTCTTAGGTATTTCAACCGGATAATTACCACTAAAACAGGCGTGACAAAAATCTGGGGAATTTTTCACCACCGAAAGCATTCCCTCCAAACTCAAATATTCTAAAGAATCCACTTGGATAAACTTAGCAATTTCTTCCACGCTCTTATTAGCGGCAATTAGTTCAGATTTGCTAGGAAAATCAATCCCATAAAAACAAGGGGATATAATGGGTGGGCAACTGATACGCATATGAATTTCCTTCGCGCCAGCCCGTCGTAATTCTTGAATACGGTTACGGCTGGTCGTGCCGCGGACGATGGAATCTTCAACGACAATCACCCTTTTACCCTTTAAAACTTCCGAAATAGCATTAAGCTTAACCTTCACCCGAAAATCACGCAAAAACTGTGAGGGCTGAATAAATGTACGCCCGATATAGTGGTTACGGATAAATCCCACCTCAAAGGGGAGTTTCGATTCTTCCGCATAACCTAAGGCTGCATAATTGCCAGAATCAGGGATCGCCATAACAAAATCTGCATCCACGGGGTGCTCCTTAGCTAGTTGCGCTCCTAACCGTTTTCTTACGTAATAAACATTTTCGCCAAAAATATTGCTATCCGGCCGGGCAAAATAAATCAGCTCAAAAATACAATGCGCTTTATGCTTTGCCGAAGTGGGTAAATGACACGACTCTATTTTATTTCCTTTAATAAAAATAATCTCCCCCGGTTCAATCTCGCGAACAAACTCTGCTTGAGTTAAATCCAGCGCACAGCTTTCACTCGCCAAAATATATCCGTCATCTTTTTTTCCTAAACACAAGGGACGAAATCCGTAAGGATCACGGGCCCCAACAACGGTATCTCCCACCAACAACACCAAAGAAAATGCCCCCTTTAATTGGGAAAGGACATTGATGAACCATTCTTTTAAATCCCCATTTTGGGTCTTCGCTAAAAGATGGACAATAATTTCCGAATCCATGGTCGTCTGAAAAATAGATCCTTCCTCTTCCAATTTCTGATAAAGTTCTTCGGTATTGGTGAGATTGCCATTGTGCGCTACGGCGATGGGAATGTTTCTGTGGGTAACTAAAAGTGGTTGGATGTTCTTAACATTACTTGATCCTGTGGTGGAATAACGGCAATGGCCGATCGCGACTTTCCCTTTCAGTTCTTCAATAGCCTTTTCATCAAGGGCATCATCCACTAAACCGGGATTCTTAACCACATGAATGTCTTTCCCATCAAAAGACACAATCCCGGCCGCCTCTTCTCCGCGATGTTGTAGCGCATATAATCCCAGGAAAACAATTTTAGAAGCCTCTTTATGATTCGATACACCTATAATGCCACACACAAACGTTTCCTCCTCGATCAAATAACTTTAATAGAAAACACGAATCCCTCGTATACCTAAACGGTGCAGGAAGAATTTTTCAAGGTTTGATAGTATTTTTGTAAGGGCTGAACTAAAAATTCTCTTCCTAACATGGATTCGATGCCATTAACAGCTGCCCAGGCCCCTTGAAGTGTTGTGATACAAGGAACATTGTGTAAAATCGCAGCCGCCCGAATGGCACGCATATCGGATTGACTTTTTTTACCCGAGGGCGTGTTGATAATTAAATTTATCGCACTTTTTTTGATTAATGTCAATAGATTGTTTTTACCCTCGCCGTGTTTATCCACCATTTCTACTTCGACACCAGCGGATTTTAAAATCTTCGCTGTCCCTCGGGTGACAACCAGTTTAAGTTTTAGATCCACTAACTTCTTGGCGAGGGAAACAACGTCCCGTTTGTCCTCATCTTTCAAGCTAATAAAAATGGTCCCTTTCTTAGGTAACGATTGATTCGCACTAATCTGTGATTTAGCAAAAGCGGCGCCAAAGGTGGTATCGATTCCCATGACCTCACCAGTCGATTTCATCTCTGGACCCAACACAATATCCACCCCCGAAAATCGATTAAAGGGTAAAACTGATTCTTTAACGGCTACATATCCCAACTCTCCAGAGGAAGCAAGATTAAAATGAGAGAGTTTTTTGCCCACCATAATCTGAACTGCAATTTTTGCAATAGGAATCCCGGTCGCTTTACTGACAAAGGGAACTGTCCGGGAAGCACGCGGATTCACTTCTAAAACATAAATCTTATTTCCTTTCACGGCAAACTGAATATTGATAAGCCCAACCACTTTTAATCCTTGGGCGATCCGGCAGGTGAATTGTTTTATCTGCTCAACTAATTCTTCGCTCATGGTGTGTGGTGGTAAAACGCACGCAGAATCGCCGGAATGAATTCCTGCGTGCTCGATATGTTCCATCACCCCTGCCACAAAGGTCGATTCTCCGTCACAAATCGCATCCACATCCAGTTCAATGGCATCTTCGACAAATTTATCAATCAAAATCGGATGACCGGCGGAAACTTCTTTTGCCTCTTCGATAAAAGAAAGCAATGATTCTCGATCGTAGACAATCCGCATCGCTCGACCACCTAAAACATAAGATGGTCTCGCCAAAACGGGATAACCGATGCGCGAGGCAATCTGCACCGACTCCTCTACCGAAGTAGCGGAACCATTCTCGGGCTGCAAGATCCCTAATTGATTGATAAACGCGGCAAATTTTTTTCGGTCTTCGGCTAAATCAATCGAATCCACCGATGTTCCAATAATGGGGACGCCGGCTTGTTGTAGTTTATGCGCTAAATTAAGCGGGGTCTGTCCCCCAAATTGAACAATCACCCCATCAGGCTTTTCCACGTCGATAATGTTCATGACATCCTCAAAGGTTAACGGCTCAAAATAAAGTCGGTCGGAGGTATCGTAATCTGTTGAGACAGTCTCGGGATTGGAATTAACCATAATGGTTTCATAACCCAAATCTTTTAAAGCAAAAGATGCATGACAACAACAATAATCAAATTCAATGCCCTGTCCGATACGGTTAGGACCGCCGCCTAAAATCATGATTTTTTTTCTTTTACCTTTGGCACTGCGATCTAATTTTAGCTGTTGCAAGATTGCTTCATCTTCGGTCTCATAGGTAGAATAATAATAGGGTGTGTACGCCTCAAATTCCGCCGCACAGGTATCCACTAACTTGAATGTCGCCACAATACCTTGATCTTTGCGTAATTGACGAACCGCCACCTCTGTTTTCCCCATAATCTGTGCGAGTTGAGCGTCACTAAAACCATATTCTTTAGCTTTTCTAAAAAGTTTTGTGTTTATGGTTTTTTCTTTTTTGTATGTTTCAATTAATTGATTTTCTAATTCAAGAATCTGTTCAATATGAGCAATGAACCAAATATCAATTTTACTGAGTTGAACAATTTCCTCCGCAGACATTCCTTTCTGCAAAGCGTATTTAATATAAAAAATCCGCGAAGCATTGGGTTCGCTTAAACGCAAGCGAATTTTCTCATCGGGGATGTTGCGATAATCCAATTTGTTGTCTAACCCCACATGACCGATCTCGAGGCCGCGTAACGCTTTTTGTAAAGCCTCTTTAAAGGTTCGGCCGATGGCCATCGTTTCCCCGACGGATTTCATCTGCACGCCTAAAATATCTTTGGCCTCGGGGAATTTTTCAAAAGTAAATCGCGGCGCCTTGACCACGCAATAATCAATGGTAGGCTCAAACGAAGCAGGAGTCTCACGGGTGATGTCATTTTGAATTTCATCCAAAGAATAGCCTACGGCGAGTTTCGCGGCAAATTTAGCAATAGGGAAACCCGTTGCTTTACTGGCTAACGCTGAACTTCGGGACACACGTGGGTTCACTTCAATCACAACCATCCGTCCAGTTTGCGGATCAACCGCAAATTGAATATTGGAACCGCCCGTTTCCACACCAATCTCTCTGATTAATTTGAGCGCAGCGTTACGCATATTCTGATACTCGCGATCCGTCAATGTCTGCGCCGGGGCGACCGTTATACTATCTCCAGTATGCACTCCCATGGGATCAAAATTTTCGATTGAGCAGACAATAACCACATTATCTTTGTTGTCACGCATCACTTCCAGTTCATATTCTTTCCATCCTTCAATGGACTGTTCAATCAAAACTTCGTTAATCATGCTGCTTTCGATTCCCAACGAAGCAATGCGTTCCAGATCCTCCTCATTGTAAGCAATACCCCCTCCTGTCCCGCCAAGAGTATAGGCTGGTCGGATAATCAATGGAAAACCAATTTCCTGCGCCGCTTTTTTCGCTTCCTCCAAGTTGCGAGCGATGATACTGCGAGGAACATCTAAGCCAACTTTTAACGCCGCTTGTTTAAAACACGCACGATCTTCGGCCTTGCGTATAATTTCTTGATTGGCACCGATCATTTTGACATTGTACTTATCTAAAGTCCCATTCTCATAAAGTTTCATAGCAATATTAAGAGCTGTTTGCCCACCCAGTGTCGGTAAAATGGCATCGGGCCTTTCCTTCTGAATAATATATCCGACAAACTCGGGCGTTAAGGGCTCAATATACGTGTGATCGGAAAATTCCGGATCAGTCATGATCGTCGCCGGATTGGAATTAACCAGCACGATTTCAAAACCTTCTTCCTTCAAGGCCTTACAGGCCTGGGTTCCGGAATAATCAAATTCACACGCCTGGCCGATCACGATGGGACCGGAACCGAGGAGTAATATTTTCTTAATGTCGGTTCGTTTGGGCATATTAAGAAAACAAAATTAGATATCAAAAATATTGTGTCGCTGGCTAGACGCAGTTAGAACCTGTTGACATCAAGGCAATAACTGCTCTAATAATTTATCAACTGTTCCATTTTTTAGTTAAATAATTATTTATACCTGGTACCCCTATTAAAATACACGCAAGACTGAAAGAACATACCCATATAAGAGATAAGTAAAATATAGGGGTAAGTTTAATATCTCTTTCAAAAAAATTGAAAGTCATATCCCGATACATTTCATATGTTGCTAACAGGCCCACTATACCCTGTAATGAAAAGATGATTCTCCCCTTCTTTAAGGAAACCCCATTCGCAAATAAAATCTCAGCGGATACAATTATAGGTAGAAAAATAACTAAATAAGGAAGACATGCCTTCCAATAAACACCAGAAAGGCCTAACATCTCTTCAGCAATCGTGGAACTAGCTGGGATAGGTGGCCCAAAGGAAATTGAAATGTAATGTTTGTAGGGAAAAAAACACAATAGAAATGTTATTACTGACAAGATTAATAACATTGTTAACTTTCTTCTCATAACTTATAATTTATTTTTGATATTTGATTTATTATTTTCTTCCATCATTTCGATGAAATGCTTGAACAGATACTGGGCGTCATGTGGTCCCGGCGCAGCCTCGGGATGATGCTGCACGGAAAAAATTGGATATCGCTTGTGCCGCAAACCTTCGACCGTCCGATCATTTAAATTTACATCGATAAGTTCCACTTCATCCGCTTTTAAACTGTCAAAATCCACACAGAATCCATGATTCTGGCAAGTGATTCCGATTTTGTCATCGATTAAATCTTTCACCGGATGATTAGCGCCATGATGACCAAATTTTAATTTATACGTCCGGCCACCCAATGCCAACCCCAAAATCTGATGGCCTAAACAAATCCCAAAAATCGGGAATCGTCCAAAGGAATTTCTTACCGTATCAATGACATACGTCAACGCAGCGGGATCACCTGGCCCATTGGAAAGAAAGAGTCCATCCGGATGGATCGCATCAATCTCTTCGAGCGTTGCCGTCGCCGGAAAGACATGAATCTCACATCCTAACTTCGCCAAAATCCTTAAAATATTTAGTTTAATTCCACAATCAACGGCCGCCACTCGATAAAAAGGTTCTTTATACTGCGGATCCGCCGGCCAGATATATTTTTCTTTAGTCATAACCTCTTTGACCCAATCGCTTCCTTCCATGGAAGGAATGGCCCTTAACTTTTCCTCTAAACTTTTAAGGTCAAAATCCTCGCTGGAAATCATTCCCTTCATAGCCCCGTGCAAACGTAAATGACGTGTCAAAGCGCGCGTATCCACGCCTTCCATAGCGATGATCTTATTTTCATTAAGATAATCGATGAGACTTTTGGTGGCCCGTTGATTAGAATACCGACGGCAAAATTCTTTGACAACAAAACCCTTTACGTGAACTTTATTGGATTCAACGTCTTCTTCGTTGACGCCGTAATTGCCAATCAAAGGATAAGTCATCACAACGATTTGGCCGGCGTAGGAAGGGTCGGTGAGAATTTCCTGATAACCGCTCATCGCGGTGTTGAAGACAACTTCTCCTGCAGTTTCTCCGCTGATGGCAAGCGTTTGTCCGTAAAAACTCTTGCCATCTTCTAAATATAAAATCGCATCCTTCATCTAAACCCGTAAATGCAAGAGAAATTGTTTAAGGCAAGGGCTCGATAGATGAGCCTGAATCAATATAGCAGAATGACATTATTTGTCAACCCGAATCTGGCATTTGGTGATGCAAAATTTATCTAAAAAGCTGTCTTTCCATGAGATTAATAAGTCAAATGCAGCGAAATGGCATTGAATTCGTAGTATCCTGCTTTCCACTCATTGATAAAAATGAGATTTCGCCACCACGACTTAAAATTAGCAATCCGTCCATGACAAAGATAATATTTCTGTTACAATAAAAACATATAAAAAACTTATTCGATCTATCCTTATGTCAACCCATAAAGAATCCAGAACATCAAAACGTGTTTGGGTCCTTCTCAAAGGTAACTACCGTATTCAAGAAACCGGTTTTCCGTTTTTTGTAATGACGGCGGTTAATATCAGTGAAACCGGTGTATGTATTGCCACCGATCAAAGCGTCAAACCAGATTATTTGGTAGAACTTGTTATTATCCTGCCCAACAGCGAGCGACTATCGTTATTTGGTCGCACCGTTTGGTCACAAAAATTAAGGGAATCGGATTTATACCGCACTGGCGTGGAATTTTTGGTGAAAAATTCAGAAGATTTCAAAAAATTAAAGGCCTTTTACGAAGAACGCCTTCTTCATCCGCCTAAAATTTAACCCTCTTTATCTTCGATTTTAAAAATTTAAAATTCCTTTTTGAAGAAAGAATATAATTTTCTTTTAACTTCCAGGGAACTGTTCCCTTCTGCTTAAAAAAACGAATATCTAACCGATCAAGAATCTCTCCTTTCTCCAAAGAACGGAAATTTAATCCTGCCGATTGACAAATCGGCCAAGCCCCAGCAAAATCCCACAAATGTGCCTTAAAAACAGATCCACATCCTCGTCCGATGGTGGGCCAACACAAATCCACCACCGCGCAGGAGGAAATCATCACCGGGCAAACCGAATAGTCCCACCCATATTCTTCGAAAAAATTATCATGCAAAAGGAATATCGACTGACTCGTTACTCTTTGATCGATGGAAAATAAAATTTCCCTTTTTTGATTTTTAGTAAACGCGTTTGTAACAAAATAAGATGTGTGACCATCACAATAAAATAATTCCCCTAAATAAGGAAAATAAACAACTCCTAACCACGGTTTTAGATCTTTAATCAATCCAATGGAAATTCCAAACAAGGGCATACGGTTGGCAAACTGAATGGTGCCATCAATAGGATCAATCACCCAGATATACCGGTGCGACTCAAGAAAAGGTTGATTAAAATAATCCATATTCTTGGCATCTTCTTCATCGATTAATAAATGTTCTTTTGTTGCCAAAAAATTCTTCAAAGACTTTCGAATAAAAAATGAAATCTGGGTATCGGCCTCCGTCAGAACCGATTTATCCGGTTTTAAAGAAGGCTTGCTATCGGCAATGAGATTAAGGGCGATTTTGCCGCTTGCGCGAGCCATGCGGAGCATGAAATCTAAACAAGTATTGTCTGTCATAATTAATTCTGGGTACGGAATGCTATGCTTCAAAAATCATTTTCTACTCCGTACACCGTGCTCAGTACAATTCATTCATTTCTTTTTCAAATACCTTTCAATCACTTCCCTACACTTTCCCGTCTTACACCCTAAATATCCAATTCCCAATCGTCGCCAAATAACATCATCCACCATGCAAACCATTTCGACTTTAATCGAATACGCCACTTGAGCTCTAATGGCCGGTGAACAAGTGCATATTTTTTCTTTAAGCCGTGGATCTTCTTGGACGAAGTGAAGGATATCTTTAAAACGCGTTCCATATTTATCCATTAACAATTGAACCGTCGAAACGTCCAGTTGATACATTCGCGCGAGTTCCTGCACATCTTCTATGACATTACCGCTACCGTAAAGTGTATAATCTTCTGGAAATTCCATCTTCTCATTTTTAAGAATGTATTTAAGACAATCTTGGGCAATCTTACGATAGGTTGTGTATTTTCCTCCAATCACATAGAAAATATCTGAGGGCGTCTGTTCAATAATATGTTTACGCGAAACATCGGAAGGGGAACCTTTACCGTGGACCAGTGGCCGCAATCCGGCAAAGGTAGTCGCAATTTCATCGCGGCTTACGTTTTCCATAGGGAAAATTCTGCGTGTTTCTCTAAGTAAATACTCAATATCCTCATCCGTGGCTTGGACATCATCCGGGTGACCGGTGTAATCAGTGTCGGTCGTTCCTATCAAAGAATGTCCGTACCAAGGAATAATAAAAAAAATCCGTTTATCGCTTGTGGATTGAATAAACAAAGCGTCGTGGGCGAATTGTTTTTTATAAACAATATGAATTCCTTTAGTCGTTCTAATTTTAGTGGGGGTCTCCTTATGATCCAACTTCAAGATAAAATTTGTCCATGGTCCCACCGCACACACGATTTTTTTCGCTTTGATTTCGAAAGTATTAAGCGTTACAAGATCCTTAACTCTGGCGCCGATAACTTTTAAATTCTGCTTAACGAATGCCTGGACCTCCACATAATTCGCCACATGCGCGCCTTTTGAATCAGCACTTAAAATATTTTCTAAACATAGACGGGCATCATCCATCTGTGCATCGTAATACATAACTCCTCCAACTAACCCTTCTTTTTTAATTCCGGGGACGCGCTCAAGAATATCTTGGCGTCTTAACGAACAATGTTTTTTAATAGTATTCTTTCCACTTAGAAAATCATAAAGAGAAACGCCGAGCCTCATCATCCACAATGGCCGACGATCTTTTTTGTAAACAGGGATAATAAATCCTAAGGGTTTGACTAAATGGGGAGCGCACTTCAATTGAATAGCGCGTTCTTTGAGAGATTCTTTGACGAGATCAAATTCAAGATGCTCAATGTATCTTAATCCGCCGTGGATAAGTTTCGTGGATTTACTGGAAGTACCGCTGGCAAAATCACTTCTTTCAACAAGGGCAACGCTTAGTCCGTATTGAGCGGCCATGTTAGCAATTGCCGCTCCATTAATTCCACCACCGATGATCAGTAAATCATACTGTTGCTTTGAAAACCGATTGATATCTCTGAACACTTAAGTTTGCGCCCTTTCAACGGCCTTAAGCCATCCAGCAGATAACTCTTCTCTAATAGGAGCGGACATCGTGGGAATAAATATTTTATCTTGTTTGTGTAATTTGCTTAAATCGTTTTGCCCTCGCCATAACCCCATCGTTACACCCGCTAAATGCGCTGCCCCTTGCGCGGTTGAATCAATGACCTTGGGGCGAATAATCTTACAATTTAGAATATCGGCTTGGAACTGCAGGAGAAAATTGTTGCGACAGGCACCGCCATCCACTCGCAATGCTTTTATTTTCTGTCCCAATTCTTTGTGCATAATATCAAACACATCCTTGATTTGATATGCAATTGATTCTAACGCTGCTCGAATAATATGCTGGACATTCGCTCCTCGGGTCAAGCCAGAAATCATTCCGCGAGCGCGGCTATTCCAGTACGGAGCGCCCAGACCAACAAAGGCCGGGACAAAATAAACACCGTTGGTATTCTTTATTCCTCGGACGGCGCGTTCAGAATCCGCAGAGGTTTTAATACATTTCAATTGGTCTCGAAGCCATTGAACTACAGCTCCAGCAATAAAAATCGACCCCTCCATCGCATAAACTGGCTTGCCCTGATCATCCGAAGCCACTGTTGATAAAAGCCCTTGCTTCGAATAAATTAATTTCTTACCCGTGTTCAGAACCATAAAACAACCCGTGCCATAGGTATTTTTAATCGTGCCGGGCGTATAACATCCTTGTCCATACAAAGCGGCTTGTTGATCGCCCATCACAGCGGCGATAGGGATGCCGGCGATTAATCCGGCTACTCCTGGCGCAGTATAACCAAAAATAGAACCGGAATCCTGAACTTGGGGAAGAATCTCATGAGGGATATCAAAAAGTTTTAAAAGCTCTTTATCCCATTCTAATTTTTGAATATTAAAAATCAGTGTGCGGGAAGCGTTCGTCACATCCGTGGCATGGACTTGACCGCCCGTCAATTTCCAAATGAGCCAACTATCGATTGTTCCAAAACAGATTTGACCATTCGTAGCTCGTTGACGCAAGCCTTTAATATTATCCAAAAACCATTTGATCTTCGTACCCGAAAAGTAAGCATCCAAAACAAGTCCAGTCTTTTGTCGAATGACGGACTCCCCTTTTTTATATTTAGGGCTTTCACACATGTCGGCTGTTCGACGGCATTGCCAAACTATGGCTTTAGCAATAGGCTTAGAAGTTTTTTGATCCCAAATGACGGTCGTCTCCCGCTGATTCGTAATACCGATCGCTAAAATCTGAGCTGGCGTGATCTTTGATTTGGCAATGGCTTGCTTAATCACACTCACACAAGATACCCAAATTTCCTCAGCATCATGCTCAACCCATCCGGGTCGAGGAAAATATTGCTTAAATTCCTGGTAAGCGCTGGCAACAATTTGTCCTTGGCTATTAAAAATAAAAGCTCTTGAGCCAGTTGTCCCTTGGTCTATAGCGAGGATATATTTTTTATTCTCTGCATTCATACTACCGTAATCCTAACCTCTTTTTATTCGCCTCAAAGGATTTCTCATCCGGAAAAACTTTACGCGCTAAAACATCTTTATCCTTACCAGTATCAAAATCGTATTCAATCACCGCCACAACCTGGAACACTTGTTCAAATGGTTGCGACAACATACTGGGATTTTGTTGTGACATCCCATCAATAAGATTTACATAATATTGCGGTGGCTTTTGAATCACAGCTCCTTTTCGGTGAAACTGATCAATAAACTTTTGTACAATCATCACTTTAACTTCCTGATCGATAATCAGCGGCCAGGCTTGGCTAGAACTTTCCAAAGATTTCCAAACTTGATCAAAGTCAACGACCTCCGCAACTTCAAATTCATCCACCGGCTTAGGCACCTCAATAACCTGTTCGACACCCTGCTCTACGGCCATTTGCTTTTGTCTTTCAATAAGGGTTTTTTGAACAACGGCCTGTTGGACAACCGCTTGACGCTGGGCAGCCGCTTTTTGTGCTTTTTGTCTTCCCGTCACCGCTCCACCGGCATAAACTTTACTAATCAAAACCAGCGAGCACAATAGAATTCCCAATACTATTCTATTCATGGACGATCCTTTCCGCAAAATTAGTTAAACACAAAACTGATTATAACAAAGACTGTACACAAAACGGCAAAAAAATCTCCATATTTTGTATAAAATGTTTTTATAGACACCGCTGGAATTGTCGTTAAAAAATAATCCTTAGTGTTCAAAGCGGGGTGTTGTTGCGACACATTTCCGTATACATCGATAGAACAGGACAAACCCGTATTGGCGGCACGCACGATAGGAATCCTATTTTCTACCGCTCGCATAATGGAATTCTGTGCATGCATAACCAACGCCTCAGGATGAATGAACCAACCGTCATTAAGCATTAAGATAATAAATCCAACATTTTTTAAAGCCAGTTGACGAAAGGTTTCAGGATAGGCATCTTCGGAACAAATCCCAACACCGAAGATGGAAAAATTAGAAGAAAACACACCCAAATTTCTCCCTGCTTCAAATTCATAACTTTTCATATTCAGAAATTTATTCATAATTTGTACCATTTCTTTAAATGGTTGATATTCACTAAACGGTACAAGATTTTTCTTATGATAAATATTTAGGATTTGAGCGCGTTCATCCAATAAAACAGCACTATTAAAACTTTTGTCGTCTTCCGATAACGCAGCTCCGATAAGAAAATTTGTTCGCGCCATTTCCACCGCATCTATAATTTTGTTTTTCAAGTTACCGTCCCGACGAAAATCATCAGGGACAGACGTTTCCGGCCACACAATCAGATCTGGCTTGTAGGGCAAACACTCTTGCGTCCATTGGACATGCTGGTCAATAAGAAAGGGGACCAAATCTCGATTTAATTTTTGGTGAGGATTAATATTAGGCTGTACGGTGCATATCTTAAAGGAGTGCATGGATAAAGGTTGATGAATAAATCTCGGCGAAAAAAATCCATATCCATAGACAATGCTTATGGCGATCACAATCGTCCCTAAACAGAGGTTTTGCTCGGATTCTTGCGAAGCCTTTAATATCTTAAACAAACAATAATTCACTAAAATAATCACAAAGGATATCCCATAAGATCCCAATACATCCACTATCTGAATAACACCGGGATTAAAACTTTGGGAATATCCTATTGTCCACGAAAAGCCATGAAACAGGAAGGGTCTTAAAAATTCCGATGTCACCCAAAGGGCCGGGGGATACAAAATTTCCAAAAACTTATTCTTAAAATTCGTTTTTAAAAAGGAAGCGAAAACCACCGGCTGAATGCTCAAGGCCACCACAAAGGCATAATAACCTAATTCATTATAAGAAGTCATCCAGCGCACAAGACAGGCATAAAAAAGTAATCCAAAAAAAAGTCCATTCAAACAGCGCCGCCAAAAATTTTTATTCTCGAGCACAAAAAATAATGGAATGGCAAAAATCCAGGCTAAAGGACTAAAACCATAAAGATAAAATAAATTTGGGAAGGTGAGATAGGCAAAAAAAACGGAAAGGAAAATGTAGATCATTGAGTAAAAAGAAAATTTTTTAGTTTATTCTTCGAACACAGAAAGCTTCTCAACCGCTACTTTTAATTCCTCAAAAGTAGCATACCGTGCTTCGATCACCTTAATTAATGATCCATTTAAAAAGGGAAAAACTTTTTTTAGATCAAAATCGCCAACAAAGGGGGCTTTATGATCGCGTAACAATTCCACTCCGTGTAAATGCATTCCCACCATCTGATCCGCAAAAGTTTTAAGAAAATCGAGCTGTGGTCTTATCCCTAAGCGTTCGTTGACCTCCCCATGCCCGACATCATGCCAATACTTCATCCCCCTTTTACTGAAAAGATTTAACAAATATCCTATTTCCTCAAAATTAGGAATCTCGGTCGGGTAATACCGCGTTTCTAAACCGATAATCACACCTATCTGCTGGGCGTACGGAACAACTTCTTCGAGGCTTTTCATCATGGCATCCATAAAAGGGGGTTTAGCTTTCTTTCGAGCGTTAAGCATCCCATCGATGAGCTGAGCAAACTCCGGGGTTTTCATTTTCCCTTCTCGGTACAGCTTGCTTAATTCTTTAAAGGGATCATGCTCAATCTCCACTGTTCCGGCATGAATCACAACCGCCTTACTGGCCACTCGTTTGGCCAGATCAATGGTTTTCTTTGTCCATTCAATAGCCTTCCGTCGTTCTTTTTCATCCAACGATGATAGCCGATAATAATTGGAAAGATGTCGTGGAGAAGGCTCATCATTAGGCACAGGACAAAAATTATGAATGCTCGAGACCTTGATATTCATTCCCTTTAATAAGGGGACAATTTCTTTAACTTGTTGATCGCTTAACGTGTAACCTAATTCGATTGTTTCGAGTCCCAACTTTTTAATTTCCAATAGTTTTTCCCGAACCTGACAACCTTCAGCAAAATTCCAAGCGGTGGAGATGGATAACATTTGTTTCTCTCTTTCAATGAGTCCCGCTGCTTTCTGCGCCAGCCAAAGGCGGGTCCGTCCGCCTTTGGCGGAAAAGCAAGAAGCGGGACGAATTGATCCCGAGCGAAGGCGCGGGATTTTTTTTATTAAATTAAACTATTTAAAATTTCAATAAATCTATCGACCTCTTCCAACGTATTATAGACATGCGGCGATACGCGTAAATTCCCTTTCCATAGAGCCGTATAAATTCCTTCTTCAATTAATCGTCGATGAATAACTTTATTTTTTGCTTTATCTTTATAAGAAAAAACCAGCAAGCTCGAACGTCGCCTCCCTTTTTTGGGACTAATCAAAGAAAATTCTGTTTTGTCTAAATCATTAATGATTTTATCGATGAGGCGATCATGATAGGCTCTTACCCGTTCTAAACCCAAATTAAGCCAATAATCAATCGCCGCCTTAAAAGGTTTAAAATTAAAAAAATTGGCCGTGCCAAAGACATCGTATTTTCGTGATGTCTTGATTTCCGCCAATGTCAAAGCATCTTCCCCCACTAAATCTTTTTCCGAGCAAAATACCGTCCAATAAGCTTGATTATAGTCCAGGCTTTCCCTTAAGACTGGTTTCATCCAAAAAAATCCTGTTGCATAAGGACCGCAAAGCCATTTATATCCAGCGCAAACAACCGCATCCGCCAGTATTTTGGAAATATCGATCGGCATCGTTCCTGCGGATTGGGATACATTGACAACAAAAATAATTCCTTTATCTTTACAAATTTCACCAAATTTCTCTATGTCTAAAACATAACCAGTAAAGGTATGCACGTGAGAAATGCAAAAGAGTTTTGTTTTGGCAGTGATGTTGGCTAGTAGTTCTTCCAATGCTAAGACTTTACTCTTAACTTTAATTTGTCGAACAACGACTCCGCTTTTTTGAAGGCCAAGCCAAGGCAAAATGTTTACCGGGAAATCATTTTGCATGACTAGAATTTCATCCCCTTTTTGCCAAGACAGACCATTGGCGAGAATGTGCAGTCCATAACTGGCGCTATTACCGAGAATCACATCCTTTTCATCGACCCCTATTAATCGCGCAATACTTTTCTTCAATTCCGTAGGCACTAAAGCAAACCGAGTTAATGTTAACTCATACGGTTTACTTTTCCATTCGACTGCTTCCTCAACTTCACGCTTGGCATTTAATGCTAACGGACCTTCACTAGCGGCATTAAACCAAATCTTTTTCCCAAAAGACGCAAAATCCTCAAAATATCGTTCTGATTTAACTGGCATAAAGCGATGTCCCTCAAAAAAATAAAAAGACAACTTGTGAAAAAGTTGTCTTTATCTAAAAACTAATTTCTTATAATCCATTACATGAATTTTCTAAATGACAAAAAAGTCACCCTGATAAATCTTGTATTAATATTCATCCCTCGACTGAAAGCCTGTCGACATTGATTATCTTCTATTCAAATCCCTCCTAACGGCGTTATTTATATTCGGGGTTAGTCCGATCAACGATTCTCTGCATACTTTCCCTTATCATATCACTGGCTGTTTTCGTTTTGCGTATTTTACGACCATATCTCGATTTAGTATCAACTTTATTTTGATCTTTGGGATTGATTACATTTTGAATTTGATTTCCTAGTGACTTTTGAGTGGAAGTAACTTTGGGATTTTCCTTTTCTCTTTCCCTATCTTGCTCGGCTATTCTTTTTTGTAGATCCTGCATTCTCTGGGTTTCGTCTATTTGTTGTTGATTCTGTATCAGCCAGCCACTTTTTTGTGCTGAGGAGGAATTTATGTTTTTCGATATCAACTCTTGTTCTTTATCTAGGATCCCTTTCATCGTCGATTGGAAAGCCTGCCGTAACTCAGCTTCTTTCTTGCTCGTCTCTCGGATCAGTTGAGCACGGGCCTCTTGATCTCTTCTGGGATCATCGTATTGTTTTAAACGATCTTGTAAACTTTTATGTAAACCTTTTTTTTGTCGATTATATTCATCAACGAATTTCTGTTTTTCTTTCTTAATTTCATTTAACTGCTGCACGATGTTCCCCGACTCCCCTTCAGCATATACCCTGGAAAGGGGAAACATCATCCACCCTAACATGATCAAAATGGATATTCGCTTTATCATAATTATCATAAATTGTTTACAATTATTACTTAACCTTTAAACGGAACTCACCCTTAAGCAATTCTTTTAAAAAACAAAATTCTTATTTAGCATCCTCTGATTTCTCTGATTTAAGAAGTCCCTGCAGTAGAGCGAGTGATTTTAAAAAATTTTCTTGATCCTTCTTACCTTGAAAAATTTCTACACTCATTTGTGCATTCTTTTTGGCAAGCTCTTTATGACCACCCATACCATTGGCAACCGCCAATAAATAGTAGGCCTTACCATTACCGGGATCGACTTTCGTCAGGGCGGACAAGGTCTCAATGGCACGATCATAACTTTGCAACTCCATATAGGTTTGCCCAAGGATAAGATAGGCTTCTTCCCCCCGAGGGTTCTCCACAATAGCATCATGAAAATTCTTAATAGCCAAAGGCACATCCCTTTCATTTAAATGTTTTTTACCTTGTTCGATGAGCTGTTGAGCACCAATAGCAGAGTCGGGGCTAACAGTGGATGCGACTTGCTTGGACTCACTCTGGGTTTCCACTCCTGTGGCATCTTCGTGGGATCCGCATCCAACCAAAAATAAACTCATGGTCATCACCCCAATAAAAATCTTTTTCATTTTTTCTCCTTCTGTGCTTACCTTTTGATGGTGTAAGCACATTTAAAAATTGTTCCGTTATAAAGTCAAACTCCTACTGCACGCATCAAGTATTTATTAACTCCCTCCGCTGCCGCTCGTCCTTCATTGATCGCCCAAACAACTAACGATTGACCTCTACGCATATCACCTGCGGCAAAAATACCGGGAATATTCGCCATTTTATTTTCATCCGTTTTAACATTGCCCCTCTCATCCAATTGAACAGCCAATTCCTCCAGCATCCCCTTTTTAACCGGGCCCAAAAATCCCAAAGCAAGAAGAACCAAATCCACATCAACCATAAAATCAGAACCGGGAACTTCCGTCATTGCTCGACGACCAGTGCTAGGATCTTTGAGGCCGAATTCCAGTCGAACCGCATGAAGTTTTTTGACTTTACCATTCTCTCCACTAAATCGTTTCGTCATAATTCCATAATCCCGTTTGCACCCCTCATCATGGGAGGTGGAAGACCGTTCAATAAACGCCCACTGAGGCCAGGGATTATCTGGGTCCCGCTCCTTCGGAGGATAAGGCATCAATTCAAAGTTTAGAACTTCAATAGCCCCTTGTCGATTGGCGGTGCCAATACAATCCGAACCGGTATCCCCTCCTCCTAACACAACCACGCGTTTGCCTTCTGCGGTAATGCGATCTTTAAAATCACCTTTCTGTCCCATATTAATGCGGTTCTGTTGAGTTAAATAATCCATAGCAAAATAGATGCCCTGTAACTCTCGACCAGGAATAGGAATATCTCTGGGTTGTTCTGCCCCTGCGCACAAGACAAGCGCATCGTATTTAGTTAATAATTCTTTGGCAGAAATATCGACCCCCACGTGCGTCTTAGTCTTAAAGACAACGCCTTCTTGACGCATGCGCTTCAGTCGGCGCTCGACCACCCACTTCTCCATCTTAAAATCAGGAATACCTAAAGTCAAGAGTCCACCCAAGGCCTCATTTTTTTCATAAACACTGACAAAATGTCCGGCCTTATTCAATTGATCAGCACAAGCTAAGCCAGCGGGGCCCGAGCCAATAACAGCCACTTTTTTCCCCGTCCGAAATGTTGGAGGCCGGGGTTTAAGCCATCCTTCCTGATAAGCCTTTTCAATGATAGCAACTTCAATATTTTTAATGGTAACAGCAGGTTGATTAATGGCCAAAACACAGGAATTCTCACAAGGCGCAGGACAGATACGACCCGTGAACTCCGGGAAGTTATTGGTTTTATGTAAGCGTTCAATGGCCTCTTGCCAACGATTATTATAAACCAAATCGTTCCAATCGGGAATAATATTGCCGATGGGGCAACCCGACTGACAAAAAGGCACACCGCAGTCCATGCAGCGCGCCCCTTGTTTTTTTAATTCTTCCTCAGGTAAAGGTGTATAAAATTCTTTCCAATGTTTAACACGAACTCCAGCAGGTTCTTTTTTAAAATCTTTCCTGTCATACTTCATGAACCCTTTAACATCACCCATAGATGAACCTCTATCCTTAGCTGAGTTACTTAAGGACGCTCTGTGGTTTTTCGTCCTTAATTTTCATGGCTTCTTCAATAACTCGTCGATAATCTTTTGGATAAACCTTAACAAATTGAGGAAGGGTCTTCTCCCAATTCTTAAGAACATCATTTGCGACGGTACTTTTGGTATACTGCCAATGTTTTTCAATAAGGGTCTTCAATTCTTTAATATCCGCTTCTTGATCAACGGGAACCAAATCCACCATGTTTAAATTACACCGTTGAGCAAATGTTCTTTCTCGATCCCAGACATAAGCAAAACCACCGCTCATCCCGGCGGCGAAATTGCGTCCCGTCGGTCCCAAAACAACAACTCGGCCTCCGGTCATGTACTCACAACCATGATCGCCCACGCCTTCCACAACCGCATACGCACCACTGTTTCGAACAGCAAATCGTTCCCCCGCTAATCCGCGAATATAAACCTCCCCGCAAATCGCACCGTAAAGAAGTACATTGCCGACAATAATATTTTCCTCGGGAACAAAGGTCGCTTTTTTCGGTGGATAAACAATAATTTTCCCTCCCGATAATCCCTTTCCTAAATAATCATTGGAATCACCTTCCAAAGTTAAAGTCACCCCATGAGCTAAAAAGGCACCAAAGCTTTGTCCTGCTGAACCCGTGAATTTGATTTGTATCGTATCCTCGGGTAAGCCTGCCAGATCGTATCGTCGAGCAATCTCGGAGCTAAGCATTGTACCGACGGTGCGATTAGTATTCTGGATAGGTATTTCGAGTTGCACTGCCCTTTTATTTTCGATAGCCGCATGACAAAGTTCAATCAACTTATTATCTAAGGCGCGCTCTAGGCCATGATCTTGTCTGGTCACGTGCCGTATCGCCACATAGGACGGGACATCGGGTTTATGCAAAACATTGGTTAAATCCAATCCCTTAGCCTTCCAATGGTCGATGACCTGTTTAGTCTCCAGCATATCCACTCGCCCAATCAGATCATCAAATTTCTTAAATCCTAATTCCGCCATAATCTCACGAACTTCCTCCGCCAAAAATGTAAAAAAATTCACCACATGCTCGGGTTTGCCGGTAAACTTTTTTCGAAGTTCCGGATCTTGGGTAGCAATCCCCACGGAACAGGTATTTAAGTGGCACTTCCTAAGCAGAATACAGCCTAAAGACACAAGCGCCGAGGTTGAAAACCCAAATTCATCCGCACCTAACATCGCGGCAATCACCACATCGCGACCAGTTTTCAGCTGTCCGTCGGTCTGCACACGAATGCGACCGCGCAAATCATTCATCACTAAGACTTGTTGGGTTTCAGCGATGCCTAACTCCATCGGAAGTCCAGCATGTTTAATCGACGTCTGCGGAGACGCACCCGTTCCTCCTTCATAACCACTAATAAGAACATGATCCGCTTTTCCTTTTGACACACCCGCGGCAATCGTGCCCACTCCCACTTCCGCCACGAGTTTGACACTAACATCGGCTCTGGGGTTAGAATTTTTTAAATCATGAATCAATTGTGCCAAATCTTCAATCGAATAAATATCATGATGCGGTGGCGGCGAAATCAGTCCCACACCCGGTGTAGTATAACGTGTCTTCGCAATTTCCTTACTGACCTTGTATCCAGGAAGTTGTCCGCCTTCGCCGGGTTTGGCCCCTTGGGCCATTTTGATCTGCAGTTGATCGGCATTCACTAAATATTCAATCGTGACACCGAAACGACCTTGCGCCACCTGTTTGATACGGCTTCGACGCCAATCTCCATTGGGATCTTTTTTATACCGATCGGCATCTTCGCCACCCTCACCTGTATTCGAAAATCCACCGAGTCGGTTCATGGCGATTGCTAAAGTTTCATGTGTCTCTTTGGAAATGGAACCATACGACATAGCCCCGGTAGCAAAACGTTTGACAATTTCCGAGGCCGGTTCCACTGTTTCAATGGCAAGCGGATTTCCCTTTTTAAAGTGTAAAAGTCCGCGGATATTCGCTAATTCTTTGGTGCGTTCGTTGACAAGCTTAGCATATCTTTTATATAATGGATAATTACCGGTTCGCACCGCATGTTGAAGTAAAGCGATCGTTTCTGGATTAAACTGGTGAAATTCTCCATCGCGTCGCCAATAATAATCACCGCCCACATCCAAAATAGACTCTGGTTCACCGAGTTGAGGGAAAGCCGTCTGATGTCGACGGAGCATCTCCTCTGCCACCGTTTCAATTCCGATACCGCCGATACGGGAGGCCGTGGCCGTAAAATATTTATCAATCAATTCCTGACCCAAACCAACGGCCTCAAAGATCTGTGCGCCGGTGTAGGATTGAATCGTGGAGATTCCCATCTTGGAAATAACCTTAAACAAACCCTTACGGCAACTTTTAAGAAAATTTTTTTCCGCCTTTTCAAAGGTGAGCTCCGTAGGTAAATTGCCCTTTTTGATTTCGCTTTCAATGGTCTCAAACGCCAAATAAGGATTGATGGCATTGGCACCATATCCCAACAAAACTGCAAAATGATGCATCTCGTGTGCCTCGCCGGTCTCGATGACCAAACTCACCTTCGTTCGCGTTCCTCGTCGAATCAAATGGTGATGTAAACCAGAACACGCCAAAAGAGACGGCATCGGGACATGTCGGCTATCTACCCCCCGATCGGATAGAATAAAAATTGTACAGCCTTCTTCAATGGCTTTATCCGTTTTCTTAAACAATTCTTCTAAAGCCTTGGCTAATCCCTTCAGCCCATCCGCCCTTTTAAATAAAATAGGCAAGGTGATGCTTTTCAAATTTCCTTGTCGGACATTACGAATCTTCTCTAAATCTTTATTAGAGATGATCGGCCGCGGTAATTTCAGACGATGGCAATGCTGCGGTGTTTCATCCAAAAGATTTCCTTCCGACCCAAGCAACACATCTTCCGCCATAATCACTTCTTCGCGAATCGCATCCACCGGAGGATTGGTCACCTGCGCGAATAATTGTTTAAAATAATTAAATAACAATTGCGGTCGATTGGACAAAACGGCTAAGGGATTATCCGCCCCCATGGAACCAACCGCTTCTTCACCATCCGCGATCATCGGCTGCAAAACAATCTTTAAATCTTCCAATGTGTAACCAAAGGCCTTCTGTCTCAAAAGAAGAGTTTTCTCATCGAGACCATGAATTTTCTTGGGTTCCGGCAAAGAATTAAGGTGCACCAAATTTTCCTTTAACCATTGGCCGTATGGTTGACGCGTCGCATAGGAATGTTTAAGCTCTTTATCGTCGATAATACGGCCTTCTTGAGTGTCCACCAAAAACATCTTCCCCGGTTGCAGACGTCCTTTCATCTTGATATTTTCCGGTGAGATCGGCAAAACACCTGTCTCCGAGGCCATCACAACGATATCATCCTTAGTGACTAAAAATCTCGAGGGTCTTAAACCATTACGGTCCAATACCGCACCAATATAACGACCGTCGGTAAAAGCGATAGAGGCCGGCCCATCCCAAGGCTCCATCAGACACGAATGATATTCGTAAAAAGCTTTCTTCTCTTCTTCCATGCTCTCATGCCCACTCCATGCCTCGGGGATCATCATCATCACCGCATGCGGTAAAGGACGACCCGCCAGCACTAATAACTCTAAAACATTATCAAAAATAGCGGAATCACTGCCGTGGGGGACAATAATGGGTAAAATTTTCTTTATATCATCTGCGAACTGCTCACTGATAAATTGAGTCTCACGGGCATGCATCCAATTAATATTTCCTCTCAAAGTATTAATTTCACCGTTATGGCATAGTATACGGTAAGGATGAGCTAAGGCCCACGTAGGAAATGTGTTTGTGCTATAGCGAGAGTGCACCATGGCCAATGCCGAAACCATCGTTGGATCGGCTAAATCCGCAAAGAAACGACCCAGCTGTATCGCCATGAGTTGCCCTTTATAGACCAACGTCCTCGAGGATAAACTACAGATATAAAAATAATTTCTTTGCTTAAGTTCAGAGGCTCTTACTTTAAACTCGATCAGCTTGCGGATAACATAAAGTTTTCGTTCAAATGCCTCTGGAGGAATATTCTCTCCCCGACCAATAAATATTTGTTTGAATTCAGGCTCGACGGAACGGGCCACTTTCCCAATCTTGGAACTGTCATGAGTTACCTCCCGCCAACCTAAAAATTTTTGTCCTTCCTCATGAATAATATGTTCGAACCATTCTTCCACAGCGTTACGGTCAGCTAAATCCGTTGGTAAAAACACCAAACCAGCGCCATAGTCGCCTTCGGGTGGTAAAATAATATTGAGTTTCCTACATTCTTTTCTTAAAAACGTATCCGGCATTTGAACCAAGATACCAGCCCCATCGCCGGTTTCCGGGTCACACCCGCATGCCCCTCGATGGCTTAAATTCTCTAAAATCTGAATCCCATTGCGCACAATCTCATGGGATTGCTTTCCTTTCATATCAACAATAAAGCCAACACCGCAGGCTTCGTGCTCAAAAGCTGGATCATAGAGCCCTTGTTGCGGAGGATAAAAAATACCGTTCATGGCTTTATTCTTTTTCAATTTTCGCATAGCACAATCTTCCTATTGATATTGTTTAATACAAATATTATATTTTTTTATTTTTGAACGTAAGGTATTACGATTGAGTCCTAAAACTCGAGAGGCGATTAACTGATTACCAGAAGAATATTTTAATGCCTTATCGATCAGTTGTTTCTCGGTATCATCAATCACAAGTCGATAGATCTGACCTTTTTGAAAGGTTTGAAAGGCGTCTTCTATTTTATCTAAGGTGTCCATTTTATCGTCTTTTGGTCCCTAGTGCAATTGAAAAGATTGGTAGTTTTAAAATTCCTTATATTGATTCGTAATCGGCAATCGCCAGTCTTTCCCAAAGGCCCGAGGAGTAATTTTTACTCCTGGCGGTGCTTGTCGACGTTTATATTCACTTCTATCGACCATCTTAATAACTTCCTTAATAATATGTTTTTCATTAAATTGCTTACTCATTCGGGCGAACGATTGATGTTCTTCCACGTACGCCCTTAATAACTGATCGAGAAGATTATACGGTGGTAAAGAGTCCCGATCTTTTTGGTTTTCTCTCAACTCTGCCGTTGGCGCACGTTCATAAACACTTTCCGGAATAATATTACCTTGTTGGCTGTTTATAAGCCTCGCTAATTCATAGACTTTCGTCTTTGGTACATCTTTGATAACGGCAAACCCACCCGACATATCTCCATAAAGAGTACAATACCCCACCGCGATTTCACTTTTATTTCCCGTCGTTAACACTAGCCATCCAAATTTATTCGAGAATGCCATTAAAATATTTCCCCGGATTCTGGCTTGAAGGTTTTCTTCCGCTATATTAAATGGTTGACCGGCAAATTCACCCCTTAACGTTTCCAAATAAGCATTGAAAATTTCTTCAATAGGAACAACCATAAACCGAATACCAAGATTTTCCGCAACCTTTTGCGCATCGGACTTCGTCCCTTCCGAGGAAAATCTTGATGGCATCGAAACACCAATGACATTTTCTTTACCTAAAGCTTCTTTCGCAATCACCGCAACCAAGGAAGAATCAATGCCACCACTTAAACCCACCACAACTTTTTTAAATCCATTTTTTTGAACATAATCACGGGTTCCTAAAATCAACGCTTTGTAGATCCCTTCAATTTGACTTAATTGCGAAGCCAAATGCGGCTGCCCCGGTATTATTTCTTTATGATTCGTCTGCGATAAAACGATATACCGAGTTGATTTCCTTTTCTTTGGTCTCGCTGGGATCTCTAAATCGGTAATGATGAAATCTTCTTCAAACTGTTTACCTAAAGCAAGGGTCTTCCCTTTGGGATCAATGATTAAACTTCCACCGTCAAATACTAATTCATCCTGTCCTCCAATGAGATTAACATAACAGATAAACGCCTTCGTTTGTTTAGCTCGATTCATGAGCAATTTCTCACGCAACTCCAACTTCCCCACATGATAAGGGGAAGAAGAAATATTAATTAAAAGTTGCGCCCCTTTTTGAGTTTGCTCACGATAAACACCGTTATCAACCCAAATATCCTCGCAGATATTCACGGCAAAAATATTTTTTCCATAAAAAAATAAAGGGGAAATTCTGCCTTCCGTAAAATAACGTTTTTCATCAAAGACACCATAATTAGGAAGGGCTCGTTTATAATAAACACCTTTTATACGACCATTCGCAATAACCGCTGCTGCATTGTAGAGATGCTTTTTTGCATCCATATCAACGAAGCCTACAACCGCGGTGATTTTCTTAACATCTTTTGCCAAAGAACGTAAAATTTTTAGATTGTCGCGGACAAAATCTTCTTTAAATAACAAATCCTCCGGCGGATAACCACAAATCGCAAGCTCCGGAAAGGCAATAATATCAACCTCCCTTTTTTGTGCACGCTCCATAGCACCGACAATCTTTTGGTAATTACCCGAAAGATCGCCGACGGTGGTGTTGATTTGAGCTAAACCAATCCGTAACATAGTACTTTAACCTGCCTAATCTTTGTGCATCGTTAAACAAAAAAATTTATGCCTTAACAACGGACGCAGCGAATGACGTCTTTCTTTTATTTTTTGCGATAATGTTCACAAAATTATTATAAATAGTATTCGCCTGCTTATTAAATTTATTTTTTATTTTCGCATATTGACCAAGCATTTCTCTTTGTTGAACAGCCAACTCTTGGGGATCTTTAAAATTTTCCTCAATCCATTCCGTAATCATATCATCGGTCACTTCCACATGAAATTGTAAACCATACGCACATGCCCCAACTTTCAATGCTTGGTGCAAACATTCTTGAGACTTGGCCAAATGTTGCCCTTCTCTGGGAATAGCAAAGGTGTCTTCATGCCATTGAAAAACATCAAATTCTTGATCGAGGCCTGCAAAAAAAGGATCACGTTGCCCTTCTTTAGTCAATTGTACTTTCGACCAACCGATCTCCTTAATAGGGGCTTTTGTAACCTTTGCATTAGAGGCTTTCGCCAATAGCTGCGACCCTAAACATATCCCTAGAAAAGGAACCCTTTCTTTAAGAACTTTTTTAAAAAATTCATCTTCTTCCATTAAAAAAGGATATTGCTCTTCCTCATAAACATTCATCGGTCCCCCCATACTAATCACCGCATCCACCTCAGACAATTTCGTCGGCAAATGATCACCTGCATATAATTCGACTTCACGAAAGCGTAAGTCTTTTTCCTTTAAAAAATCGGCGATCGTTCCCGGACCTTCACTGGGTGTATGTTTGATAACGAAGATCATTTTGGGTTCCCCTTAAAACAATCAGCCCCGCCAATTCGCATTGGCGGGGCTGATTGTTCTTAAAAACTAACTTATGGACTCTCGCCCACAAAACGAATCTGGTTTTAAATATCAAAGTAGAGATAAAATTCATGCGGATGCGGTCTTAATCGAATCGCATCAATCTCTACCTCGTGTTTATACTGAATCCAAGTATCAATAACATCCTCGGTAAAGACACCGCCTTCCAGTAAAAAGCTGCGGTCTTTATCCAAAGCATCCAACGCCTCTTCCAAAGAACGAGGAACAGTTTTAACCCTTTTCGCTTCATTTTCAGGAAGGTCATAAATGTTTTTATCAATGGGTTGCCCTGGCTCGATTTTATTTTTAATTCCGTCTAGTCCTGCCATCAACATTGCTGCAAAAGCAAGATAAGGATTAGCGGATGGATCTGGCGGTCTGAATTCGATTCTCTTCGATTTTTCACTCTTAGAATACATCGGAATACGCACGGCTGCGGAACGATTTCTCTGCGAAAAGACCAAATTGACCGGTGCTTCATACCCAGGGACGAGTCTCTTGTAAGAATTCGTTGTTGGCGCGCAAAAAGCCATCAGCGCATGGGCATGCTTCAACAGCCCACCAATATAATACCTCGCGGTATCGCTTAAAAGAGCGTATCCATTCTTATCAAAGAAAAGATTCTTTCCCTCTTTCCATAAGCTTTGGTGGACATGCATACCCGAACCATTATCCTTAAAGATTGGTTTAGGCATGAAGGTTGCCGTCATATTATGTTTTCGAGCTGTGTTTTTAATAATGTATTTATACCAAAGCATATTATCGGCCATTTTTACCAAGGTACCATAACGGATGTCTATTTCGCATTGTCCAGCTGTTGCCACCTCATGATGATGGACCTCGACCGGCACACCGACTTTCCTTAAAGTCAACATAATTTCCGACCGAAGATCCTGGAGCGTGTCATGCGGCGGAACAGGGAAGTAACCTTCCTTATATCTTGGCTTGTAGCCTAGATTTGGCTTTTCATCTCTTCCTGTGTTCCAATCCCCTTCATTGGAATCAATAAAATAATATCCGCAGTTTTCGGTCTGATCGAAACGGATATCATTAAGGATAAAAAACTCTGCTTCCGGTCCCCAGTAACTCGTCGTTGCAATTTTTGTTTTTACTAAATAATGCTCAGCCTTTTTAGCGATATAACGCGGATCTCGAGAATAAGGCTCTCGGGTGACAGGATCAAAAATATCACAAAGAATGCTGATCGTTGGAATCTGGCATACAGGATCAACAACAGCCGTTGAAGGATCAAGCATTAAAATCATATCGCTTTCTTGAATTTTCTGAAAACCTCGGATGCTGGAGCCATCAAATCCAATACCATCATTCCAAATACTGGTGGGGCTCTCGATGTCATCGATAACATCCGCCGCGGGAATCGAAAAATGCTGCCACAAACCAGGAAGATCATTGAACTTAAGATCGACCACCTGAATATTGTTTTTCTTGATAAGCTCTACGATGCTCTTAATTGTCTTTACTTTGCCATCCATATTTTGTTTTCCTTCCAGCGCTGCACCAGTGCGCTTTCCTCCTCTGTCAATTTTCGTTACCAGTGTAGTCATACTCACTTCTCCTTTTTATTTCGTTAATAGATTTTTATAATTTTCTTCTCTATAATAATCCTCGTTCGCCTCCTTTTTTCTCAACTTTATTGACGAAATTTTAGGTTCGCTATAGCGTATAGCTTTTTATTATTTTTGTCAATATTTTTCAGCTTATGGCTTAAACACTTAAGCCCTTCGAAACAAGATGCTTTTATTCCTAAAAAAATTTACTTTTTTAAAAAAATAAATGCTATCGTAGCAGCTTTTACCGACCTTTTTTACATTACTAAGACCGACCAAATACTAACTTCGCACACCTATCCTATTGCCTTCGGTCCTTCTTCTTCCGTTCGAATGCGAATACAACGATGTAAATCCAAAACAAAAATCTTACCATCACCGATATTTCCGGTTTTGGCGCCTCTAACAATGGCTTTGATGGTCGGCTCAACAAAGTTCTCATTCACCGCAATTTCCAGGCGAACCTTTCTTAACAGGTTCCCTGTTTCCTTGGCCCCACGATAAAATTCCGTGACACCTTTTTGTTGACCGTGGCCTAAGACCTCGTTGACGGTAATGAGATTCACCTCGGCCTTGTACAGTTCTTTTTTAACATCCTCTAATTTATGAGGTTGAATTATCGCTATGATTAGCTTCATTATAGCCTCCTAGTCTTTAATTAACTATTATTCTAAAACGGTATAAGCTTGTTCGTGATGCTGCGTCAAATCCAATCCCATCGCTTCATCTCTTTCATCGACTCTCCCGCCCATAATGGCATCGACAACTTTATAGAGAATAAGGGTGACAACAAAACTATAAACTAACGTGATGACAACCGCTTTTAACTGAATAATAAATTGAACAGGATTACCATAAAAAAGGCCATCATTACCAGCGGAATTGATCGTCTTGGTGGCAAATAAACCTGTTGCCAAAGCGCCCCAGGCTCCTCCAATGCAGTGAACACCAAAGGCATCTAAGGAATCATCATAGCCTAATTTTGGTTTAACAATCCCAACAGCAATAAAACAGAAAACACTCACCAACAGACCTATGAAAATAGCTCCAATCACATTGACAAATCCTGAGGCAGGGGTAATAGCAACCAGTCCTGCCACAGCCCCTGTCGCTGTACCAAAGATTGTTGGTTTCCCATTAAATTTCCACTCCAAGAGGGCCCAGCTTAAACCCGCCGCTGCCGTTGCCGTATGAGTGACCACAAAAGCACTTGTAGCTAACGCGCCAGCCGCTAAAGCACTACCTGCATTAAACCCAAACCAACCAAACCAAAGCAAAGAAGCTCCTAGAACTACAAAAGGCAGATTATGGAGTGGCGTTGGTTTATTATCATATCCCTTTCTTTTCCCAATGACCAAAGCAGCCGCTAATCCGGCGATCCCGGCATTAATATGGACGACCGTACCTCCCGCAAAATCCAGTGCTCCCATATTTCTAACCCATCCGCCAACAGCCCAGACCATATGACAAATCGGATCATACACAAAAGTAGCCCATAGAAGAATAAAAACAAGGAAAGCAGAAAATTTCATCCTTTCTGCAAAAGCACCAATAATGAGAGCTGGGGTAATAATGGCAAACATCGCCTGGAAAATCATAAATGCCTGATGCGGGATCGTCGCGGAATAATCAGGATAGGGTTCCAACCCTACACCGTTTAAAAATGCCCACTTAAGACCACCGATAAATGCATTACCTGGACCGAAAGCAAGACTATACCCAAATAAAACCCATTGAAGACTTACGACGCACAAGATAATAAAACATTGCATAAGAACACTAAGAACATTTTTGCGCCTCACCATACCGCCATAGAAAAAGGCGAGGCCAGGGGTCATCAGCATGACCAACGCCGATGAGGCCAATACCCATGCTGTATCACCAGTATTAATTGCGTCCATTCTTGTACCCTCCTGTTTTCCCTTCTGTTAGTTAACTTTATTAAGCCTATTTTTGAAACTCCTTAAAGGACATTTTTCCTTCTCGACCTCTTAAACTTTATTGGACCTCATCGCCCAATAAAAAAGCCCCGACATTTATTGTCGGGGCTTCAATGCCCTTTTTAAAATTTTTTCTTTAGTAGTCATCCTCTTCGCCAAACACTATCATGTTTGGCTTGAGGGCGTTTTCATCTCGATTAACTACTTAGGATGAAAACGAAAAATCCCGACGAGACTTTCGGCTTGTCGGGACATCATCGCCCACTAAAAAGAAAAACTCTTAAAACCGTCATTGGTCTTAAGAGGACTTCCTTGCCCTTTAAGTATTGAAAGTATATCTGCGCTGAATCATTTTGTCAAGAAAATTTTTCGATGAGCTCTTTACCACTATCAAATCCAAATTATCCTTCAGAACAAAAGAGCCATCGCACCGAGCAAAGCGAGGTGTACCTCATTTCCTCAACTCATCCATCAAAATGATCGATTCCGCGATTTCTTTCATTGAACGGCAGGTGTCCATACTTTTTTTATGGATCATGCGGTAGGCGGTTTCTTCGGAGAGACTGTTCATGCGCATCAAAATTCCTTTAGCGCGTTCAATTAACTTGCGGGTTTCTAATGCCTCTTTGGCCTTGAGCGCCTCTTCCATCAATTTAGTATTCTCAACAGCCACGGCCGCCTGATTGGCGACCATTTGTAAAACATCCATTTCCTCGTCGCTAAAATGGTGCGGTGTTTTGGTATAAACGTTAATAATACCAATCGCTTTATCTTTGACAATCATCGGGACAGAAAGCATCGACGTCAATTCTTCTTTAATGGCTAAATCACGGTAGAAATATTTTTCTTCTTGGCGCACATCATACACCGCCATCGGTTTACGAGACTTGATGACTTCGCCGCTCAAACTGTTATTGACTTTAAGGTTTGGCTTTTTCTTATATTCTTCACTTAAGCTCTGCGTGGCTTTAATCCCTAATTCATCATTTTTCTCATCCAAAAGCATAATGGAGCATATTTTGGAATTTAACATCTCCGCCGTCACAACGACAATGAGATTAAGAATTTCGTCCAGATAATGTTCGGAGATAATGGATTTGCTGACCTTGGCTAAACTGTCGAATTGCGATGCCTTCTTTTTAGATTCTTCATAAAGCTGGGCATTTTCGATGACACCGCCAACTTGTTTGGCAATTGTCTTGATAAGATTAATCGTGCTGAGAGAATATTCATGCGGTTTTCTATGCTGGACATTAATAACGCCGATCACTTTCCCTTTATAAACAATCGGAACCGAAAGAAAGGCTTCGTAGCGATCTTCGGGTAAGACATCGAAACCTTTAAAGCGTGAATCTTGATAAGCGTTTTTCTTGATAGCAACGGGTCTGTTTTCTTGCGCCACCCACCCGGTGATCCCCTCGCCGATTTTTAAATTGATTTTACCCAGCATATTCCGGTGGGGTGTCTTGGAGGCCATAAGGGTAAGAATTTCTTTCTTGTCATCATAAAGATAAATAAAAACCGAATCGGCCCCAGTTGTATCATTAACAATCTCGACAATCTCATTAAGATTGCGGGTTAAATCCATGTCCGAACAGCTAAGATCAACGATCTTGCGTAAAATTTCTAGCTCTTGCAGCTGCGCAATATCGAGCCTTTCATGTTCCGAATGTTCTATTAAATCTTCACGCATAGAGAAATCAATAACTCCTATTGAGGAATCATTAAAATCCGTCAGCCAACTTTCATCAAGGACGGTATAACAACTTCGATAGTTTCTCCCTTTTTTACACTACCTTCACAAAGAACTTTCGCATAAAAACCACAGCGGCCGACAATGGCCTCTTTTAATCGCCCATCAATGGTATCCAAGACATAACAAGGATTTCTCTGTTTAGTCAGTTCTAAAACAACACCCCCAGAAAATTTGAGGATTGTTCCTACAGGCAAATTTTGGACATAAAGGTTTCGTACGGTTAAATTCTCACCAATCGTTCCACAAGATAAAGGAAAGCCTTCTTTGCGGAGTTCTTCCAAAAACTCAATATCTTGTAAGCAAACCGCTTGAGTCGGCCGATTATGCTTTTCATGGTTATGGCCATCGCCTTCTAATCCTGCCCACGTCACTGAAACGACATCAACTGGTAATTTAGGAATCCCACCCGATGAAAGACAAACGGCCACCACATACGCTTTTTGTTCTAAACTCGAATTAAACATGATCATTTGAAAAAGTCTCTCTCAATAAGGATTATGAGATACGTTGGCTGCACAAATTTTATACGAAGGTTGTCGTGAATAAGGATCAAATGCCGGGAAGGTAAGCTTATTAGTTTCCTCATAATGCATCGGCATAAAAATTTGTCCTCGCTTAACCGTTGGCACAATTGAGGCTAAGGCCTTAATTTTCCCTCTTCGTGTAGCAACAAAGACCCATTGATTCTGCTCAATATTTATTTTTTGGGCATCCGTCGGATTGATCTCGACGTAAACGTCCTTCGAATACATCGTTCTTAATATTGCCGATTTACTTGTACGCGTTTGTGTATGCCACTGAGAAGATGATCCCCGACCAGTTAAAAGCACAAAAGGATATGCCTCATCCGTTGGTTCCGGAGAGGAGCGAATATTTTCAAAGATAAATCGTGCTTTCCCATCGGCATGATAATACCTCCCATCTTCAAATAATCGACGTTCATTGTTTTTTAATTCTATTCCCTCAGGAAAAGGCCATTGAATGCCCCTGGCCTCATCAATCATCTTATAATCTTTGATCCCCGTGATGTCACAGGGCATTCCTTTGGAGATTCTCTTCAAAATTTGAAAAATAGCTTCAGGTGAGGTCCATTCTTCAAAAAGCTTTTCACATCCCCAATATTGAGCGATCAGTTTAAAAATATAAAAATCGGCCAGCGCCTCTCCCGGCGCTTTCGCGATCCTTTTAAATAATCCAATGCGTCTTTCGGAATTAATCACGGTTCCCTCTTTTTCTCCCCAGCCTGCGGCAGGAAGAATAAGATCAGCAAGCTTAGCGGTCTCTGTCGTATAATACATATCTTGCACTACCAAAAATTCTAGATTAGTAATAATCTGACGGAATTCATTTTGATTAATCCAAGAATGTGCAGGGTTCGTTGCGATCACCCAAAGTCCTTTAATCTTACTGGAGACAATTTTCTCTATAATCTCATCATAGGCTAAACTGTTTTGCTTAGGGATCAACTCGGGATCGATCCCCAAAATCGAAGCCACTTTCTGACAATGGTGGGGATTTAAAAAATCATGGCCACCCAAAAGATTTGTTGTATTACTAAACAACCTTGAGCCCATAGCATTGCATTGTCCCGTAATGGAATTGGCGCCGGTGCCGGGCTTTCCAATATTTCCCGTCATCAAAGCCAAATTAATCAAGGCCTGGGCGGTTCGAACCCCCTCATAACTCTGGTTCACGCCCATAGTCCACCAAAAAGAGACGCGTTTCCCAGAATGAATAATCGAAGCTAATTCATAAATCTGATGAATGTCTAGCCCCGTAACTTGACTGACATACTCTGGAGTAAACTTTTGCACATGGGCTTTGAATTCTTCAAAACCATTCGTGTGGTTTTCGATATACTTTTTATCAATCCATTCTTTCTCAATCAGGATATGCGCCAGGCCATAGAATAAGGTAAGATCTGTTTTGGGAACCAAGGCATAATGTTTGGTGGCGGCCATAGCGGTCTCGGTTTTTCGAGGATCAATGACAATGATTTCTGGGTTGTGTGGATTACGGTAGACCCTTTCCCACATAATCGGATGGGCAATACACGGATTGGCGCCGACAAAAACTAAGACATCGCTTTTTTCAAAATCTTTATACGTATAGGGCGGGGCATCGAAACCAAACGATTGTTTATACGCCACAACAGCGGTGGCCATGCATTGCCGGGTATTTCCATCGCCATGAATCATCCCCATCCCAAATTTCGCCAAAGCCCCCAAATACGCCATTTCCTCTGTACAGATTTGACCTGTGCTTAAAAACGCTATACTCTCTTGGCCATAGGTCTGCTGAATCTTTTTAAAACGGTTAACAAAAGTCTTAAGAGCCGTATCCCAATCCACGGGAACTAATTTCCCCGATGGAACTCTTAAATAGGGTGTGGTCGCACGGTCCGGAGCTTTTAATGGCGTTAAGGCCTCCCATCCTTTCGGACAGGCCTGGCCCAAATTCACAGGATAATCCAAAGTCGGGGTTAAATTCACCGCCTCTTTTTCTTTGATATGAATGGTCAGAGCGCAACCCACTGAACAAAACCCACAGACCATATCAGTCGTTTGATCAGGTAAAAAACGTTTAGGTAATTTCCCCAGACCCACCACAGAGGATTCCAATGCCAACTCTTGTGTGAATGGCCCATCCTTTTGATAAACGAGATCTTTGATCTTTTTGATTAACCGATTCTTTTCACTCATGAAATCTTAGCTCCTGGCATTTTAAGAGACACAACTGTTCTAAAGAACAAATATCTTTCTAAAAATTCCCCACTCAAAGATAAAAGGAAAATTGTAAAGGACATCCCTAAGATCCCTACTGATCCCATGCTTTTATATCCATCCGAAAACAAAAGAGGGAGTAAAATCCCTCCGATCACCCCACAGACAAAACGCCAAAATGTTATCCATCCAAACGGTCCTCTCATCAAAAACACCGTTTTTTTAAGAGAAGTAAGTTTGCGATCACCAAGATGAAGAAAAATACTCGCTTCAACAAACAACTTAACGGTTGTCAAAGCAACTAAGACGGCATAATAGGTACTGCCCAAGGATTGCATAATAAAAGACATCGTCATGGGAGTGTATGTCTTGGAAAAAATCATGGTGGTCAGAAGTATGCTTGAGATTCCCAAAATGCCCGTGGTTAAAAAGAATTTCATCGTTGTCATAGGATTGTCCCAGAAAGGTCGATGTGTCACCTTGTAAACCATAACAGAACAAAAGACCCCTAACGCTCCCACCGCCGCCGTTGATACGGCTAAAGCATCCATCACTGGATAGGAAAAAAGTTTTACCCCCATAAGACCTTGAGGTGAATTGAACCAATAACTCATGGCATAGATTGTGGCCAAAAAGGCAAAGATACCAAATGCGATGATCTCTCGACTCAACCAAGATTTTTTTAATCCGATCACCACACGGAAAGCATAAAGTGGTCGGCCTAAGTGGAATATACTCACAACCAAAGCCAGAAGACCGACACCCAACGCCATCAAAACATGATAGGGTGTTAAGGCATCTCTAAACTGGGAAGGTAAATCATTTTTTAAAAATAAAATTGCAAAAAAAGCACCCACCGAAAGCTGAGTGAGAACCAGCATCGCAATTAAAGGCATATGCGAATGTTCGGGCTTAATGGAATAAAAATCGACAGATTCCATATTCTCAGGGAAATCTCTCTTGGTGATATAACGCGTGGTCGGAAAAGTATAATAAGAATTCGGTGCATCCGGAATTTTGACATACTCCGTTGGATTTT
>JAHFGK010000068.1:0-4867 GCA_023247475.1 Candidatus Omnitrophota bacterium
AATATTTGGAAAGGGATGGTTCTCAGGGACGCAGAACCAGCTTAATTTTCTGCCCGAACGTCATACCGATTTTATATTTTCCGTAATCGGGGAGGAATGGGGTTTGATCGGTGCCTTAGTTTTGTTATCATTTTATTTTATTGTGATTTCCTGCGGCTTGAGGATTGCGGAACACCTCAAAGACCAATTTGGGTCTATGGTGGCGGTGGGAATTGTCAGTATTTTAACCTTACAGGTCATTATTAACATTGGAATGGTGATGGGGCTCTGTCCAGTGGTGGGGATAACGCTTCCCTTGATTAGTTATGGTCGGACTTCTTTTATGATATTTGTTATTATGATGGGTTTACTGGTTAACTTAAGCAAACGCAGAACACTTTTTTAATTAAATTCTCTGGCAACGACATTTATCATTATGAAGAATTTCACAAATGTAATTGTTTCATTTTGAGACGTATAGTAAACTTTAGAATAGCAAATATTAATATTAATACTCATTAGAGGGTCAAATAGTTATGAAGGCAAGGTCCAAAATGATTTTAAGTGCAGGTGGTCTTAAGAATGAACTCTGGGTGGCCTTAGGGTTAATTATCTTATCGCTTTTAGTTTTTTTAGGTTATTTATTTCCTGGCATCGCATCCTTTTTTGAAGTCAGAAATACATTGCCAATCGTTGTGTTTGTTATTGTACTAATTCTTTTGATAAGTTTTTTTATTATTATTCAAATTGTTTACCCCGTCATCGCGATTAGTCAAGCGGCTAAAAAGATTGCCGATGGTGATTTAAGCCGGGAAATTGAAATGGCCCGTGAGGATGAGATCGGCCAACTAGGGAAATCCTTGAACAGTATGACCCACCGGATTAAAGAAAGTATTGATGAATTAGAATCCTTGGGGCAGAAAACAGAGTCGATTAAAGTGGAAATTAATGAACGGATCCTCGTTCTTTCTAATTTGATTGAGGTGAGCCATCTCATTTCACAGAATACTCCTCTTACTCAAGTGCTGGAATTTGCGATCAATAAATGCCTGGAATCGGAAGCAGTGAATTTAGGTTGTATCATCTTAAAAGATCGAGATACCAATAAATTTCGTATACGATATCTTGAAGGAGAGAAAAGTGATGAATTGATTGATCAAGGACTTAATAACATTGATATTAAATTAGGCGAAGGTTTGTTGGGCAAAACTCTTTTACAACAGGAGCCTTTTATTATCGACAAAGATATCAAAACGTCACACGAAATTGATGAATTCCGTAGCCTTTTTTCCGTCAGAAATGCTGTTTTATCCCCCATCGTTTCGAAAGGCAATACCTTTGGGTTGCTCATTGTCGGCAATGATACCCCGCAATTTCAATTTTCGACAACCGAAACTGAATTGTTGCAACTCATTTCAAAACAAATTTCTATTGCCATTTTAAATGATCTTTTAACGAGAGAGGTCGAGAAGTTATCTGCCCTTGATCATTTGACTGGACTATATAACCATACTTATATCCATAAAAAATTGGATGAGGCCATTAAAGATGCTGTACGTTCTCAGCAACCGTGCTCCTTTATTCTTTTTGGAGTGGATTATTTTGAAGAATACCTGAAAAGTTCTGGGCATATTGAGGCAGAAAATGTCCTGATTAAAGTGGCCGATATATTAAAAGAGACGGTTGGCCCAAATGAAAAAGCGGCACGATTTGGTGATCACGAATTTGCCATAATCCTTCCGGATAAGAATAAACGGCAATCGATTCAATGGGCGGAGGAATTAAAACGGAAAATAGAAGAATGGTTTTCAAGACAAGGAGAATCTAGTAAGTTAACCTGCGCATTAGCTATCGCCGAAAATCCCTTGGATGGTAATACAGCCGATGAATTAATCAGCAAATGTCATGAGCTACTTAAAGAAGTGATGAAACAAGGTGGTAATCGCGTTATTTATAAATGAGGGAGAAGCCATTTTTACGATAAATTGTTTTTCTCTTAGAAGGCAGCCTTGAATGTAAGCGAATGTTATGAAGCATTATAAGAAAACATCTAGTAAACAGCTTGGAGAGCTACTTGTGGAAATGGGTGTTATCGATAAGCAACAGGTGGAAATGGCTCTTGCCTATCAGAAAGAAAAGGGTGGTTTGTTTGGGGAAGTTTTGGTGAAGTTAAGATTTGCAACGGAGGAAGATATCGCCCAAGCTCTGACGTGTCAGTACGGTTTTCCTTATCTTCCACTCCATGATTATGAAATTGATCAGGATGTGATCAATTCCGTCCCAGAGAATGTGTGTCATCAATTTTGTCTTATCCCTATTGATAAAATAGGAAAAAGTTTGACGCTGGCTATGGCCGATCCTTTAAATGTGCAAGCAGCGGATGATGTTGAACTCATCACCGGGTGCACGGTTCAGGCCTTTGTGAGCACGGCGAGTGATATAAAAGAAGCGATCGACAAATATTATAAAAAATTTAAAAAATAATGCTTTCCTTCAAACAACGTCTGCAAGAAATATTAATTAAAGAAAAACTCATTAAGCCGGAAGATTTAGAGCGTGCTGTGGAGGAGCAAAAAAAATCTGGTGTTCCCTTAGGAAAAGTTCTTGTGGGAAAAAATCTCATCACCGAAGATCAGCTCGGTTTAATTTTAAGTCAAAGCCTAGGCATCCCCCGCATCGACATTTCTCGTTTTAAGATCGATCCTGTGGTTGTTAAATTGATCCCCAAAGATATGGCCACCGGTTATCAAATTATTCCTATTTCGAAGATAGGAGATAATATCACCTTAGCCATGGCTGATCCCTTGAATATTCTGGAAATCGATAATGTGGAGACGCTCACGGGCTTTAAGATTAATCCGATCATCGCAAAGGCCAGCGATATTATACAGGCTATTGAAAAATCTTACGGCAGCGAGACGACTGAGACATTTGAAAAGATTATGCAGGATATCAAAGAGGCGGAAGATCTTGAATTGATTAAAGATTCGGGCGAATTCGATAAAAGACAGACCGAAACCATTATGGATGAGGCGCCCATTATTAAATTAACGGACGCGATTATTCGTCAATCGGTGGTTGCAAAGGCCAGTGATGTGTTTATAGAACCTTTGGAAAAAACTTTAAGAATTCGTTATCGTGTCGATGGGGTGATCCGAGAAGTGGATCAAATGTCTAAAGCCCTACATTTCCCTGTCATTTCTAGAATTAAAGTGATTTCCAATTTAGATATCTCCGAACATCGTTTGCCTCAGGACGGCCGTTTCAAAATCATTTTGGATAAGGAAAAGGAAGTTGATTTTCGTGTCAGTGTCCTGCCGACCGCGTTTGGAGAAAAGGTAGTTTTACGTGTCCTCGATAAGAATGCGGCCGTTTTGGGAATCAGTGGGCTCGGGTTTGATGAGCATTCTTTAGAGCAATTAAAGGAATGTTCTCTTCTCCCTCATGGGATGATCTTAACTTGCGGCCCCACGGGCAGTGGGAAAACGACCACTTTGTATTCGGTTCTTAAATTTGTCGATTCCCCCGGGAAAAATATTGTTACGGTAGAAGATCCGGTGGAATACCAGATGAAAGGGATAACGCAAGTCAATGTTCTCCCTCATTTAGGATTAACTTTTGCCTCTTCGTTACGGTCGATTTTAAGACAGGATCCGGATATCATCATGGTGGGTGAAATCCGTGATTCCGAGACCCTCGATATTGCGGTGAAAGCGGCATTGACGGGACATCTCGTTTTAAGTTCTTTACACACAACCACCGCCGCCGGTTCGGTCATCCGGATGGTGAATATGGGCATCGAACCATTCTTGATATGTTCGTCTGTTATTGCCGTTGTGGGACAAAGGTTGCTGAGAAAAATTTGTGAACAGTGTAAAGAATCTTATGATATACCGAAAGAATTACACGAGCGATTGGATTTAAAGAGGATCACCCATAAAAAGGAAATTGCATTTTTCCGTGGGAAAGGATGCAAAAATTGCTTTAATACAGGATATCGGGGAAGAGTTGGGATTATTGAGGTCCTTGTTTTAACACCAAAAGTGAAGGAACTTATTCTTGCACGGGTTGGGGAATATAAGATTAAAGAAATGGGACGGCGCGAAGGAATGAGAACGATGCGGGAAGATGGACTGCTGAAGGCTTTAAGTGGCTCAACCACTCTAGAAGAAGTCTTACGTGTCACCGCACCCGATGAGGTGATGGAAAATCAACCTCATTGATTTTTCTGTATGTCAAGGAAATCAATGTTGCCTTTTTTTATTTGACGATCGACTGAAGAATTTTTCTACTGGTAAAGAAAAGGCTAATAATTTTCTCAATGACTAAGACGCTCAAAGAAAAAATTATTAAAACCTTAATTGAGTCAAAGCGATTGACTCAAAATGATATTAACATAGCTCTAGAACTTCAAAGGAAAAGAGGTATTGGGCTGGATCGGGCGCTCATTGAGAAAGGATTTATTAATGAAAAAGATTTATTAATCTTACTGGTTAAAGAGCTCCATATTCCCTTTATTAATCTTAAAAAATTTCGTATCGATCCCAATCTTAAAGAAGTGATCCCTGAGCGCATTGCCCGACAGTATCGCATTATTCCAATTTCCAAGATGGAGAGTACCCTCACCATCGCCCTCTCGGATCCTTTAAACATTTTTGCTATTGATGATCTTAAAAGTATCACGGGAAAAGATATCGATGTGATTATGTGCACGGATTCGGAAATCATGTCGGCGATTGATCTTTATTATGGCACTCAACTTGCTGTGAGTGTGGCGGAGGTCAGCAAGGATATTGATGTGGAAGATTTAGAAATTGTCAGTGAAGATAAAACCACAGATGCCGATGTCAATATCGATGAAGGCGAACAGGCTCCTATTATCCGTATG
>JAHFGK010000068.1:4877-10359 GCA_023247475.1 Candidatus Omnitrophota bacterium
TCGAGAAGCGATTAAACAAAGGGCCCCGGATATTCATATGGAACCAACGGTTGAACATATGCGGGTTCGTTATCGCATCGATGGCATTTTGCAGGATATTTTGAATATCCCTAAAGAAAATCTTAATGCGGTTACCATTCGCATTAAGATTATGTCACGGCTGGATATCACCACAACGCGCATGCCACAGGACGGACGATTTAAAGTGAAAATTTTGGGACAGGAAGTCGATTTTCGTGTTTCCGTCTTACCAACCATATTCGGGCAGAAAATTGTTTTGCGGGTTTTGGATAAGAAAAATTTAAAGGTGGGATTAAATGGTCTGGGGTTTTCCGAGAAGGCGGTTGAGAAAATAAAAGAGGCTGTCAGGAAACCATTTGGAATGATTCTAGTGACGGGACCCACCGGGAGTGGAAAATCAACGACTCTTTATTGTATTATTAGTGAACTTAATACAACTGACAAAAATATTATTACTGTAGAGGATCCGGTTGAATATCTGCTGGAAGGTTTAACACAGATTCAAGCGCGACCGGAAATAGGCCTCACCTTTGCCTCAGGTTTAAGATCTATTTTAAGACAGAGTCCTGATATTGTGATGGTCGGAGAAATCCGTGATTCCGAAACAGCCGATATTGCCATTAAGGCCTCTTTAACAGGTCAATTGGTTTTTTCGACACTGCATACCAACGATGCGGCCGGGGCATTGACTCGTTTAGTGGATATGGGCATTGAACCATTTTTGGTGGCTTCCAGTTTAGTTCTGGTTTGCGCTCAGCGGTTGTGCCGTAAAATATGTTCCCATTGTAAGGAACCTGTCGAGATTCCGGACACCGTACTTAAAAGAATTAAACATGAGATTAAACCACGCACCGTGTTTTATCATGGTCGGGGTTGTGACCGTTGTCGACAAACAGGATATTTGGGTCGCTTAGGGATCACCGAGATTTTGGAGGTGGATGATACCATCCGTGATATGTTGATTAGAGAAAGATCCTCGGATGAAATAAAACGCTACTCTATTGAAAAACAAGGGATGATAACCCTTTGGGAAGACAGCATACAAAAATGGCTCGCTGGCCAGACGACTTTGGAAGAAGTTTTTCGAGTTACCTCGAATGAGTAAAACGACTAGGGCAATATTTTTTTGATCTAGCACCTGTGAACTATTCGAAGTGAATAACCCCAAAGTGCTGGATCATTGAAAGGAGCAAGTATGACCGCTCTCGAGAAATTACCCGAGATAGAAAAACCCCTTTTAGGGGAAATTTTGGTTCAACGTAAAGTAATCACTCCTGAACAACTCAAAGAAGCTCTTGAGATTCAGAAGAAGGAAAAACAATTTCTTGGAGAAATTTTGGTTAAATTAGGATATATTGAGGAACGAGATATTGTTGTTGCTCTTATTATTCAATACAATCTGCCTTATATTGCGATTACCAAATATGATATTGATAAAGAAATTCTTCAACTTGTTTCTGCAGAAATCGCCAGAGAGTTTCATTTGATTCCGCTTGATCGGGTTGGCAATGTCTTGAGTGTGGTCATGGCGGATCCATTAAATATGACGGTTAGAAAGAAGTTGGAGGAAATGACGCAATGTAAAGTGGCTACCTTTATTGCGACCGAGACAGAAATTGATGAGGCCGTCGCTCGCTGGTACGGTCCAGGGAAACAAAAATAAAAGAGAAAAATAATATTTCTTTCAGCAGTTGATGAACTTATTTTAAGTATTAGAATTAGTAAAGAAGGGAAAAAAGACAATGGCCACCTTCAAATATGTCGCTAAAGATCAAAATGCCCGCACCTTGACTGGAAGTGTCGTTGCCGACAACGAAACTGCTGTCCTGGAAGAATTACGTAAACGTGACTTAACCATCATTTCTATTGTTCCTGTTAAAGAAACCGGCTTAAAAAAGATATCGTTGGGAGGAAAAAAAGTTAAAGGTGACGACCTAGTAGTTTTTACGCGACAATTGTCCACGATGATTGAGGCGGGTATCCCGATACTGGAAGCCCTCGACGCCTTGGCGGAACAAACTTCGAATCTGCATTTTCGCAGTGTAATTAATGTCGTTAAAGAAGATATAGAATTAGGGAGCAGTCTTTCCGCCTCCTTTGCCAAACATCCTAAAACATTTGACAGTTTATTTGTGAATATGGTTAAAGTTGGTGAAACTGGGGGTGTGCTCAATGAGATTCTTAATCGAATCTCGGATTATATGGAGAAGACATTACGATTGCGACGGAAAGTCAAGTCTGCGATGATTTACCCGATGGTGGTTATCACTATGGCAATTTGTATCACGGTAGTGTTGCTGGTTAAAGTGGTCCCTACGTTTGCCTCCATCTATGCATCTTTTAATCAAAAACTTCCTGCCCCCACATTACTTTTGATCACCGTCAGTGAAGTGGTGAAAAAAAATATACTTTGGCTGATTGCAATTCTTATTTTGTTAGGTTTTATTCTTTCCCGGTTATATCGAACAGAAAAGGGGAGTTTAATAATTGATGGGCTCAAATTAAGAGTTCCAATTTTTGGTGAACTCATCCGTAAAGTAGCTATTAGCCGGTTTTGTCGGACACTGGCAACACTCATTCAAAGTGGGGTTCCTATTTTAGAATCACTCGATATTGTGGGGCACACTTGTGGCAATCGCGTTTTAGAGGTAGTTGTGGAAGAGGTGAAGAACACAGTTCGGGAAGGAGAGAGTATTGCCGCTCCTTTGGTTAAGAGTGGTATTTTTCCACCGATGGTGACGCGAATGATTGCCATAGGCGAAAAGTCGGGTCAGATGGAAAAAATGTTGACCAAGGTGGCCGAATTTTATGATGACCAAGTCGATGCGGCGGTCGCTGGCTTAACCAGCATTATTGAACCATTGATTATCGGCTTTTTGGGAATTGTGGTGGGATTTATTGTCATCGCCTTATTCTTACCAATTATTAATATTACTCAAATTCTTTAATTCAATATCATTATGTTATTGAGAGAGTTAAGGGCTATTTTAATTCTTAATTTTTTTCTCCTCATTTTAGGTAGAGGATATATTGTTTATGCCGATTCGATTGATGATTTGGAGACGGTTCTTGTGGACTTGAAAAGCAAAGCCCAACAGATTGGAGAAGACAATAAAAATTTTTTGCTCGAGAATAAATCATTAAAAAGACGGTTTGAATTATTTGAAGAAGAATTAAACGGTTTAAAGGCCGAGAATGAACAATTCACCGAGGAGATCCGAAGACTTGACGATTCACGCAATGGCCGAATCAACGCAATTACTTCCGAAAAGAATAAACTTACTGAGTTTGAACAAACATTAAATGAACTGAAAGAGCAAGAGGCAGAATTGAAACAAAAAGTTAATGAGAAGCAAAATACTCGAGGAGATTTAGAAAGCCAAATACAAAGCCTACAAAAAGAAGTCCATCACCTAGAAGGGGATATTGCTGGACAGGATCAGAAGAAAAAAAGTGCCCTAGAAACAAAGAAGGATTATTTGAAAGTTTTATTCAATGAAAGTCAAGATACCCCAAAAAAGATTAAAAAAGAATTATCTTCTCTAAGAACCATGGCCTCTGAGCCAGCTAGAAAAAAGACGCTTTTGGACAATAACCAAAATATTCTTAAGGCACGGCTCAATCAGGTGCAAAGCGAATTGCAAGCGATGGTCGATAAGAATGAACAGATTCGGCAGGAATTATTCGTTTTTAAAAGTAAACGAGAAGGCAGGATGAGTTCCGCTGATGGGGATATCGAGTCTTTGCGATTATATTTTGAAGATTTACAAAATTTTGTCAAGGTCAATAGAGATATAAGAAATAGAATAGTAAATGCTTCTCACGAACATGAAAATCGATTAAAGGAATTGAGTGTGTCGCTAAAAACGGAAAAACAATTGCTTGAGGAGAAGGAAAGTTTATTGAGAAGAATGGCGGGCAAGAACTCACAGAATGAACTTAATGAAGGTAGGAGTGGAAAGGAGAAACTAGGTAATTTGCAGCAAAGTCTTCAACAGACCAAAAGTGAGCGTGATGAGTTACAAGCTAAGATCTTTGAACAAAAAAAGCAACAAACTTCTTTACAAAAAAAGACGCTGGATCTACAAAACCAAATTGCTAGTCTCCAAAAAAGGGTGAAAGATTTGAAAAGACCCCTGGAACATCTTTTACATAAGGATAAAAGTGGTTTTAAGCAATTAATTGCGGAAAGTTATAGAAGGCAAAAGACCACTGAAAATGAGTTATCTCAGCTTAAGAATGGGATTGGGGTATTGGTAAGGCAGGTTGAAGATTTAAAAGACCAACAAGTTCACTTAAAGAAAAAGATGGATGAAAAAAAATCGTTGATTCCTGAAGGGCAAGAAGAAGTTCCTTTAGAAGGGAATGTGGAGAGGGGTAGTTCAAAATCGATAGACAGAGACAGAGAAATTCAGGCATTAACGACTCATCAAAAGGAGTTAGAGGCCTTATTGGCCCAAGTTAAGAATCAGTATCAGAAGAACGCTGTTGACATGCGTGGATTTAATACAGAAAAAGAACAATTAAAAGATTATTTTTCTATGCTCCAAGAGGAAAATCAGCAATTGAAAGAAGAAGTATCCACCCTCACAGAGGCGAGCGACGAACATGAGGATAAGCCATAATCTTATACCGGAGAGGAAGAGACATCCAGATTTAATCAAACGGCATGAAACCCCTTGAAATTAAATAAGTTTAAGAGGTCACCTTGACAAATGGATAAAGGCAGCATATACTTTAAGCAGAAAGCTATATACATACGATTGTGATAAAGGTAAACCATTCGTAAGGATGGGACACAAAGCTATCCCGACGTTTTCTAGATTAAATTTAGAGGAAGTCGGGACTCCGACCGAAGCGTCGGGGTAGGGCCCTACCGTGAAGTTAAGGTAGAAAAGGAGGGTAGCCAGTTGCCACAGTAAAAAAGAAAGACCTATTCTTTATTTTGCCACGAATAGGTTTTTTTATTGAATATGATTTGACGCTAAGACGGACATTGATAAAATATAATGCGGTTGAGCTGAAAATATAATCAAAGCCAATAGGAAAATTAGTAGTAACTCCAATCTCTAATATCCTATGGCTTAATCTAAGGGTTAAGAAAGGAGGGATGAAAGTGGTCAAATAAAGTAAAAAATAGCCAACGGACCAATCTACTTTTCCAGAAAAACATGTCACACAATTGCAATTATCTATTCATAATAGTTTTAAGAAAATCCTTCTGGAAAGAGGCGGTTCTTAGGCTTCAGTGTACTCTAGAAGGAGGAATGCTCAAATGAAAAACCAAAAAGGTTTTACCTTAGTCGAGATCATGATTGTTGTGGCCATCATTGCCCTTTTAGCGGCCATAGCAATTCCGAACTTGCTAAGAGCGAGACTCTCAGCGAATGATGCTTTAGCACAAAGCACCTTACGATCGATTTCTACAGCTGCTGAGACGTTTGCAACATCGAATTCAGGG
>JAHFGK010000272.1 GCA_023247475.1 Candidatus Omnitrophota bacterium
TGACAATATCCGCATCGAGCTCGCTAGGGACAAAGGCATAATTCTCTTTACTGAGAATCGCCCGGACCAATTCACTGTCATATTCGTTCATTTGGCAACCGTAGGTTTCAAGAAATATATTTTTTTGTGTAAGTGTATTAATCATAATAAATTGTGAAAAATATTTTAGTCGTACTCTAGTTTTGAGATAAGCCTAAAAATCATACTCGTTCATCGGCTATTTTTTAGAGTTATTTCCTTTCAATTTTAAGCCTTTCCATTTCTTGTGTTGCGAAATCTATGACAGTTGGGATATACGCCCCGTATTCGCTTAAGTGACCTTTCTTTTTCTGAGGTAGCTGATTAGTTTCAATCAGACCAGCTAACCCTCCAGCCTTAATTAGAGGTGTATAGTGGTCTATAGCCTCTTTCCAAGAAACAATTAAAATGTCACCACTTTTTATAGGAAGAAGAATAATGTCGTAAGCTTTTGAAAGTTGATTATCCTCACGGAACCATCTCAAATGGGGAATACGCGATCCCTTTGGTATTTCGAATTGTTTATAATATAAGGTGACTTGTGTAGTGCCACCTGTTGATACACATGCTCCAACAAACGGCATCTTAAGATCAGGGAAAATTTGTTGTGATAATAAATCTTCAGAGGTTGTAACTAGGTAGTGATATGGATCAACTGCGTTTAATATGTTCGTAAATTTTTTTTCGGGATAAAAATTCATTTGATTACAATTCTTTTAGTTGGTGTTAAGGGGACGGCGCCCTAGTTTTTATAAATCTTAGATAAGAATTCCCCAAAAGTCCTCAAATAGTAACCCCATCGGCCAACCATATGTTTCAAGAAATATATTTTTCATAACATTTAGCTTAACATATGGGTAGTCCTCGCTACTATAAATTTTATTCAGATAAGCGGGGAACAGCCGTAGGTTTCTAGAAATATATTTTTCAAAGATTATTCTCCAAGAAAACTTCCTATTCTTTAACGCCAAGAATTCTTTTCACACGACTGAAACTTAGCCTATAAGGGTTCTCTATACCCCGATCTTGCTCTTCCATAAGAACATTTCCGCTTAAATCAATTATATAAGCCTTCATATCTTCAAACTTCTTTCCGTCAGGCTTCCTACGATAATCAATGATTAACCGCACGAACCACATTTGCAAACCATTCTTTTTATTATAAAAATCCTTCATTTGTGCCAAAGCCGGATTAATATCCATCTTGAAACCACGTTCGTCACCTCTTTTTAAATCCTTTATTTGAGCAGTCGGCAAGGTCAAACTCGGTGGAATATTAACTAATTGAATATCTCCAGAACTAAGAGTTTCCGTTACAAAATAATCCAAATAAATATCTATCGAGTAGAGATCGGCTACACCAGCATTGTTGAGAGATAACTCAAACTGGCCCTTCTTTCCAATTACATTATTAGATGGAAGAACCTCTATAACAGGATCAACAGCTACTGCTAATTGAACGCTTATTGTCTGCCAAGAAACCCATGCAGAAATGGAAGCACCCATAAGCAAAAAAATAAGATTCCAAATCCGCTCTTCTCTCTTATCAGATTTGGATTCTTTCCGCCGACACCTATCCACTTCATTTCGCACCCACACCTTTGCAAAAGGAGTCTCTAATTGGTTGATTTCTCCGCCCGAAGTTTCGAGTTGCTCTCGTACCCAATTTAATCCTTGCTGCTTGAATAATTCTTCTAATTTTTCCTTTGTACGTCTTGAATTCATATAAATCTTACTATTCCTCTTTATTTGAACCCATAATATAAATTAATATGCGGTATTGTCTGTCCACGTCCCGAATTAGTCCCTCATCCCAATTCCTGCCCGCGGGCCTAAATTCAAGTTTTTCCTAGTCTTTATCCTTTTCCCTCGTGGATTCCGCGATGTTCCTAAATCTTTCTATACCTCGTCGTTCTTCCCAATCCCAACCGCTCAATTTTCTTTAAACGAAATAATTTGTCTAAAACCTGATTGACTGTTGGACGAGCGACTTTAGCATGCTTTGAAATCTCAGCGGGCGCTGCCTCGTCCACTTTTTGTAAATAATTCCAGACAGCGATTTGCTTGGGAGACAAAATTTTCTCAATGTTCTCCGACGAATATGAAACGTGCCAGGCACAAATGAGGGACACGTAATTACCCGGCACCACGAAGTGCCTGGCACCTTCATTCCCTTTTGTTCATCTTTGCAGAATTACCGCCTTCTTCTTTAATTAACACATGAGAAATTGGATCGTACCAACCCTTTAATAAAAGAGACGGTCGGATTCCTTCACAACTAGCCCTAGCCAGCGACGGACATTGCGTAAGAATCAATAAAAGCAAAAGAAATAAATAATTACAACTTATTTTCATGTGTTGTAGCTTTGTAACTTCAAACAAAATTATTTCTTAGTAGCATTCCTAATAAAAAATACAATCCGACAAAAAGGATATCCGTTCGAAACATATAAAGATCTGCTCTGCTCGCATCAACATATAAAAGCCACCAATACGCGATGGCACTACTCATCAAAAGCGCGACCCCTCCCCCAAAGGCTACAATCTTGTTAGTAACGTAACGAAGATATATCCCAAAAATGTTAACCCCGAGCAATATAATTC
>JAHFGK010000069.1 GCA_023247475.1 Candidatus Omnitrophota bacterium
TGGGTAAGTTTTTTACTGATTATTAAGCGAATCGGTTTTAGTGCGATACGAAAATTCACGAGAAAGACACAAACCCATCTGGATGATATTTTTGTTAAAGCGGCTGATTTTCCTGTCACTCTTTTGATTTTTACTAGTGGTGGTGCTCTTGTTGAACGCATCTTGCCGGTCATCGGACAACAAGGGTTGACGCGTTTTTTTTTAATCGCTTTTAAAATTGCGACCGTAGTTGCGATTATTTTGTTCATTGACAAATTTATTAGTAGTGCTATCAAGACATATTCAGCGAAAATTGAGATCTTAAGGACAACTGGCGGTGTTGCCCGCGGGTTTGTGAGAACGATTGTCATCACCCTCGGCATCTTGATTTTGTTGGATAGCTTTGGGATCTCGATTACGCCTTTAATTGCTTCTTTAGGGATTGGTTCTTTGGCGGTTGCCTTGGCTATTCAGCCGACCTTAGAAAATTTATTTTCCGGTATACAACTAGTCATTGATAAACCAGTTTTAGTTGGCCAATTTATTAAGCTAGAGTCAGGAGAAGAAGGATATGTTCAGAAAATTGGGTGGCGCTCTACCTGGATATATCTGCCAAGCAATAATGTTGTCATTTTATCTAACAAGGCTTTGGTGAATTCCAAAATCGTGAATTATTATTATCCGGAGAAAGAATTATATTTCCCTGTTGAAGTCAGGGTTCATTATGGCTCGGATTTGGATCGCGTAGAACGCGTGACTCTGGAGGTGGCGCGGGAAACTTTACGCGACGTTCCAGGCGGTATTAAAGATTTTGAGCCGGTTTTGCGTCACCACACCTTTGGTGATTTTAGTATTAATTTTGCGGTTGTTTTACGAGCGAAAGAATTCACCGACCAACATTTACTTAAACACGAATTTATCAAACGATTACACAAGCGATATGCCCAAGAAGGGATCGTTATTCCTTTCCCCATCGAAGCGGTTAATTATGAACAGGAAAAAGTATCGGCAAGAAAGGATGAATAATGTCTATTATCCTAGGAAACTTTCTTATTTCTCTATCGAGAGTTGTTGATATTGTTTTGACAATCACCTATTGGCTTATTTTGTTTCGAGCGATCCTGAGTTGGGTCAGTCCCGATCCCTTTAATCCGATTGTGCAATCTTTATATCGGTTGACCGAACCCATTCTTGAGCCTTTGAGAAGATTGATTCCACCGAGAGGACTGGATTTTTCCCCTATCATCGCCTTTTTAATCATTATATTTTTGCAATCATTTTTGGTTGCAACTTTAAGAGATACTGGCTATCATATGCGACAATCTAAGCAAGGTCAAGTGCAGGGAATTATGCCTTATTAAAGATGAAAGTAAGAGGAGTTAAGCGATGCTGGATAAAATTAAGCAGTTGATGGAACTCAAGAGGCAGGCGGATCAAATTAAGCGTGAGTTAGATGCAGAACGGATCGAGGTGAATGAGGTTCGCGGTATTAAAATTGTGGTCACAGGATCCCAAGAGTTTCAATCCATCGAGATCGATCAAGATTTGATTCCTGCGGATGATAAAAGACGCTTGGAAGAAAATTTGTTACGCAGCATTAATGCGGCAATTAAAAAATCACAGCATGTTGCCGCGGAGAAGATGAAAAATATGACGGGGTTAAACATCCCCGGCTTATAAGAGGAGAGGGATAAATTTGTACGCATAATTTACAACAAGGAGGGATAAATGCCGTATGATAGTTCATTGGATGTGGAGTCATTTAAAGAGGTGAAAGAATTTATGGATACAAGAATCACCGTGGGAGTTTTTTCGTATAGTGGGGGAGCCCAGAAATTACAATTAACTCGTGAAAATAGAACACAGGGCGGGGAATGGCGCTTTGCTAAGTTGGGACGGTTAACCAAAGAAGAAGCTCAAGAAATTATCCCGGTGATGATGAAAGCCATTGAGAATATGTGATGTTTAGGAAATATTTTATTTAATCTGTAACTCAATATTTCTCGAGCATTATTTTTGAATCCTTGAATAAGGAAACGAATATTCTGCAAAAATTTTATCAGCAATTGTGTGACTTAAGAAATAAGCGCGAGGGAGTTGTCCTCGCGCTTATTTCTTGTATAGGGCTTATTCTGTATCATAAAAGTTATAATATTAGTTTTATTTGTGAAGATTATACAAGAATTGTTTATAACCCTTTTATTAAACAACTCAATTTTGATATTCTGTGGCAATATGAACCTTCTCGATTTCTAACGAATTGCATGTTTCTTCTTAATTATTTTATTGGTGGATTAAATGTTTTTGGTTGGCATCTGGTTAACCTTTTGTTACACATCCTAGTGTCTTTTTTGGTCTATTGTTTTATCCGTTTGAGTTTCCAGATGCCAAAGTTAAGAGGGATTTACTCTGCTCAAGACCAGTTTTTATTGGCTTTATTCTCTTCACTTCTTTTCTTTGTTCATCCGATCCAGACCCAGGCGGTCATTTATGTCGGGCAGAGGGCTACATTATTAGCTTCTTTATTTTATTTGGTAACAATCTATTTATATGTCTTAGCGAGATTAAATAATCGAGGGAACTATTACTTTTATGCCATAGTGACTTCTTTTTTCGGGATGCTGACTAAACCTTCGGTGGTGACACTTCCGATAGCAATTTTTGTTTACGAAATCTGTTTTTTTAAACAAGATCCCAAAATAGATTTAAAACGTTTGGGAACAATTTTAGTTTTAATCTTGCCGCTGATTATTATTCCTTTTGGCTTATTGGGGAATGAGAAGTTGATTCAGTTGGCTGCGGATGGATATCAGGTGGCTACTTTTAAAGAGCATCTTTTAACAAAACTGAATCTCTTGTTAACGGATATACGTTTGTTATTTTTGCCTATTGACCAAAATTTTGACTATGATTATAAAATATCTCATCGTTTATTTGAATATCCGACTTTTATATCTTTCTTGGCTATTATCATTATTATAATTCTAGGGATGAAAATGATAAAGAAGTGGCCTTTGATGGCTTTCGGAATTTTTTGGTTTTTTATCACATTGGATCTTCAGGCTAGTATCTTCCCTTCATCCGATTTCATTCAGGAACATTGGCTTTATTTACCTTCTTTTGGATTTACCCTTTTTGTATGTGTAGGAGCCCATAAGATTTTTAAAACAAAGCAATTATTGCTTTGTACGTTATTAGTGCTAATAGGGATATTTATCCTCCTAACTTATAAAAGGATTGATATATGGCAAAATCCAATTGTGCTTTTTGAAGATGCAGTGGCACAGTCGCCTTATAAAGCCAGCGCCCATAATAATTTGGGATATATGTTGAATTTGAAGGGTAGCGTACTAGAGGCAGAAGAAGAATACAAAAAAGCTATTTTTCTTAACCCCAATTATTTTGTTGCCTATAATAATCTAGCTTTTTTATATTATGAACAGGAAAGATATCTTGAGGCCAAAACAATTTTTGAACGATTAGTTAAATTATATCCTAATTATTCCGATCCTTATATTGGCCTTGCCAACATTTACAAAAAGTTGAAAAATAATGTCCAGGCTCTTAATTTTTTTAAAACGGCAGATAAAATTAATCCCTACAGTTTTGCTGTCCATGCTGGATTAGGTAATATTTATTCTGAGCAAGGCAATTGGCAGGATGCGCAGGAAGAATTTGAGAAAACCATTTCTCTTAACCCGGACAATGCCTCGGCTTATTATAATTTAGGGAATATCAGTTTTCAGTGCCAGCGTTTTGAAGAAGCCATGAAGAATTATTATAAAGCCACCAAATTAAAACCAGATTTCGCGGAAGCCTATAATAACATTGGTAATATTTTCTTCTATTTTCATGATTATAAAAAAGCAAAAGAGTACTATGAACGTGCAGTTCAATATGACGTATCCTTAGCCCAAGGATATTTCAATTTAGCCAATTCCTTATATGCTCTTGGTGAGGTTGACCAATCAAAACAGGTCATTGGTAACGCTTTAAAGTTTTATAGAAATCTAGGTCGTAGCGATATAGTGGAAAGTATTGAAAAAAAGTTGAATGCTTCCGGTGATTAGAAAAAGTTCTTTAATTTCTTAAAGGATTATGGCAGAATAAAAAAGTTTTTAGGAGAAAAATATTGAATCCTAATCAGCCAATTAAAAATAATTTTTATCGAGTCTCACTCCCCCTATTAATTGTTCTTATTGGTTGGGCCATTTATCACCCTGCTTTGAGAGCGCCATTCTATTTTGACGATATTTTTATTGTTGTCGAAAACCCTATTATTAAAAATTTTAAAAATATTCAATGGTTATGGTATTTTGACCCATCGCGATTTCTTTCTCATCTTACCTTTGCTTTAAATTATCATTTTGGTCGGCTTGATGTCCAAGGATATCATCTTTTCAACATTGTTACCCATTTTTTTAATGCGTTTTTATTTTATCTTTTTTTAAGGCTTACGTTACTGAAAACAATAAAAAGTGAAACACTGCCCCAGGGGCAGATTTATAAAATTATTGTTTTTGCTGTTCTGATTTTTCTATGCCATCCTATTCAAACTCAGGCGGTCACTTATGTTGCACAGCGGTCTACTTTGTTAGCCGCCTTTTTCTATCTATCAACAATGGTTTGTTATGGATATTATCGTTTTTCGAATAAACTACAATATTATTTTTTAGCCATTTTTTTGGCTTTCCTTGGGCTTTTTACCAAACCCATCATCGTCACTCTTCCTGCGGCGTTGATCCTATACGAGATTTATTTTATAGATTTTTCTTGGAAAAAGATTCCAAAATTATTGCTTAGATTAACCCCCTTTATTGTTTTTGCCGGTACAATTCCATTTCTTCTGATGCTATGGAGACATAAGATGTTAGATGTGCATCGATTTTATGATATCATGCAAGAAACGACTCAAATTTCAAGACAAGAGTACCTGCTAACACAAATCAATGTATTTATGACTTATTTAAGGTTATTGATCCTTCCCATCCATCAAAATCTAGATTACGATTATCCCCTTGCTAAAACATTTTTTAGTTTCCTGACGTATTTATCTTTTGGCGTTTTAGCAGGCATTCTGATAGTGGCTATGAGAATATATAGACGAGAGAGAATAATTTCTTTTTGTATATTTTGGTTTTTTATTACGCTTAGCCTTGAAACCAGTATTTTTCCGATCGCGGATGTGATCAATGAGCATCGACTCTATCTGCCGATGATAGGTTTTTCGCTCCTGGTGCCTTTTGGTTTTAGTAAGATGTTCAAAAGGCCAGCTCTTTATAATGTCATTATGTTCGTTATCGTTGTTATTTTTGCTGGTTTGACTTTTAAGAGAAATCAGATTTGGAATAATGAAGAACTTTTTCTTCAAGACATAGTTCAAAAATCTCCTCACAAGGCAAGGGCACACAATAACTTGGCGAATTATTATCTTGGTCGAAATGATTTATTAAAGGCGGAAAAAGAATATTGGATGGCAATAGACGGAGATCATAACTTTGTCTTGGCTTATAATAATTTAGGCAGTACTTATTTCGAGCAAAAAAAATTTAAGGAAGCCATCGATGTATTACAGAAGGCACTGAATATCGATCCACGGTATGCTGAGGCTTACTATAATTTAGGGACTGTCTATTGGACAATGGGTGATTTAGAGAAGGCTAAATGGCACTTTGAAAAGTCGTTAGAGATTAAACCCTATTTTGCTAAAGCCATGGTTGCCCTCGGTAATTATTATAAGGTGACTAAGAATGACCATCGATTGGCGAAAAAAAATTATTTAAAAGCCATTTATTTTAATCCCGATTTAGCGATAGCTTATTCGAGTCTTGGTGATGTGTTTGTCAGTGAAAGTAAACCGATGATGGCCATCGAACAATATCTCAAAGCTTTAGAATGTAATCCCCGAATGGCCAGTGCTTATAATAATATAGGTAATATTTACGATTTTCATGATCTTTGTGATCTTGCGATATCAGAGTATAAAAAAGCTGTTGTTGCTGATCCCACCTATGCCAATGCGTACTATAATTTAGCTAATACCCTACGAAAGGTGGGCTATTCTGAATTTGCTAAACGGATGCTTCGATATGCTATTAAGCTCTACATTCAACAAGATAATCAAAAGATGCTCCTAGTGGCGCAAAGGAAATTAGATGAATGGAATGACCCTGAGCAGGCTATTAAGAGTCGTTGATGTGAGTTGATTCGGATTAGCTTTGCTATTTGTCAGCCCTTTGAAGATATGTTAAAATGATAAAAATTTTAAAGCATTGCGGAGGGTCGTATGGCCGGAGAGATTTATTTAACAAAAAAAGGTTATCAAAAGTTAAGGGATGAACTAGAACGTTTGAAAACAGTGGAACGACGCAGAATCTCCAAAGCAATTGGAGAGGCGCGCTTACAAGGAGATATTTCGGAAAACGCAGAGTATGATGCAGCTAAAGATGCCCAGGCTCATTGCGAGGCAAGGATTGTGGAATTGGAAGCCAAATTGTCTAGTGTACGTATTATTGATGATGAAAATATACCAGCGGATAAAATTTTTATAGGAGCCATTGTGACCTTAAAGGACTTAGACACGGATGAAGAATTTAAGTACATGTTGGTTTCACCAGAAGAAGCTAGTTACGAGGAAAATAAGATTTCCATTCAATCTCCCATTGGTCGAGGTCTGTTAGGACATAAGGAAGGCGCAACCGTAGAGGTTAAGGTGCCGGCAGGTATCTTGAAGTATAAAGTTTTAAAAATACGACGACCTTAAATGCTGAATGAAGCGGAGGATATTTTATTCTCCCTCATTGGAACGTGATTTTTTATCCTCCCACTCCAGGGAAACAAAAACCCAAAAGATAACGACGGGTAGAATACCAAATAATATTCTGGCCAAAGTATTTTGTAGCCACCAGAAGATTTCAAAATAAGTGTTTAAAAAATAGTAAACCAAGACGATCATTAGATACGTCCCCAGAAATAAGGGGAAAATGATAAGCGTCTTATTAAAGCCTTTCCCTTTACTTAAGAAAATTCCTGCCATCAATAAAATCCACAATCCATTCCATTTTTTGTTGATAATCTCGACTAGAAAAAATACCATAATCACTTTGAATCGTTCAAGGCTGGCAGGATGAGAAGTTGAAATTAAGCCATTAATAAAGGTTTGATTCATTGGCGCGTACAACCATTCGAATAAAAGGGTAGGGAGGCCATTGATCGCCGATCCCACTAAAAAGGAAAAGAAGAGCTTGAGTTTATGGTCATAAGTCTTCGCTTTATTAAAAAAAGTATAAAAAATGGCTAATAGGAAAATAACAGTCACTGCGATTGTTCCTTCGGATTTAGTAAAACTTAAAGATCCTAGAAATAAACCGGATAAGAATAGATAGGCAGGACTATTTTGTCGAGAGCCTTCTAACCAACAGATCATGCTCGCCAACAGATAATAAGCTAATACGATGTCGCTGTATTGACTCGTCGCCAACAGTGCCCAAAACGGTAAGGTAAAAATAAGTAAAGTAGCGAAAATGGCATGATAATTTTTGGTCAATGAGCTTAAAGAAGAGAATAATAACCCTCCGGTCAAGAAGGTGAACAGGGAAGCAGTGATCAGGGGCACGATATCCAGCGGTTGATCTAAAAATAACCATGCCCAAACATTGATAAGGGGAAGCAAAAGCGGATAATGGGGACTCGACCGCCATAGAAGAGGACTAAACATATTCTTCCAATGATCTTCTCCTAAAGTTAAGAATTTTGCTTTAAAGTTCCATACCTGCCAGGCATCCCAACCACCAAAGGGCTGAAATAATTGAGCGTACTTCCACAGCGGGATTAATAGTAGGACGATCAAGAAAATAGCTGCAGATTTTTGTAAATCCCAACCCGCTAGCTTCCAAAAAGGATTTTTATTTTTTCGGCAAAAATAAAATTGTGCAAGGACAAGAAGAAACAAGAGTAGAAGGTTAAATTGAATCGAAAAATTCTTATTGATACGATCCACAAAGACAAGAATATAGAAAACGATATTGGCACTCATACTTAAGCCTAACCCGGCGGCGAGAAAAAAATGGAGATACAAGGGGGGGGAATTGGGTAAAGTTCGGCTACGTTGATTCCCATGAGTTAGAGAGAAGGTTAGACTTATCAGGAAGTAACCAATCAAAAAGGAGATCAGGTATGGTACTGTATAGCTCATTGATTAGGATTTTTGGCAAGAATAATCCCAGACTTACTTATTTTATAAGGGATTAAATTTAATTCTTTGATCTTCGCCCATGCTTTTTGTTCTGTGGTACAATCCAATAGGATATAACGATGATGAATGTAATTAAGATCAAGAATGATGGGAGCGAGAATATATTGTGCCTGGGCAAATTGCCTGGCGCTGAGATTGTCCGATAAATTTTTATCCGTGTAATAGCCAATATATTGACTGTTTTCTAAAAAGGAAGAAATTCCTAAAAATTGATGGCCGGGGTAAGAGTAGGAGTGATATTTTCTTACTTGGTTAAGTTTTATAATCTCTTGGGTTAGTTGGATACTATTGATCAAAATGACAATCGACACAGCGAGGACATAACAATATTTAAAATTAAAGTTTAAGAAAGATATAAAGAATGTGGAGTGTTTAGGTGATGTGCTGGCCATAGTTTCATGAAAGGGGTAGGGTTCGCATTAATTATATGAGTTTCTAATCTTCGATAAAATATTTAATCTTCTTAACTTTATTATCTAAGAAATCCCTCTTTTGGGAACAAAAATCTAAAAATAAAAACTTCCCCGATAGTTTATTCCCAAGTATAATAACGTATTAATGATGAAGACTAGAGAAGAAGTCCATGTCCAAGAGCTTCAACTAATCATATCTTTATGATTCAAGTTTACAGAAAAAAAAGGGGATGATTTTGATTCGTGTTGGTGTGATCGGTTGTGGTTATTGGGGGCCAAATCATATCCGGATCTTTAGTTCTTTGCCGAATTGTCAGGTCCCCATGTGTGCGGACGTCAGTGAAGAACGACTTAAGGCGGTAAAGAATTTATTTCCCTCCATTATCACAACGAAAGATTATAAGGATATTTTAAAGAATCCTGATATTGACACTGTTTGTATTGCCTCTCCTACGAATACACATTTTGCCTTAACCAAAGAAGTTCTCGAGCATCAAAAACATGTTCTTTGCGAGAAACCCTTGGCATTAAAGTCCAAAGAATGTGAGGAGTTAAAATTATTAGCGCAACGCAATAAGAAAGTTTTGCTAGTCGGGCATATTTTTGTTTTTAACCCGGGGATTGTTCGGGTTAAGGAATATATCAGCGCCGGTGAAATCGGAAGAATTTACTATGCGTATTCCGAACGAACGAATTTGGGGCCTTTCCGTTACGATGTCAACGCCTTATGGGATTTGGCTCCGCATGATATTGCCATTTTTAATTTTCTGTTTAATGCTTGCCCCATCAGCGTATCCGCCCGAGGCCATAAATGTTTAGGAAATTCTTTAGAAGATTTAGCCTTTGCCACACTAGAGTATCCGGAGAATATCGTTGTGAACATTCATGTCAGTTGGCTTGATCCTAAAAAGGTCAGGCAGATTACGATTGTGGGAGATAAAAAAATGGTCGTGTGGGATGATTTGGATAATGTGGGGCCGGTGAAACTCTACGACAAACACGTTGAAAAAACATCGACATATTATGAAAGTTATGGGGAGTTCCAATTGTTGTCCAAGGAAGGTAGCATTACGATTCCTAAAATCGGGTTTGCGGAACCCCTGAAGGTACAGAATCAATATTTTCTTCATTGTATTGAGAAAAAATTATCGCCGGAATTAGCGGATGCTCAAAAAGGGTATGATGTTGTAAAAACTTTATCGGCCATTCAAGAATCCATGGATAAAAAAGGAGTTCTAGTGCCTGTTTAAACGGCACTTGAGTTTTAGTCTACCCTCAAGAAAATTTTTTCATTTGAAACAATATAGACAAAGGGAGTAAAGATGGGTTATTTAAAACATGAAACAGCTCTTGTTAGCCCCGAAGCTAAAATAGGAAACAATACCAGAATATGGGCTTTTGTGAATATTCAAGCTGGTGCCATTATTGGTGCGCATTGCAATATTTGTGATGGGTGTTATATCGAAAAAGAGGCGGTGATTGGTGATTATGTCACCATTAAACATCATGTGGCTATTTTTGACGGGGTAACATTAGAGGATGATGTTTTTTGTGGTTCGAATGTTGCTTTT
>JAHFGK010000273.1 GCA_023247475.1 Candidatus Omnitrophota bacterium
TTACTCATCGATTAGTTAATTTGTTAAACATGATGACAAAGTTCAACAAAAAAGGATTCACGCTCGTGGAAATTATGATCGTGGTGGCCATTATTGGTCTTTTGGCCGCAATCGCGATTCCAAACTTGCTTCGTGCGCGTGTGAACGCAAATAACCAAGCAATCAGAGGGGATTTAAGGACATTCAGCTCTGCTATGGAAAGCTTTAGAGCTGCACAGGCTCCGCCATCTTATCCTACAGTTTTAACAACACTGACAGATACAACGACCTCAAACCCACCTTACCTTGATACAACATGGACATCTGCAGCAACTCGCAGAGGGCATTCGCCGATGACTTTTACCTCGTCTGCGGCTGGCGTAAATTATGCAATGACAGCAACCTCAAGCGCAAGCCAGTCTACTGTGACTTATTGCGTTGACCAAACAGGCGTGATTCGTGCGGGTACAATCGCGGCTTCGAGTGCAGGTTGCGACACGGGTAATCCTGCAATTAGCGGTTAATCAAGTTAATTTGAAACCAAAATATGGCGCTCTAAGTGAGCGCCATATTTGTTTTTTGACGGAATGATAATTAAAGCCATCCAAAGACTTTTTCGAATCAAACCTCAAGTCATTGTTCTAGGTGCGCTTATCGCAGTTTTTTGCTTTGGAATCTATAAAGCAATTTATTCTCCTGAGGTTTCATTTATTTTCCAGAATTCAAAAGCTAAGTGGATTTCCGCTCCTTATGCACTTGAAACTTTTTTACATCCCATTGATCATGCAAGCACTACCAGCGTCAGTTACCAAAAAGAATTTTTTATCAACGAGAAGCCAAAGCGCGCGCTTTTTTCTGTGAAGGCGATGCGCGCTTTCAAACTCTATGTTAATGATAGCGAAGTTCCAATTGACACAGAGAAAGATAGCAATTGGAAAAAAGAAAAAAGAATTGAGATTTCTTCTTATCTCAAGTCGGGTAATAACGCTATTGTTGCCGAGGTTCAAAACCCAAGGGGTCCAGCTTTGCTGTGTGTACAGTTGGATGGGTCAGGTTTTAATCTTGTAACGGATCGATCTTGGCAAGCGAGCATGGCAGGTGTGCAAGCTCAAGCCATCATTGCTGACGCGACGCTTGCGTTTCCTCAAGCATTCCTTGTCAATTCCACAGCGTACGTTTTTCAAATGATGTGCGTTACCATTTTGCAGTTATTTTTTATATCGATTTTAGTATTTTTCTTATTCAAGTGGCTGATTGAGCGAGAAATCATTGCTGCGAAATCAATTCCACTTGTTTTGCTACTGAGCGTGAGTGCCTTATGGTTTTTGCTCTTCTTCAAATGGCTTCAGATTTCACCTGACCGAGGTTTTGATGCATCCGATCACATTGATTATATAGGATTCATTCTCTATAGAGGCACCCTGCCCTTTGCCGATCAAGGTTACGAAATGTTTCATCCGCCGCTTTATTATTGGATGTCGGCGTCAATTCTCAAATTTATCCATAAGTTTTTGGGTCTAGAAGGCAAGATAATATGGGTAAGACCAATTGCGTTTTTGTCTGGGCTTGGAAATATCTGGCTGACGTATTTCGCGGCAAAGAAACTCTTTGCAAATGATTTCCGCAAACGGTTCTTTGCAGTTTTAACGGCAGGAATGATTCCGATGAATCTCTATTTGTCCGCATTTATTACGAATGAGCCACTACACACTTTTCTAGCAAGTCTTATTGTAGTAATTATACTTTACATGCTTGATAAATCGCAGATACAAGTTGTGAAAATTCTTATGCTTGGGACATGTGTGGGGTTGGCTCTACTAACTAAGATAACTATTATAATCATTTTACCTTTTGTTGTTTATTTCACGCTTTACAAAGCAATTGCACTAGATAAGTTGGCAACAAAAAAAGTGATCGTGCTTTTCGTCGCTTTTGTGATATCAGTTCTAACAGTAGCAGGTTGGTATTATGTGCGTAATTGGATTTATATTGGTAAGCCAGTTTTGGTTGGAATTTCTGAAGAAACAGGCTGGCAATTTCCCGGTTTCCGGACGTTAGCGTATTATTTAAAATTTGGACACTCAATTCTTTATCCTTATTTTTCGGGTTTCGTATCTTTTTGGGATGGACTTTACTCAACTTTTTGGGGAGATGGCAGCATGAGTGGAAAAGCTAGTATTCTGGATATGTTTTTAAATCCATGGAACTATAGTTATATGGCGATTGTTTTTATTCTTGCACTTCCTGCAACCATTATTATGGGGTACAGTATTGTAAAAACGACCATTGTCACATTCGTTAAGACGATAGGATCTGAAACTTTGCAGCTTATTTTTTTGTGGACAATAATTTGGGTTGTTGAAATTTTCTTTCTTTATTTTTCGCTCGAGAGGCCTGCGTACTCTGCCACAAAATCATTCTATGGACTTCTGGGGATAGTTCCGATCTCAGTGCTATCAGCCTATGGATTCTCAGCTATTGACCAGTTTTTGGTATCAAAAAAACTTTTTATCATCCATTTGATATTTGTGGGGTGGCTCGGCACTTTGATTTCCGCTGTTTACCTTTCAGCTTTACTCTAGACAAAATTGTTTCTGGACCCATATTGCATTTTTTACGTTGGTAAAAAAAATTTTA
>JAHFGK010000003.1 GCA_023247475.1 Candidatus Omnitrophota bacterium
AGTCTTTCGGTGGGGATCGTCACTTTTCTTACCTGCAAATGTTTATGGCCTCCAAACTCAATGTAGTTAAAGCCACCATAAGCGGCCAGAGTCTGATCCTGACAGCCGACATTATCTTTACACATCTGTTGTTCAATATAAATAGCCTCTCTGGCTAACCGATCCTTAGTCGGCATCACCCCCAACAAAGCATAGAAACTATTTAAAAGTCCAACGGTAAAAGAGGAACTCGATCCTAAACCGGTTCGTGCCGGTAGATCTCCGTCATGATGAATTTCCACTCCTTGTTTGATCTTTAAAAATCGCAAGACTTCGCGCACCGCTGGGTGATCAATTTCATCAATGTTTGTAACATGCTCCATTTTGGAATAGATAACACGGGATTTGTGCTCAAAAAAGGGCGGAAGGTAACGACAGGTAATGTAACAGTATTTATCGATGGTTGTTGCTAAAACGGCTCCTGGATGCTCTTTAAACCAAGCGGGATAATCTGTTCCCCCACCAAAAAATGAGACACGAAATGGTGTGCGACTGATAATCATGAGGCAGTGACTCTTGCTTTCTCTTCCAGAATTTTTCGTCTTAATTTGATTTGTGTTGACTTGAGAGTCTCATCAACGGCCATTTGTCCGAACTTTTCTTTTAACAATGCTAGGTAGCGCGGATTTGTATGGTACCTCATCCATGCTTTATCGCGGAACCCCAAGACCTCTTCCGCAGTTAAGTGTTTTGTGGGTAAAGGTTGGGTGTAATAGGAATGTTGGGAAAAACCCGCATACCCACTGGGGAGCTTCCACCCTTCTTTCTTAGCGATCCCATACAAAGGACTCCCGGGATAAGCCATGGCGCTATAAAAATTTGCTCCTTCGGTGTTTAATTCTATAGCCAAATCCAAAGTTTCCTGCATCGTTTGTAAATTATCTTCGGGCAATCCGAAAATATAATTGCCCATCACATTAATCCCATGATCTTTAATCTTTTTAACAATATCGCGAATGTCGATTTCTTCGAATTTACCTTTAACCACATCACTTCTCACTTTCTTATTGCCGCTCTCTATCCCGAGGGCTAAGAAATTCACGCCCGCCTTTTCTAAAGTTTCCAGGTATTGTTCTTTCACCGTATCTACCCGCGCATAACACCAGATATTAAAATCATATCCTCGCTGAATAATCAGTTCACACAAATTCATAAAATGATTTGGATTAAGGACAAACATCTCATCGGCAATCTTAATATTCTTAATTCCTATTTTAGCAAACCGATCAAATTCTCGAATAATAAATTCCGGATCCCAAAATCGAAAGACATTACTCCCATCGGAATATTCATTTTCCTGTCGATTAATAATGTTGATCATACAAAAACTACACCGAAAGGGACACCCGAGACTTGTGTACAATGCCACAAAGGGTTGTCGTTCACAATGATTAGGAAGGGCATGCCAGAGAGCGGTCCTGTATTTGTCGACTGGTAACTTGTCCCAAACGATCCCCGGCAATTCTTGAGCGAAATCTTTTTTATCAACGATAGGGGATGGTTTGTTTAACACAATTGTGTCGTTATCTCTATATCCTAATCCAAGAACCTTGTCGAGATGATCCTCTAAATTTGTTTTTAAAAGATTAGAAATCGTATAAACGCCTTCATTTTGGCAGACCATATCCACACAAGAATGTTTTTCCATCACCTCTCGAGGTAAAGCGCTGACATGGCCACCCACAAAGAGGATTTTAATTTCCGAAGCAACCTTTTTGACTTGTTCCGCTAACGAGACGGCCCCTTCCATATTTTGAGAACTTGCCGAAGGTTGCTGTCCATACACCACAAAACAAGCCACCCGAGGGTAAAATTCTTTGATCCTTTGGGCAGCCGTGACATCGTCCAATTGTAAGGCTTCGCAATCTAGAATTTCTGCCCCCAAACCCCTTTGCAAACAATGAGCCGTTAACATCCCCGCCCAAATGGGAGGTTCAATCGCCGAATAACCCTTACTTAAATCTTGATAGATTTTATGGGCAGCGTTGGGATGAATAAATAAAATATCGAATTGTTTCATAATCTTATGAAATCTTCCTGTTCATACATTTGTAAACTGATTCCGTTTAATGATCTGGAATCCTTTGATCAACTCTCGAATACCTTCTGGTAGAGATACATCGGGCTTAAAACCCGTTTTTTCGATCCTTTCATTGCTGACGATGTAATCGCGCTTGTCGGGATCTTCGCCAATCTTCGATTCAACAAAATAAAATTCTGGCACTTGCCTTTTGATTTCTTGACAGAGCTCCAATTTGCTTAAATTCGCATCACTTAAGCCCACATTATAGGGTTCATTTTTCATCTTGTCAAAATTGTTCAGGCAATGAATAAAAGATTTTGCTACGTCGCGCACATGAATATAATTGCGTTTAAAATGCGCCTCAAAAAGAACAATAAAACGGTCATACATAGCTCGATAAACAAAATCATTAACCAAAAGATCTAAACGCATCCGTGGGCTGATTCCAAATGCAGTCGCTAAACGCAAAGTGATGCTACCACCCGCATTGAGAATGGCTTCTTCCGCTTCCACTTTTAATTTGCCATAAAGGGATATGGGTTTTAACGGTGTCTTCTCATTACAATACTTACCCTTTTGGCCCACGCCATAACCGCTATTGGTGGTGGGATAAATAATAATCTGCTGTTTGCTTCGCAATTTCAAAATCATCTTAACCGTACCCAAGATAATGCTCTCAGCCGCCTGGGGGTCTTTGACACACAAGGGAGCGCCTGTTAAACAGGCCAGTGGGAAAATAGCATCCGCATCTTTTATCAATTTTGAAATAAAGGCCTTATCTCTTGTGTCTCCGCGAACAACCGTTAATCTGTGGTCATAACAACAATCCAATAGGGAGGGTTGGTTATACATAAAGTTATCCAAAACCACCACCTCATGATTTTCCTTTAATAAAGCAGGTACAAGGATGGCCCCTAAGTAGCCTGCGCCGCCAGTGACGAGAATTTTCATTGTTTGAACTCCATTTTTATTTCGTTGTTCGGGGTTCGGGGTTCGGATTTTGTAACTTTTCTTTCACCAACGATTCACCATCCCCGATTGACGAACCCCATTGCTTTCCATACCACTCATATGTCCTACGAATCCCTTCCTTCAAATCCACCTTTGCCCTCCAACCTAGCTTATGGATTCGACTACTCTCCAACAATTTTCGCATCACGCCATCGGGTTTGGAAGTATCATAAATAATTTTACCGGAAAATCCAGAAACTTCTTTAAGAATTTGTGCCAGTTCCTCAATCGACACATCGTAACCACATCCGACGTTGAGCATCTCGTTTCCTTCATAACGATCCATCAAAAATAAAGCCGCTTCGACAAAATCATCCACATAAAGAAATTCTCTTCGTGGTTTCCCTGTCCCCCAGACAACAACCTCTTTTTTACCCGAACTGACCGCCTCATGAAATTTTCCTATAATCGCCCCAATCACATGAGCCGTTTGTAAGTCCACATCACTCCCCGGACCATAAATGGTGGCTGGGATCATCACAATGGCGTTCAAACCGTACTGCCGTCTATAGGATTGACAAAGTTTGATTCCAATAATTTTGGCTACAGCATAAGGCTCGCTCGTCGGTTCCAAAGGTCCCGTTAAAAGATATTCCTCTTTCATCGGCTGCGGACATTCCTTAGGGTAAACACAGGAGCTGGAAAAAAAAAGTAACTTTCTAGTCCCAAACTTCCAAGCCGAATGAATAACATTGTTCTGACTTTCCAAGTTATGATAAATAAACTCCGCGGGAAATTCTTGATTGGCCCCAATTCCTCCCGAACGCGTCGAGGCTAAAAATACATATTCAGGTTTATGTTGAGAAAAAAAATGATAGACGGAATTTTGGATAATCGTATTTAAGGCAATGGCTGACGAGGAAAAGACCTGAGAATAGCCCTGGGATTTAAAATAGTTATAAAGAGATTTTTCAATGATATCATTGTGACCAACTATCAAGATCTGGGAATCTTTCTTCATTCAATTCGTTCGTTCCTTTAAAAGCTACTTTTGCTGATAAAAATTTCCGTGCTCAATAAGAAGCGTGGATTTATTATCCGTACGTTCTAGGGCATGCTTATAAGCGGTGAAAATATCTTCGGGTTCATTTAATTCCACCACCTCAATCCACGTAAACATTTTTTTAAAACCTTCGGCATAATTGCCTACATGTTGGTGGCCAGGATGAACGGGTGTATCGGGCCCACTAGCTACTCTGATAATAACCTTTGGAACCCATTGATAGGAACTGATCACCGGTATTTTATCTAACATATTCACCATATCAGCTGTCGCTATTAATAGAAAATTTTGTCGCGGATAAACAGAAATGGGAATATATCCTGCTAAAGCCAAACCGATAGTAAACTGCATTTGAAAACTCTCATTAACCGGCATCTCAAGGGCGCGATCTTTAGGAATATCCCGTAACGTCTGAAACATAAACGTCCCCGGGCCCGCCACCGTCTGGCCCAAAAATAAAGTTTGGGGCTGCTGAGCCAGCCACTCCATTGTTCGTTTAAGTTCGTCGAAGTATTTCATTTTTTAAAACTTAATCAGCTTGCCCAATCCCGAATGGGGAAATCCATTCACATATTTAAAATAAATAATTTTCTCTTCGTACTTCGTATTTTTAAACCAAGGATCCGGACATCCCCAGACTTCTCTTGTGTTGGTCATAACACTCAAACCATTATCGCAAACAATAAATTTGACGGGCAAATCAAAATTAAAAGCATACTTGACCGCTTCATGAAAACTTCCTGTTTCGGCCGACATATCGCCGCAAAAGATAAAAACGCGCCCCTTTTTATTTTGCTGCTTTAACGCCCACGCAACCCCAACCGCTGTACCCATCAAGCTACCTGCAATCCCGGAACAAAGAACTTTATATTCTGGGAAACACAAAGAAATACTTTTCCCATCCAAAATCGCTTGCTTGACTTGTTCCCTCGGTACCCCTTTAAGAAGCGCTAATTCGTGTGAGTCCCAATAACCAAAGACATAATCATCAGGGCCAATATCATTTTCTTTAAATATTTTAATAAGCTGTTCTTCTCGACCAGCCCGAAGATGAACCGGCGCTCGAATTGCCCCCGTGGCGAAAATATCCGCGATTTCTTTCTCAAAATTGGCTAAATCTTCTTTTGTAATCGTTGTGTGGGCTAAAACCATAATTTTTTCTTCCGAGGAGAACAGGAGCAGTATAACGAAAATCCCCTGTCCGTTCAACTGCTAATTTGAATTATTAGAGAACCACTGAATCGTTTCTTGCAAACCCTCTTCCAATTTAACTTTCGGTTCCCATTTTAAATACTTTTTAGCCAAACTGATATCGGGCTGACGTTGTTTAGGATCATCCGTCGGAAGGGGTTTAAAAACAATCTTACTTTTGGTCCTTGATAACTTGATCACCAATCTAGCAAATTCCAAAATAGTAAACTCATAAGGATTACCGACGTTGACCGGTCCATGGATTGGCGCATAAAGGAGTCTTACAACGCCTTCAATCAAGTCCGAGTAAAAACAAAATGACCTTGTCTGTTGACCGTTGCCGTAAACGGTCAGAGGCTGATCATGGAGAGCTTGATAAATAAAGTTGGGAACCACCCGACCATCGTTAATACGCATCCGCGGGCCATAGGTGTTGAAAATTCGAACAATCTTCGTATTGATTTTATGATAACGATGATAGGCAAAAGTAATCGCCTCGGCAAAACGTTTGGCTTCATCATAAACACCACGCGGGCCAATAGGATTCACATGCCCCCAATAGGTTTCCTTCTGAGTCCTTATTTTTTAATAAGTGTTTAACATTTTCTTGACTACCTGTAATTAAATTATCCACACAGATTACTTTCAAGCCATCCAGTATAAATCGGTCACATAAGTGGCTGCCTAAAAAGCCAGCTCCCCCAGTGACAACGGCAATTTTCCTTCGTTTAACCATTTTTTAATTTTCTATTCCTAAAGTTTAATTATTTTTTCATCATTGATATTGCGATAAACATTACGAATGTCAAAAATAAATCGAGAATGCTTTCTGATCAATGCGTAATTAACCTTCGTATGATCAGTGGCTATCACCACACAGTCATAGCGAGGCAAAACATTGGCTTTGAGTTGAATCGATTTTAAATGGAGCGCGTCAATCTTAAGATACGGTATAATGGGATCGTAATACTCCACTTTCGCTTTCGCGGACTGTAAAATTTCGATGAGCTTTAGCGGTGGAGATTTGCGTAAGTCTTTGACATTTTTCTTATAGGTCACACCAATAATCAACAATTTGGATTTATTAAGAGTTTTATTTTTTCTTCTAAGAATTTCTTTAAGACGATCAACGGCATAATGAGGCATATATAGATTCGTATCAGCTGAAAGCTTAATATACTTTGAACTAAAACCATATTGCTTTGCTTTCCAGTAAAGATATAAAGGGTCGTCGGGTATACAATGCCCCCCCACTCCCAGTCCTGGATAAAAGGGCATAAATCCGAAAGGTTTCGTTTTAGCGGCCTCAATGACTTCCCAAACATCAATCCCCAGTTTATGGCACATCATGGCCACTTCATTGATCCAACCGACGTTAATGATACGGAATGAATTCTCCAACAACTTAGTCATCTCCGCAGCCTTAGCAGAGGAGACCAGATGAACTTCTTTAATAATCTTTTTGTAAAGTAATTTCGTGAGTTGTCCGCAACTGGCCGTTAATCCACCAACCAACTTAGGGATTTTGGTGACATCATATTGTTTATTACCGGGGTCAATCCTTTCCGGAGAAAAGGACAGATAAAAATCTCGACCAGCTTTGAGACCACTTTTTTCCAACTCCGGTTTAATTAATTCCTCGGTTGTTCCCGGATAAGTCGTACTCTCCAAAATGATAAGCATATCTTTTTTAATATATTTTCTAACGGTTCGCACGGCGCTTAATATATAAGAAATATCCGGTGTATATTTTCTCTTTAAGGGTGTCGGCACACAAATGATAACCACATCTACAGTCTTTAAAACTTCGAAATCTGTTGTGGCCTCAAAATACCCATGACTCATGATAGTTGCAACCTCTGGGGTTGGCACATCCAGTATGTAGCTTTCTTTATTATTCAATCGCTTGACTCGGTCTCGATCATTATCCACCCCAATGACGTTAAAACCCACTTTCGCAAAATTGACCGCTAAAGGTAATCCCACATACCCTAATCCCAGGATTGCTAAGCGGGCCTTTTTTCTTACAATTTTTTCCTTTAAATTTCTAGACATCTTTCTTAGGCATTCCCTTTCATCTATTGTTTTTGGACATTCCTCTTCCTATCCCATAATATTCGAATCCAAGTTGCTCTAAATGGTCACCGTGAAAAAGGTTACGGCCATCAAAAATAATTGTCTGTCGCATCAGATGCCGTAACTTTTGAAAATTGATTTTCTTAAATTCTTCCCATTCGGTTAAGACCAAAAGACAATCACATCCTTTAGCTAACGTGTATGGGTCTTTACAAAAAGTTACTCCTTTTAAAATTTTTTCGGCATTGACCATGGCTTGCGGATCATAAGCCTTGATGACGGCGCCCTCATGACGCAAGGTATGAATAATATCAATGGCAGGAGCATTACGCATGTCATCGGTATTAGGCTTAAACGCTAAACCTAAAATACCAATCATCTTATTTTTAATAATCCACAATTTATCCTCGATCATACGAATAAAGGAAGCCTTTTGTTCTTCATTCACATTCCTTACTTCCTTTAATAAACTAAAATGATAACCATTCTTTTCACTTAAGCGGATGAAGGCATCCACATCTTTAGGAAAACAACTTCCCCCATAACCAATCCCTACATTTAAGAAACTTCTACCGATGCGTTTATCCAATCCCATGCCTTCGGCAACTTTTAAGACATCGGCACCAACACGGTCACAAATCTGCGCAATGGAATTAATAAACGAAATCTTGGTAGCCAAAAAAGAATTCGAGGCATGCTTAATAATCTCGGCAGAATTAATATCGGTCACAACAAGATGCGTATGGAGAGGTTTATAAATTTCCCGGAGTAATTTCTCTGCCCGCTTGGATTCTACCCCCATCACGACACGATCAGGATGCATAAAATCTTCAATGGCGGAGCCTTCTCTTAAAAATTCCGGATTAGAGGCCACATCAAGTTCTATTACCTTGTTTTTACGCTGATACTTCCGCGGCAGATTTAGTCGAATGGTGCGTTCAATCCTTTTTCCCGTCTCCGCAGGGACGGTTGATTTTTCGATGATTAATTTATAAGAATCAATATTGAGGGCAATTTCGCGGGCGACATTTTCAACATAAGTTAAATCCGCTTCTCCATTGGGTTTGGAAGGTGTTCCTACCGCAATAAAAATGACCGTAGATTTTTGCGTTGCCTCTTTAATGGATGTTGTGAAAAGAATTTTTCTTCTTTTCATATTTCGGGCAAGCAAAGTTTCTAATCCCGGTTCATAAATCGGCACTTTACCCGATTTAAGCTTTTTAATTTTCTCCTGGTCATTATCGGCACAGATAACCTTGTGCCCTATTTCTGCTAAACACACACCCGTCACCAGGCCAACATACCCTGAACCAATAATCGAGATATTCATATCAACCTCTTCTCTTCTCAGGTTCCTTAAAGTTGCTTAAAGTTCTTTGACGTTACGGTTGTTATCGAAAAGAACAAGAAACCTCACGAACATCATGAACCCTTATGGCACCTATTCTATTAATTTCCTACTGAACTTTGTGAGCCTGTTTTCCTTTTGTTGAAACCCGTCCCTAAATCAAAAAGACCCATTTCAGGAAATGCCTTTAATCGAAAGACGATCCAAATTTCATCCCCCTGTCCTTTTGTTTCATTAAAATTAATATCCATTTCCCATTCATGCAAATCGCGTGTCACGGTGAATTCTTGCTCTTTTTGGAGACCATTGAGCGCATCGAATCGTTCGTAAATTCTAAATCTCCATTTGGGGTTAATTTTATATTTAAACTCCGAGGTGATCTGATCATCGGCGTCAACATCAAATCGTTTTCCAAAATCGAAAGACCAGCGGGCCCCCGAGGTATTCAAATCAAAATTAACTGATTGAATTTTATCACGATGGGTATTATACGTAGAATCCAAAGCAAATACCAGATAATCCGTCGGTTTCAATTCAACATTAGCCTTGATTTGATCGAACCCTCCTGTTCCAGGCATGTCTTTGAGTCGAAAATCCGTACTGACAATAGCACGTAACAGATCAACGTTTCTTAAATTCCGTTTTGTTTGCAATTTATTTTCTAAGGCAAAGGTAATGGTGTGGTTGCGCTGCATAGAATCTAAACTATCAATTTGATCATATTGGGAATCAGGGATGGTGGGGTCATGCTGATAATTATACGTCACAGTGGGTGTGACGATATGTCTTAAGCGATTGATTTCTATTCCCCAGAGATTACTACGGAAATCAAAGACTTTATAAAATTTTGTACTTAAATCCGCTCCGGTTCTAAACGCTCCACGGATGGAATTATAATTATCCGGATCCAAGGCCTTGCTGTAATAGGCATGTTGTCCGCCAACACGTGGTTGAAATTCTATAAAGGAAATTTTTATAGGATAAGAAATCTCGTTATCGGTATGAACACGCATGGTTTCTTTTCTGATTTCGGTTGGGCTGGCATCTTTTTTGGACAGGTTAGAATAAACGTTTGTACTTCTGAAAAAAAGTCCAGTATTGGCTATCGCTTGACTCGAGAGGTCATACTGTAACTCAGGCAAACGTTCGACACCCCCTACAAACCGATTAACCCGCTTATCCGTACGAAAACTGAATGTCCCTTTGGATAAATGCCGCGTCAACAAAAAATACGTCGGGGGATTAGAATCTAAACGGTTTTCTTTCTTAAAATAATCCTTCAGAAGACCGTCATCGCTTAATTTATAATACTGTAAGATTGCATCGGTATTCTTATCGATCTCAACTTTATGCCTCCATTCGGCTTTAAATCGCTCGCGTTCAATAGTGGGGCTGGGACGCGGTTGATAAAAATGTTTGGAAGTAATACTTCGTTCATTCATATAATAGGTTCGAATGATACCGTTTCCCATCTTCGCCATGTTATATTTGATATCGAACCCTGAGGAAATATCTTTCTTTTCGCGAGCGTCAAAATGGATCGTCCCTTTAAAGTTATCATTGATCTGATACTTCCATTGGGTTAAGGCAAAAGCTCCCCACTGTTTATCATAACCAGGCGTGATCACAAAACGCGGTTCACCATTCAAAAGCTGTGTATAACGTGGTACATATAAAAGAGGAACTTTCCCCACCACTAACTTGGCATTACGCGCCACCGCCTTTTCTCGTGGGTAAACGTCCACCTTTCTCGAAACCATTCGAAAATGCGGTTCGTCGAGATCACAAGTCGTTAGATAACCTCTTTTCATGACAATGTGATTTTCTCCCACCTTAGAAACTTCTTGTCCCGCCCCATAAAAAGGCCTGGAGGTGATGTGTGCCTCGTTAAAATCTCCTTTCATGGTTTCAAAGTTAAATTTCAAACGATCGCCTTTCATTTCTCCTTCTTTCATGGTTACGACCACATGTCCTTCGGCAACGGCTATTTTAGAATCCCGGTAATACTCTAACCGATCACACGTTAAGGTTGTGTCTTGACGAACAATGCGCACATGACCTTCCGCCACAACTTTATTCTCCGCGATGGAAAATTCGACATTGTCACCATTAACCTCAACAGAGGTGGGTTCCTGCTGGGCGTAAACCTTCAGAGTATTTGCGCACAATGCTATAAAACTAAAACAGAAAATATAAAAAATAGCTGGGAATTTTGTTGTTGTATCCATTAATCTAATTAATATTTTTTCAAAGCGTCTTTGACTAATACCTGAGCTCCCACAATACCAGCCACATCCCCCAATTTTGCTTTCTTAATCTTAACCATGGAGGCAGAAACTTTTAGCACTCGTTGCTTTATTGTTTTATAAATGGTTTTAAAAAGAAATTTATGGTTGTTGGCCACACCACCACCAATAACAATGAGTCGTGGATTTAAGAGGTTAATCGCAGCCACCAAACCATTACCAATATGAACGGCTGTTTCTTCCCAAAACCGCAAAGCTCGTTTATTCCCTTGTTTAGCTAAATCATAAACTTCCTCTAAAGCAATTGTCTTTCTCTGAAGCATTTGAGCAGCTTTTTCCTGAAGATATTTGTTGCCCACATACCGTTCAAAACAGGCAAAACCTCCGCAGTTACATTTTGGTCCCTTCTCATTGAGTGGAACATGCCCTAACTCACCAGCGACAAATCCTTCTCCCCGATAAAGTTCATTATTTAAAATGAGCCCACTTCCGATGCCTGTTCCTAAGGTCATACAGATCATGTTTTGATAACCAGCCCCAGCTCCATATTTCCATTCTGCCAGCGTTATGACATTAACATCGTTATCAATAAATGTCGGGATGCCTAATTTATTTTCAAAAATCTTTTTAACTGGTACATTTCGCCACCCCGGAATGTTCGGCAGAAAATTAATTATTCCTCTTTCGGGATTAACCAAGCCAGGTAAACCAACTCCAATGCCTAATATGCTCTGCCTTTTTATTTGCTGAATGTCCAAAATATTTTGAATCGCCTTTAAGAGGGCATTAATGAGGATATTTTTATTTTGCGTATAACTCTTTGTTGTTAAATTGGTTTTTACTTTGATATGTCCATTGAGGTCGACTAAGCCCAACTTGATATTGGTCCCCCCTACATCAACTCCCACAATCCATCGACTCATATTTTCTCTAACATATTATTATTGTTAAAGATTAACGTCTATTAAAATAAATTTAAAAAGAGAGTGTATTCTACATGAAAATAAACCTGTATTCAAGATGAATTGCCAGGTTTGGATTGCCAGGTTTTATATTGATCTTTCTATATATAGTGAAAATTAATATTCCCTTCTTAAGTCAAGAATTATTATTACAGCTAGTAATATAGTAAACTACACTTTAAACACCTCTACCGTCCTCATTAATATCCATCTATTCCGTCTTATTAGGGATAACAGGAAAAATGAGACGCGATTGGAATTGGGGATCATGAAAGATGGTCTGTGTCGCACTCATAGGTTTCTCTTCTGTCGCAATCAAACGCCCTGTATTTAGATTACAATCAAACCGTGGATAATTACTACTGGAAACTTCAAGACGAATACGATGTCCCTTCAAGAAAACAATGCTCGTAGGCCAAAGGTCGATTTGAATCTCAGTAAGTTTGTCTATCCCGCTGTAATCACGACGCAGAATTCCTTCGGAGATATTGTAAGCTGCTCCATCCGGATAAACATCCACTAACTTTGCTGTAAAATCTGTGCTGGGTGCTGAGGTCGAGACATAAAGAAACAATTTAATGGGGCCAGTCACTTCAAGATCATCTGTGAGCGGAAACGTACTATAGACTAAAACATCTGAGCGTTTTTCAATTTCATTTTGTAAAGCAATTCCTCCCTTAGGACCAAACAGTGTTCCTCCAACTGTTGGAACTGGATTGCGTGGATCATAAACATAAGTGTCCGGTGATTCTGACAACCTGGGTGCGATCAACTCTAAACTTCCGTCACCAACAATACCGTTGGCTTTACCCTCACCTTTTAAATAATAAGGAGTATAAAGCGTCCGAGCAAGAGGCCATTCCTGTTCATCTCGCCAAACATTTTTTCCCATAACAAAAATTCGTAAAGGAGAATTTGTTTGAAACCTTTCATCTTTATCCATAAGATGTTGGTCAAACCATGGCAAACTAGATGCCACAGTCTCAAGACGGTAATTCCTTAGACGAAATGCTCCCGGCAAGTTTACATCCCGGGCATGTGCCCAAGAGCCAATGATCAGACGACTGGCTTTCGCTACATCTGGATTAGCATACTGTTTAATGCGAACAAAATCATCGAGCATCCCCGGCAGAAAAGCATCGTACCATCCGCCCATCATTAGCATAGGAGCACAAAGTGATTCAGGACGATTCACTCCGTTTATTTTCATCCAATAGCTGTCTAGCTTCGGATGCATGACCAACTGATTAAAAAAACTTATGTCTTGACCTACCCTATCATCAGCTTTAATAAGTGGGAATCCATCATACCCAGGCTTAAGTGATTCCTGCGAAGGGGATTCTTCTTTTTTACCATCACTCCACACCGCCCAATAAAGAGCACTTGCTAATGAAAAAGCACCTCCCGGATAAAGCATTCTGTACCAATCGGTACTACAAATCGATACAAACAAAGCCGACAGGCCAGGAGCAGTTTGATCAGCTAAGACCCACTGAGTATAACCAAAATAGGAACCTCCCCACATTCCAAGCTTACCGTTAAACCATGGTTGCCTTGCAATCCAATTGATCGTCTCGATCCCATCCTGTCGTTCATTTTGAAAAGGTTCATAGCGTCCAGTAGAAGGAGGATAACCACGAATTGTTTGTACCACAGCCGTGTACCCTCGCTCTGCCCATATTCGGCAAACAATATCCGTCATAATCTTATTCTTTATCGATACCGCTAAAGGAATTCGGATAAGAATGGTCGGCGTCTTCTTGATTCTTTGTGGATGATAGATATCAGATGCAAGAATTACCCCATCGGATGTTCCCAATGGAACCTTTCGTTCTATCCGGGTAGCAAACTCTGTCTGTCTTAAACCAAGTTGAGAGGCCAAAACGGTTGGGGCAAGCTGATAGGCAATCCAAAGTAGAATACCTGTGCTCACCAAAAAAATGAAAATGAATTTAATTAGTTTACGAGTTAGATGAGACGATCCAATATCGTCATATTTCTTGTGCTGTGTAGAATGCCAGTGGTAGGTCCCGACAATAAGAAGAAATGTTGCAAGTATCCAGTGAAAAAATATTGGAATTGATCCTCCCATCCATCGTTCATGAGGATAAAGGCTCATTCGAATAATATAACGAATAATCATTATCCCAAGATATATAGAACCGAAAATTAAAAGACTGGCCCCGAGTTTACGATTAGGAGTTACAAAAAGTCCCTGATTTCGAGTGAAATCAATGCAGACTTTGCTAAAAAGGATAATGATCAAAATTTGACTAAAAAGAAGCCGCGGGTAAGGAACAGCACCGGAAAACCATTCTTCCATGGGTGGAAGGAATAGTGCCAATCCTTGGGCAACCAGAAATTGACCAATAACCCTTAAAATAAATAATGATAGTAAGATCCATAAAAAGAGTGCTCGTTGCCATGCCATCTTAAGCCTTCTCTTTTACTGTCAAAGTAATGGGTTTGAAAAGAAGTGGAACAGATATTTTACGAACATTAGGATCTGAAAATCTAAAAATCGCTCGATCCATAATAAAGTGGATATAAACCGATACAAAATTCAACGCTATGAATAGTTTGACAAGAACTGTATTAGCAAGCAGTAAAGAAAAGACTGCAAGGAAACTGTAACTCCCAGACATTTTTTCCGGATGAACTGCAAATTCAAATAATGGCGCTAATAAAACAGACCCTAAGCAAAGCACAAAAATAGTAGGCCAAAACCCTTTATTGAATCTATTCCAAAAATTATACCAGAGCGATCCCTTGGGAACCTCAGTAGTATCGTTCTGCGCCATATGCGCCCCTAAGGCAACTGAGACTAACCAATGCTGAACTCCCCATAAAATGAGAAAGCTGATAGGATCTAAAAAATAGGCGAAAACTCCTTGTAGCATCAAACCGAATACATAAAACATCTTGGGATGAGAAATCGGATTGTTTTTTAATTCTCCAACGTAAAATACAACGGACAAAAGCACGACAATCGTAGGCACTATTAGACGAAGAATATCAAAAATTTTTAGAAAAAATACTCGAGGAATAATATTATAAATGAGTGAATCATTTACGACTTGTGCACCATGACATATCTGAGCAATGGCAACTAACACAGTTCCAACCGCGATACAAAAAAATCTCTCGTAACGTTTCAGCCAGCCTCCATGCGCTTGGCCTGCACGAATCCGATAAATACTTAATACACCGTAATGTTGAACTCCAAAGTGGTAAGAGTTATAAAGAAAAAAGATTGTCCCTAATATTTGTACTTTGCCCCATGTGTCTAGCTTTACAAAATTATTAGGTACAAAAACAAAAGTAAATGTCAGTAACGTAACAATGGTCGGCCACAAGATGAATCGGGAACGTTCCATCCGAACCAAGTCGCGATAGGCAGGAGTGCAAAAAGCATTGTAGGTAGTAGCAAATCGATGAGATAGCCAAAACAGTGCTGTCCCTCCTAACAGCATAATCTGTAACGCGGTAGGCCTATTTGAAAATAACAACAATGGAGCCAGCAACCAAATGCCCGAAAGCATCCAAAAACCATCCCATCCTGCGGAACGTAACCACGGATTCTTTATTTCTGTCGCATTATTCATCAGAGCTGCTCCTTTCTTTCGTTCAAATCTTCCCAGAATATTTTATATAAAGGTAAAACCTTAAACTGAGCAGAACTTGTCTCAACAGAACAATGATTATAATTTCTCAATTTATCCACAAATTGTTTGTAATTTTGTACTACGATTTCAGGTTTAGCCAAACGATTGGATTTTCGTTTACTGGTATACTCTTCATTTATCTCCATAAGGGCTTGATCGATCATTTCTGCTGAAATATCTGTTAAAAGACCAGTAGTATCTTTATCCATGATACATACAAACACGTATCCCGGCACGCTTCCTTGATTAAGTTTTGGAAAACAAGTAAAGGCTATTTCTGAAATTTTAATGACGTCGCGGATATTTTGATACACCTGGAGCAATTGTTTGTCTGTGATCTTTTCACCGGTAAACGAATAATTGAGTCCTATTCGTCCGATGAATTGAAGAATTGGAGTGTTATATTTAAAACCTAAACATTCAAAGATATCCTCGGTGTGGTACCGCTTAAATCCATAAGCATCTGAAATCAACATCGTATATTGATATCCCTCTTTAAGTTCCCATGGTTTTAAAATATTTGCTTCATTAATAGATAGACCTGTTGAGACAAATTCATAACACACACCGCAATATATCGGCAATCCCCCTTGGGTGGATATCCCAGGATAAATTAAATAAGCGACGGTTTCTGTCGATAAAGAAAACATTGGGAAGAACTGAAGTGAAATTGGAGCGAATTGGCTTTTTACGTTGTCAATGAATGGCTGGACGTAACCACCGTCCCAGCAGTAAATGACCTTCAATTCCGGAAATAATTCTTGAATTTGAGGAGATTGCGGCTGGTTGATTAGTTGCTTCACCCGTTTCATACGTAGATCGACATCAGGACCTAACTTCTTGCGCAATTCCGTCACCCATAGCTCCTGAAAAATCTTGGCTAATTGTTGTCCCACTGCACTCCAATCGGTACGCACTTGCTCCATAAGAATATAAATTGATGAAGGATTCGCCGTAGCCAGTAAAGACGGTTGACTTAATAGTAACATTGCCAAATGAAGTGTTTCCTGTCGATATTTGCTAGTGAGCTGTGCGATCTCAGGCATAAAAACAATTGAATCAGAAAGAACCAAGTTTGCCAGAATTCGGGGAAGCGGTTCTCTGCATAATAAATTACTCACAGAGTTGTCGGCGGACATGTTGGTAAAAAAATAAAAAGCAGGTTTATCAAGACCAAGGTATTTATATGCCAGTACGACTTGCTCTATGTAAATCCTCTGCAATTTCCGCAGACGATGTTTGGGATAAAAAATTTGTTTCGGCTTATTCATCGTGCCTGACGTCCAGGCGAAATCTTTTGCTTCCCGACAAACCGAAGCCAAATCTGATATTCGAATTCGTATAACATCACTGTAAGTTTCGATTTTGCTGTTTGAGATCTCATATCGCTGCGCCAACATGGTCTGCTCTCGCCTATAACGCAACAGTCGATATTCCAGAATCCAATAGAGCCACCACACCCAGCATCGGATAACAATTCGAGTTATTTTTCGATGGAAAATAAATTTCATACTATCCAGAGCAATATGTTTTAAAAGCTTTTTTTCTTAAACGATCTACATTAAAAAAAGGCACTAACCCAGCGTGAGGCAGTTGTTTAAAAGAAATTTTTCCTTTACGTGTGAAAGTCAGAGAAGGCTGAACCACATCCCACTTGTTTAAATAATTTCCAAAGCATCCTTCGTAATAGCGCAACCGGTCAGCCACAGCCGCGAAATGTAACCCGGCGTAAGCTAAAACGGAAGATTCTCCCACATAACAGCCAAGCTGCGTTTCTAAACCGCACTGCACAGCTCTTTGGTATAATTCCAAAGCTTTAAATAATCCTCCGTTTTTGGCAATACGAATGTTGATTGCCCGAAATGCTCCTTCCCGTATTATTCGTTCAAGATCTTCCATTGAACAAATTGTTTCATCGGCGCAAAAAACAATGTCAGATGCAAACTTTTTCTGAAATTTTTCTGAGATTTCCCAATCATGTTTTTGAAAAGGTTGTTCAAACCAGCGGATGCCATTGTTAGACTCAAGCATCCTGGAAAAATACTTCTCAGCGTGCTCGGATAAAAGGCTTCCATTAAGATCTAATCGCAAATCTATCGGATAAGGGAATGCTTTTCGTACAGTAGCCACGTAAGCTAAATCATCCTCGACTCGCCCTGTTCCCTTCACTTTTATACATTCAGCTTGTATGACTGTTCGATAAAAAAAATGGAGTGCAGAAAGTTTTAAGCCTGAAGCAAAAGGATAAACAGCGGAGTATTTCAAACTGTTGTCAGGATTCAACTTATCAGAACAAAATAATTCAGCTACAGGCTTGCCTTGCTGTCTTCCCCAAAGGTCAAACAAGGCCAGCTCCAAAGCACAAATAGCGCCATATTTTCCCGTCTTATCGGCACATTGATTCCAAATTGCTTTGATGAACTCTAAAGGATTATCGACAATGCTTTGGGTCAATTCTGGAGCTATTTGTTGGAGACACTGGATACTATCTTCTACATTTTCGCCGGTTACATAATCACGACAAAGAAATTCCCCGATGCCGAAGTCGCCATCATCAGCAGACAAAATAATAAATCCTGTTGTGTTAGCAGTTCGATGGTGAAGAGCATGTTTTATAGAAAAGCGCAGTGGAATATTTACCAAAAAAATTTCGACTTGTTTTATCCGCAAAGACATGGTATTTTATTTAGCTAAAACCCTTTGTTGCGCCATTTCTTTTATGCGCTTTAAATCTCTTTTTCCTGATCCTAAAAGAGGAATATCATTGATTTGATAAAAATTCTCCCTTTTGGGAATCCATAACTTCGGAATTTCTTTTTGATTAAGCTCTTCCCACAAATCTTCAACTTCCATGGTACCCTTATAAAAAACCACGAGGGATTCTCCCCTCTTCTCATCTTGAACAGCTGTTACAGCGCACATGGATTCTGAACCACCCAGAATATTTTGGATCTCTTGTTCAATTTTAATATGAGGTACCATCTCACCACCGATTTTACTAAATCGATTCAAGCGATCCGTAATATGAATAAAACCGTCCTTATCAATCGTTGCAATATCTCCGGTAATATACCAATCATCTTTCATGACCTCTTTGGTCTTCTCTGGGTTATTAAGATAACCTTTCATGACATTGGGACCTTTAATGAGTAACAACCCTTCTTCATCAAAAGAGCGGAGTTCATAGGTCTCGGGATCAACCACCTTGGCAGCAACTCCCGGAATAGGCTGACCAACTTTTCCTGGCTTGTTGCCAACTTGTATAATGTCCTCGTTTGTATTATCCGGATCAGGTACACTTAAGGAAACGATCGGGGAAAGTTCTGTAGCTCCATAGCCTTCATACGGAAAAATATGAAATTTTTCATAAAAAGCCTTAACAAATTGCTCTTGTAGTTTTTCTGCTCCTGCAACTACATACCTGACAGTTTTGAATTGTTCCGTTGTGCATTTACGAATATACGCTGAAAAAAATGTCGGCGTGCCCAAAAGAATTGTCGCTTTGTATTCCTTAATCAACTGACCAATGGTCGCGGCGTCCAATGGATTAGAATGATACACTGCTGTTAATCCTGTTCCGACGGGAAAACATAACCCGGCCGTAAAACCAAAAGAATGAAAGAATGGAAGAATACCCAAAATAACGTCGTCCAACTTAACATTGCCAACCTGATAAAAACCCTGGATATTAGAGAATATATTCCCGTGGGACAACATGACGCCTTTGGGTTCGCCGGTACTACCGCTTGAAAATATAATCGTTGCTACATCATCAATATTTGTTCTATCGCCACGAACAAAGAAAATCTTAATTAAGAATGAAGGTAATAAGAATGCAGTAACTGTAAACAAAATTTGCTCAAAGATGCTTATCTTCTCCTTAAGGTCTTCCAGAAAAACCATATTCTCTTTAGGTTCAATCTTAATTTTCTCCAAAAATTTTTTAGAAGTTATGATCATCTTCATTTCGCATTGTCGAATCGCGGATTCCATACTTTCTTTCGATACGGTATAATTAAGATTGACCACAATCTTCCCCGCCATCAAAACTGCACCATTAATTAAAGAGGCCATGCAAGACGACGGAAGTAAAATTCCTACCATTTCAACTTTGCTGGTATCCTTTTCATGAAATCTGAACAATTTTCTCGACAATAAAATCAAACTTCCTAAAGCTTGTATGTAATTCACCTTCAAACCTGTAGAATCTGCGACGCACAATTTAAATGGCCGCTTTTTTGCTTCCCTAATAAAAGCGATATGCAACTTTTCCTGATTTTTACCTCTTAATTTAAACGCGTCCGCTGAAAGTTCTTGAATAGCAAGCCGAACTTGATGCACTTTAGATTGGGAAGGCAATGGATGTCCTATTGAAATAGTGACTGGATAAGGAATCGCCTGGGGAATTTTCCAGAAATACTTCCCCCTCTCGAAACTGAAAATACTACCCCAGATACAATCCAAATGAATCGGAATAATTGGTGCATCCAAATCTTTCATGATATGCTCAAACCCTCTATTAAAGGTCAACATATTTCCTGTACGACTTAAAGCACCCTCGGCAAATATGCACACCAAATGCCCTTCCTCTATTGCTACACGAGCTTCTTGAAGAGATTTCATGATCATCTTAGGGGAATCATTCAAAGAAACGGGGATAGCCCGCATTGATCGGCAAAGAGGATTAAGGAAGAGATTTTCGTAAATCGGCCGGTAAACTAAAAATCGGACATGTCTTTTTACGGAAGCTAAAACTAAAGGCGGGTCTGCATAAGAAACGTGATTACAAACTAAAAGGGCGCCGTCCGATTCTGGAATATTTTCTGCGCCAACAACTTTAATCTTATAAATCACATTCGTTAAGAGCCATTTGATTACTTGTAAAATAGCCTGCTTTATGTCCATTTTTCCTTATACGACAATTAATATAAAAAATTTTCTATTAATAAAGAAAAGGCTATTATCGGAAAGTCTGGGGCTATTTATCATATACTCCAAAGGAACAAACGGAATTACGACCATTTTTCTTAGCTCGATAAAGAGCCCAATCAGCCCTTTCCATGAGTTCTTCCAGGGATTGTCCATGCTGTGGATAGCAGGCTACACCAATGCTGACGGTTGTATTAACGGTAGCGTCATAAATTTTAATAGATGTGGTTTGTACCGCTGATCGAATACGTTCAGCCACGTATTTAGCTCCCTCGGTACTGGTATCCGGCAGGAGTACACAGAATTCTTCCCCACCATAGCGACCAACAATATCAATTTCTCGAATATTTAGCTTAATGATGGCAGCAATTTCAAGCAGCATTTGATCCCCTGTGAGATGTCCATATCGATCATTAAACGTCTTAAAATAATCGACATCAATCATCAAAATCGATAGTTCCATTTTACGCAACTTCGATCGTCGCAACTCTTCTTCTAAGCGTGTCAGGATATAGCGACGCGTATAAACTTCCGTTAAACTATCGGTGGTCGCTAATCTTTCAATTTCTTGATAAAGTCTAATCCGACGTAAAGCCAAGGCAAATTGATGACCTAAAATGACTATTTTCTCCTTATCTAACTCAGAAACTCTCTTAACCGCCAAATACCCTATGGTCCTCTCCTTATCCTGCAAGGTAAAAACAAGATAATCTGGCAACTTTTTCAATGATTCAACGTCCTGATCGAAAACATCGAGCAATCGACATTCTTCGAAAGGGATATTCTCTCGTAATTTACCTTTAAAAACCTCAAAGGCATCGTGCTCATTAAAATTTTTGGCAATTTCCCTCGTCATTTCATAAAGGATAAATATTTTGGTGGCCTCCTCTTCTAATTGTTCTCTCCCTTTATGGATCTCCGCCCTTTTTTCGATAAGATTCTGATAATTTTCCTTAATCTTAAGCATATCTTCCGCAAATTTATTCTCGGTCTGCTTAACGACATTTTTAGCAATGGTCCACACTGCCCATACATAACCAATGATCAAAACAAACATCATGAATTCCATCCCTAATCTTTCTTAAAATACTATTTTTTTTAGACTGTACAAACTTTATTTTTTCCACTCTGCTTAGCACTATAAAGGGCATAATCGGCCTGTTGAATTAATTCTTCCTTAATCTGAGCATCTTTAGGAAAAGTAGCAACACCCACCGAAACCGTAATAGATGTTTTTTCTCGTCGCAAAATGATACTCTGCAACTCAATCCTTTTTCTTACTTCTTCCGCCAATTCTACCGCCTTCGGTTTGGGACAATCCGGCAAGATGACCACAAATTCTTCCCCTCCATAACGACAAACCAAATCCCCCGGGGCTTGAAAAATTTCCCTTAAAATCATCCCCGCTGTTCGTAAAACAATATCCCCAGCCATATGCCCAAATTTATCGTTGTATTGTTTAAAGTTATCGATATCAATCATCAAAAAAGAGAGCTCTTGTTTTCGACGCAGTACTCGACCGATTTCTTGTGGTAAACGATCCAGCAGATACCGACGTAGATAAAGTCTTGTCAGGCTGTCACGAATGGCTAGATCTTCTAATTTTTCGTAAAGCTGCGCATTTTCGATTGCCATGGCTCCTACATCCCCCATAGTCATCAATAATCTTAAATCTTCGGTAGTAAACTCCTTTTCCTGGGGACAGTCCACTCGTAAAATCCCAATAGGTTTATGGTGAACAATTAACGGAACACTCATAACCGAACGAATAGGTCTATATTCTTCCAGAATAATTTTATCTAAATCGAAACGAAAATCATTTCGGGTGTCCTCAATTAACAACGGTTGCATGGTCTTAACAACCCATTGATCAAACACATCTCCCTTTTTGGCTTTCAAATTGATATGGTATTGTCCTTTCTGTGAGGAAATAATTCCTAATTCCCTCTTTTCATGATGGAATAGATAAAGGATGATCGTTACATCGTCACTCCATAACTGACTCACTTCTGAAGAAAGTGCCAAGGAAGTATCCTCTAGCGTCAGACACATCGTTAATTTTTCGGTGAGCTCTTTGAGTAGGGCATGATTAATGATTTTCTGGCGTAAAGCTTCAATGGTCTGCTCTTGTTTAAGGATTTCTGCTTCGATCAAATTAACTCGTTCAAGGTAATCCTGTTTTTGCAAACTGATCTCCGCTTGCTTTTTAATGAGACGGATATGCAAGGAAACCAAAAGAAGAATACATGCCAACAGTGCTAGAGCTAAAAAGATAAAAAAATGGGGTTGATAAACCTTGGCGTAGACAAAAAAACCAACAAGAGGAAGTAAAAGGATGGCAAGAAGAAAATGAGGGCTAAAGAATTGTTTTTTCGGATTCTTTATCAAAAAAATGTACCTTACTCATATCCAAGACTAAATCCATATCACGATTAACTTCGGGACGATCATGGGCCCCAACCCGGGCGATAAAGGGATGTCTTCCAGAATTAAGATGCAAGTACACCTCCGATCCCATGGGTTCGATAACCTCACAGGTCGCACGAACCGTATTTTCTAAAGGAGCATCCGAAACAAATAACTTGTCATAAATATCTTCGGGTCGAATTCCAAATATAATCTCTTTGCCTTCATAAGGGGCGAGGGTTGGGTACATCTCTTCAACTAACTTAACTTGAAACTTACCTTCATCAAAATAATATTTTTTTTCCTTCTTGATGATTCGGCCGTCCATCAAATTGATTGGCGGTGAACCGATAAAACTGGCGACAAATTTATTGACCGGTTTATCATAAATGGTGATCGGATCGGCGCATTGGTGGATTTTACCATCCTTCATCACAGCAATCCGGTCCCCTAAAGTCATAGCTTCTGTCTGATCATGCGTGACATAAATGAAGGTGGTTTGTAAACGTAAACGCAATTTATGGATTTCGGTGCGCATCTGCACACGCATTTTCGCATCCAAATTACTCAAAGGCTCATCAAACAAAAAGGCCAAGGGTTTTCGGACAATGGCCCGTCCTAAAGCCACCCGTTGTCTTTCCCCACCAGAAAGTTGCCGAGGTCGACGCTCCAAAAGATGTTTGATCCCCAAAATCTCGGCGGCCTCGTGGACACGCCGAGTAATTTCCGGCTTAGGGTACTTACGCAATTTCAGTCCAAAGGACATATTCTCAAAAACCGTCATGTGCGGATAAAGGGCATAATTTTGAAAAACCATCGCTATATTTCGGTCTTTGGCGGGAACATCATTGACGATTCTGTCTCCAATCCAAATTTTTCCTTCCGTCATTTCCTCCAGACCAGCGATCATCCTCAACGTCGTTGATTTCCCACAACCTGATGGACCAACAAGGACGAGAAATTCTTTATTCTCTATTCCCAAATTAACATCCTCAACTGCTTTGACGCCGCCCTTATAAGTTTTACTCACATTTCTCAAACTGATTTGAGCCATATTTTATTCCTTGATCAAATTGAAAAGATCCTCTTTATAGAATTAAGGGTTTTATTTTATAGAAAACCGTTTGAGTTTGCAATGAAATTTATTCGACCTAATTTTTGAGAGAACTCTGAGAGTAATCAATGGTTTGGCTTATGACATTTTTAAGATCTTTTCGTTTGACAATCATATCAATCAGCCCATGGGCGAGAAGAAATTCGGATTTTTGGAAACCTTCCGGTAATCTTTGGCGGATCGTTTGTTCAATAACTCGAGGACCGGTAAAACCAATCAAGGCCTGGGGCTCAGCGATAATGACATCCCCTACCCCCGCAAAGGAAGCCATAATTCCAGCCATCGTGGGGTTGGTTAAAACGGAAATATACAATAAACCTGCCTCATGATGTCGGGCAAGGGCAGCACAAGTTTTCGCCATTTGTATTAAAGAATAAACACCTTCGTACATTCTGGCCCCACCGCCTGAACCAGAAATAATCACAACTGGTAGATGCTGCTTTGTGGCGTATTCCACGGCTCGGGTAATTTTTTCGCCTACGACAGATCCCATACTCCCCATAATAAACTGGGAATCAGTCACCGCAATCACGCTGGACTTCTCTTCTAATTTCCCTTGCCCGGTGATGACTGCATCCAGTAACCCGGTGAGTTTCTGGTCACTTTCTAATTTTTCTTTATACGTTTTGGGGCCTTTGAATTGCAGAGGATCCACCGAAGTCATTTTGGCGTCGAATTCCTCGAAGGTATCCTTATCGATCAGAAGCTCAATACGCTCTTTGGCGGTAATGGTGAGATGAAACTCACAATGGGGACAAACGTTTAAATTATTTTTTAATTCCTTATGATAGGTTGGGGTTTCACATTCTGGACATTTAGCCCATAAACCTTCCGGAATGTCTTTTTTCTTAACTTTAACTAAGGTATATTTATTTTTACCAAAAAGAGGCATAAAAAAAATTCCCTTTCAATACTCCATTCTCATTATTCCATCTTATAAATCGTCAGACCAGATAAAATTTTTGGATAAAAATAAGTGGTCTTGGGTGGCATGCGTTCACCATTAAGGGCGATGGCCTTCAATTGCTGAATGGTAACGGGGTTCATCGTAAAGCTGACATCAGCTTCCTTTTCATCAACCATTGCGATGGCTTGATTAATGTCCTTGGTATAGAAAATATCATCCAATTTTACCCCAACGCGATCAAAAACCAGACATTTCAGGATGGTCGCGTCCAAACGACGATACTCTGGAGAACCTTCCTGAATCTGCTGGTCAATAATCGACTTATTTTTAAGACGTAACAGCCGGATGCCCTCCCTTGAGTATATACCGAAGGCATGTTCGTTTTTCCCGGCCTTAGCTAATAATATACTCAGATCTTCTTTAGTTTTGATCTTATCAATTCGAAAAAATTCTTCTAGGAAATCTAACCGCGATGGAAATTTTTTAACAATCCTGTGCATGGGAAAAATTTCTAAATTCCTCGAATCTATATTGGTAAAATAAGTCATCACATAATTAAATGGCTCTTGCCCGTTCGATTTGGATTGCTGCTGTAATCGAAAATTGCGATATTCCAACGCCACTTCGTAGCGGTGGTGTCCATCCGCGATGAATAATTCCTGATCGGCTAAGGATTCCGCAATTTGATTGATTAAGAACGGGTCATCCAAACGCCATAATGTATGGCGCACGTTATCATCACCAACTAAATCAATAAATGGTTTCGTTAAGGACACTTTCGTATTAAATATTTTTTCCACCCTTTTATCCGTATCCGAAAAACAGACAAAAATCGGACTTAAGTTAGTTTTGAGAAGACTCCATAAACGGTAACGATCCTCTTTGGCTTTGGACTGGGTATTTTCATGAGGGTAGATGCTGGTGTCGCCTTCATCTTGTAATCTCATCAAAGAAATAAACCCTAAACGACTATGCTTCTCACCCAAAACAGAATATTCCTGTTTACAGTAATAGATACAGAGCTTTTGGTCCTCGATGAGGATTCCCTCCTTTAACCATTCTTCATAAATCATTTTCGCCCGAGTATATTTATTCTCGATCTCATTATCTTTGGGACTATCTTTCCCCAACGAAATACGAATAAAATTATACGGGTTACGCTTATGATACGCATTTTGCTGTTCTGGAGAAATAACATCATACGGTGGGCAGGTTACCTCCACAAGATCTTTAATTTTCTCCGGATTGTAGTGAACAGCTTTAAATGGTTTTATATACGCCATTGTGGTATTGGTCTAGATAAGATATCTAGATATCCTCTCTTCCTAGGGATGCATTCAATGATTGCTTATCTCTCTTCCGAAAATAAATCTTCCCGCCAATAAAAGCTCCTATGACATCCGCCATAAGGTCAGTCAATGACGACGTTCGCCCCGAAACAAATATCTGATGCAATTCATCACTCACGCCATAAAAAAAGGATATCATGACGGTCAGAAATAAAATTCCTTTTCTAGACCAATCACCTTTGGTGCGCAGCAGAGCTCGCGCCACGAGAAAGCCATAAAGCGTATATTCTAGAATATGGCAAACCTTATCAAATGGAATGTTCCCTAATGACGGGGCCTGCAAATCTGGCCAGGATGACACCCCAAAAATAATACCAGAATATAAAATAACTGGAAACCAAAATCTAAGGAATTTTCTATTTGTAAACGAGGTCATATTTTTGTTTACTTGATTGGCTTCCTCAGTTGGTGTTTCTGCATGAGCAGTGTGTACACGGTTCGGTCTTGGGGGGCTGGGATGGTTTTTCCGAATCTATTTTAGATGCTTCTGTACTCTTTTGTCCTCTTGCACGAGGAAGGTTTTTTTTCTTATAATCGGTTTCATAAAAACCGCTGCCTTTAAAAATAATTCCACTCCCCGTACCAAGCAAACGATCCAATTTCCTTTTACCACATTGAGGACATTTCTTAAGCTTTCTATCCGTCATAGACTGTAAAATTTCAAAACTATAATTACATTCCGAACATTCATACTGATAAGTCGGCATGTAACCTCCTTGATTCCCAAATCCCTGCTCTATTTAAAAACCTTCTTTATTTTCTCCTTCAAAGATTCGCCATTGTCCCCGACTTTTTCCCCACTCATCTTAGCAAATTCTTCCAGTAATCGCTTCTGCTCAGTGGTTAAATGAGTCGGGACCTGTATCATCGCTCGAACATAGAGATCTCCTGGAGATCCGCCATGCACATCCGGCACCCCTTTACCTTTAAGACGAAATATCTTGCCACTCTGCGTGCCAGCAGGAATGTTCATCATAACTTGACCATTAAGAGTAGTGACCGGGACCTCGGCCCCTAAGGCCGCTTTAACAAAACTCACCAGCAATTCGTTATGGATATCTTTTCCTTCTCGGTGAAATAACGAATGTGGCTTCACCACAATATAAAGATAAAGATCTCCCGAACCGCTAATTCCAGATTCTCCTTCTCCCTTAATTCTCAGACGCGTATCCGTATCGACACCGGCGGGAATAGTCACATCAATATTGCGTGTAATTTGAACGACCCCTTTCCCTCGGCATTGAGGACAAAATTCCGTAATCACCTTCCCTTGTCCACCACATGTTGAACAAGTTTGAGCCATTCTAAAAAATCCACTGGACATAACAACCTGTCCTTGACCTCGGCATGTCGAACAGGTTTTCAATGCCGTGCCCGATTTGGCTCCTGTCCCTTGGCAAGAACTACAATGTTCGTGTCGGGGAATCTTAATGCTCTTTTTAACACCACTAAAAGCTTCTTCCAAAGTGATTTCCATTTCATACTGGATGTCTCGCCCCCGACGTGCTCTTCTGGAGCCGGAGCGACTTTCGGTACCAAAAAAGTCAAAAGAATCCCCGAAAAATCGACTTAAAATATCTCCCAAACCCGTTTCCGCAAAAATATCACTAAAATCGGCGCCGCGAAAGATATCTTCGGTGGTATAACGTTGATCAATCCCGGCATGACCATACTGGTCGTACATTTGTCGTTTCTGTGTATCGGACAAAACAGCATAAGCCTCAGATATTTCCTTAAACTTTTCCTCAGCCTCCTTTTTCTGATCCGCAGGAACGCGATCAGGATGATACTTAAGCGCTAAAGACCGGTACGCTTTTTTGATTTGCTGTAGGTCTGCGCTTTTCGGAACACCTAATATTTCGTAGTAATCTTTTTTCATATCTTTAAAAATTCCCTTAACACTGATCATCTGCGGTTAATTATTTCTTATCATCCTCCGCTTTAAAATCAGCATCGATTATATCATCCTTGTTTCCTCCCTGAGTCTGTTTCTGTCCACCGGATTCCGAGGAAGATTGATATCCACCACCCCCAGCACCCGCAGTTTGGCCAGCCTGTTGAGCGGCACTCGCTTTATAAACTTCCTCCGCTAATTTATGGCTAGCCTTTTGCAAGGATTCTATTCCCTTCTTAATTCTTTCCTCATGTTTATTCTTAATGGCTTCCTTTAAATTATTAAGTTCACTTTCAATATTAGTTCGGTCAGTAGCAGAAACTTTATCGCCATAATCTTTTAAAGATTTCTCCGTCGCATAAACAAGTGTATTCGCCTGATTAATGAGCTCTACCTCTTCGCGTTTTTTCTTATCCTGCTCGGCGAATTTTTCTGCTTCTTTAACCATCTTATCAATCTCAGCCGAGGATAATTTTGTCGGAGCGGTAATTTTTATGGATTGTTCTTTCCCCGTCCCTTTATCTTTGGCGGAAACATGAACGATGCCGTTTGCATCAATATCAAAGGTAACCTCAACTTGAGGGATACCTCGCGGGGCTGGCGGAATACCGACGAGATCAAACCGTCCCAACTCGGTATTATCATTGGCCATCGGGCGTTCCCCCTGAAGAACCCGAATGGTCACTGCCGGTTGATTATCTTCTGCCGTTGAAAAAATCTGACTTCTTCGTGTTGGGATCGTTGTGTTTCGTTCAATTAGTTTAGTGAAGACACTGCCCAACGTCTCGATTCCTAACGAAAGTGGCGTGACATCCAAAAGGAGAACTTCTTTGGCTTCTCCTTTAATGATTCCTGCTTGAATGGCAGCGCCTAAAGCCACACATTCCATCGGGTCAATGCCGCGCTCGATTTTTTGCCCTACTTCTCGTTCCACAAATTGCTGAACAATCGGCATCCGCGTTGGCCCACCGACGAGAATAACCTTATCAATTTTAATCTGTTCGCCTAACTTTGTGGAGGCATCCTTCATGGCCTGAAGGAGCGGACCACGGCATCGTTCGACAATCGGAGAAACCAAACTTTCGAGTTTGGCTCGGTCGATCGTTAAATTCAAATGCTTGGGACCCGTAGCATCCGCAGTGACAAACGGTAAATTCACTTCGGTGGAAATTGTACTTGAAAGTTCTACCTTTGCCTTTTCCGCGGCTTCCCGTATTCTTTGAAAAGCCATTTTGTCATTTTTAAGATTGACGCCGCTCTCTTTGCGAAATTGTTCAATAACATAATCAATAAGAACGTTATCCATGTCGGTACCACCCAGTTGATTATCTCCATTGGTAGATAGCACTTCAAAAGTGGCTGCTTTACTTTCTGAATCCCACCCCATCTCAAGGATGGTGACATCTAACGTCCCACCACCGAGGTCAAAGACCATAATTTTCTGTTCTTTTCCGGCTTTGTCCAAACCATAAGCTAAACAAGCAGCGGTGGGTTCATTAATAATTCTTAACACTTTTAAACCGGCAATTTCCCCCGCATCTTTGGTGGCTTGTCTTTGGTTATCATTAAAATAAGCCGGAACGGTAATGACCGCTTCCTCAACGGTATCCCCAAGATATTTCTCCGCATCTGCTTTAATTTTCTGTAAGATAAAAGCACTGACCTGCTGCGGTGTAAACTCTTTATCGAAAACTTTAAATTTATGATTAGTTCCCATTTTTCTTTTTGCCGCATAAATGGTTCCCTCTGGATTAATGGGGGCTTGTCGATGCGCCGGTTCACCAACGAGACGCTGTCCATCTTTGGTAAAACCCACAAACGAAGGAAACGCTTTACCTGAAGCCACCCCCGCCCCTTCGGCCGAAGGGATGATAACCGGCCGACCACCTTCCATCACAGCAGCAGCCGAATTGGATGTTCCTAAATCAATTCCTATTGCTCTTGCCATAGCTAAACCCTCCTTCAAGTCATCTCAAAAATTTTGACTATTCGAAGCAACCCGAGTCAAAATTTTCTTTAACTTTTTAGATCAAAAAGTTTGTTGAATTATGAACCTTCCTGTTTTCGCTTAGCTACCTTCACCTTGGCGGTGCGCACCACTTTATCGCCAAGATAATAACCTTTTTGAAATACCTCGACTACCGTATCATCTTCATCTTTGTCTGATTCAGCCATCATCAAAATTTCATGACAGTGGGGATCAAACTTTTTGCCCAAGGCCTCGATGGGTCGAACATTATTTTTTTTAAGTAATTCCTGAATCCGTGACATAATCATTTCCACACCTTGCAAAAAAGCACCGTAATCTTCGTGTTTAACTTTGGCGGCTTCCAGAGAACGCTCTAAATCATCGAGGATGCCTAAAAACTGAGTAATCAGCTCTTCATTTGCGTATTTGACAAATTCCAGCCGTTCCCGTTCCTGCCGTTTTCGCGCATTATCAAATTCCGCAAACAAACGAAGATATTTATCTTTGTAACTAGTCAGTTCCTCGTTAAGTTTTTTATATTCCCCCTCAGAAACTTCGATGGTTTTCTCTTTGCCGGGCTGTTGAGATTGTAACTTTTGTTCTCCAAGGGTCTCGGCATCTTTGGTCTTCTCCTTTTTCTGCTGTTCAAACTCTGTTGTACCCGTCTGACTCTTCTCTAATTCTTTTTCCTGGGTCATATTTTCAGTCATCTTTACTTCTTCTTTTGTTTCTCTTTTCTTCCCAAACATAGGCCACGCGTATCCTTAGAGAACCTTACCCATTAACTCCGAGAAATAATCCAAAGTAGAAACAACCCGTTCGTAATTCATACAAGTGGGACCTAAAACGGCGATCCGTCCACTGGGACCGCTGGAAACTTTATACTGGGAGATCACCAGGGAACAATTGTCAATGGCGGAAAAGGTTAGTTCATGACCAATAAAAATATTAATTTTTTCCTCTAAATCACGGTTAAGCAATTCTAAGATGCGTTCCTTTTCTTCTAAAGCATAAAGAATTTCTTTAATCTTGTTTAAATCACGGATATCAGGATATTCGATCACGTGACTTGTCCCTTTACAAAAAATTTTTCGTGTCCAACCATCCACGGAAACTATACTTGTGTAGTGGGTTAAATCCGCAATGACCTCGGATGTCCTATCGAGCAAGGTTTCTAGATCTTTAACTTCTTTTTGATATTCAACCTTGATACGCTCTTTTTCCTCTCCTAAAAGTTGAATTTCATGCATTAAGTGATCCACATAATAACGGTAACCCTGTTGCGTGGGGATACGCCCCGCAGAAGTGTGAGGATGAGTTAAATAACCATCTTCTTCTAATTCGGCTAAAATATTCCGTATCGTAGCCGGACTCAAATCAAGATGATACTTCTGAGCGATGTAGCCTGAACTTACCGGAGTTACACTTTTAATGTATTCATTAACCACGATCCCTAAAACTATTTCCTTTCGTTCCTTGTACTCAATTCGTTTGGAGGTCATGGTTCACTCTCCTAATTCCTTTTGATTATTCTATTTACTTTTAATACTTATAAAATTTTATAGATAATTTCCGTCATTTCCAAATTTTTAGCACTCATCTAGTATGATTGCTAAAGCCGTATTATAACAAAAACAATTCCCCTGTCAATAACCGTTTTTTGCTTACTCCCCCTTTAATATTTGCCACGGATATATTGAGCAACTTTCTTATCATAGAATTCCTTTAGCTTAAAATGCAAATCTTTTGACAAAGGTGGCAAGTAACTTGCAGATACGTTTTCGGTAACCTGTTTTGAATTCGTTGCACCTGGAATAACCGCCGTTACGGCACCAAAATCGAGAATCCAGCGTAAAGCCATTTGAGCCATAGTCATTCCCACTGGAATGAAGGCCTTAAGTTCCTCGACAAGTTCAATCCCTTTTTCAAAAGGAATACCTGCGAATGTTTCGCCAACATTAAATATTCGTCCGTCTCTATTGTAATAACGATGATCGTTTTTTGAAAATTTTGTTTTCTTCCTAAATTTTCCTGACAAAAGTCCAGAAGCTAATGGAAGACGTACGAGCAGAGCAACACCTTTTTGTTTTGCTTGCTCAAGTAAAGTCGATATCGGTTTTTGCCTAAATATATTAAAAATAACCTGAAGCGAAGCTAACCCTTCTTGCTTCAAGCAATAAATCGCTTCTTCCATTGATTCCACACTTGCTCCAAAATTTTTTATCTTCCCTTCTTTCTTCAAAATCCTTAGCCACTCAAACAGATCACCTTTTTTCAAGAACTCAGTAGGCAGACAATGAATCTGCGTCAGATCCAAAGCCTCCGTCCCTAATCGCTTTAATGAGGCTTCGGTATGACCCCGAAAATTCGTAAGTGAAAAGTTTTTAGGCCATCCCGGATCAGAGAAACGGCCCAACTTTGTTGCCACAAATACCTTTTCGGAACATCCCTTCAAAAATTTACCAATCCGTGATTCACTTAAACCTCTCCCATAAACATCAGCGGTATCAAAAAAATTGACTCCCTGGTCAACCGCCTCTTTTAAAATTGTTCGAGCCGTCTTATCATCAACTCGCTTCCAATCCCCACCCAATTGCCATGTCCCTAGGCCGACTTCCGAAACATTTATTCCTGTTTGTCCAATTACTCTAAATTTCATTATAGTTTTACTATAATTCCTCATTATCTTTTTCAATCTCAACTCGTCCAAGGCCATTGAGTTTCTTCACCAAAATCATCAGCTGATCAACATACTTTTCGATAACCGAATAATCGTCGTGCAATTGGTAAATATGCGGCCGTAATAATCGGTTGGAATGAAACTCCAGGACAATTAATCCCTCTTTAATTTCTAGCGACAGGGACGGTCGACCGCGAAAATCCCGATTCTTAAATCCCTTTAATATACTCAATACCTCATCATCGGCAAATAACGCATTCACTCGTCTCGGTGAATTTGTATGAATATAAAATTCCTGAAATTCCGGTGGGACTATTACCTTTCGGATATCTACTCCCTGCGCCGGGATTTCGGTAGCTCGCACAATATTGGTGCGAACCTTAGTTGTCTCTTTTTCGGTAAAACTGAAGGTTAAATTGCTTTGTGTTTGTACTTTTAAATAACCTTTAAATTGATTGCTAGAAAATCCGACCTCCTCAATAATATCTTCAAACACAAATTCGGTCCCTTCCACAACAAAAATTAATTTATAAGAATTGGGGTGACGTTCTAAAGGTTCTAGTTGTCCCTCTAAAAATTTTTTCATTTTTTCCAAATGAATTGTTCGGGGTTTTTCTTTTTTAACAAACAATCCAATCAGAAGAACAATACCGTAGATAATGGCAGCTACCAACAAAATATTGGTTAAACTCATATCATTTGCCTCTCAATTATGAAAATACAGCTTTAATTCAATTGACATTAATTTCATTGTTAACTCCTAAAACTTATTTATATCGTATCTTCATAATGATGATATAAAGAGTCAGCAAAAAAACGACGGTGTTGGGAAGAATAATCGCAATGGCCTTCGCTAAAATGCCATAAATCACCCACAACCAAAGGCCCATAGCAAGGATAATGTACGTTGGTAAAGATAGATCTCGAGTACGTCTCGTACGATGTATTCTCTTTATCTGGGGCAAGAACGATATCGTTGTACACGCCCCCGCCATTAGTCCAATAATCGTTAGATAATCAATGTGCACAATTTAAGTCTTTCTAAACCTTGTTAGCGAACTCATTTAAATAGTAATTATCTTAACATTTTCTTCTTTTGCGTCTATGTATTCTCAATTTATTTGACCATTTACTTTCAACTCAAGTTCTCCGTCTCTGGCAACCCCGATTTTGATATGATTCTTTTCTTTAATTTCGCCATTAAGAATTTTCCTGGCAATGATATCTTGAACATACCTCTGGACAACCCGTTTCAGTGGACGAGCGCCATACACAGGGTCATAACCCCTAATCGCTAGGATGTCCTTGGCTTTATCCGTTAATTCGAGCGTGATATTTTTGTCTTTTAATCGGTTCTTCAGAATTCCAATCTGAATATCCACGATTCTTTGAATATCCTGCTGCTTTAACCGATTAAAGATCACTTTTTCATCGATACGATTTAAAAATTCTGGACGAAAATGGGCTTTTAACGCTTCATTAATGCGTTGTTCAATTTCATTTTTATTCTCCAAATCCACGATCAATTCGGAGCCGCTATTAGAAGTCATGATAATAATCGTGTTCTTAAAATTCACCACCCGTCCTTGCCCATCTGTTAAGCGACCATCGTCCAAGATCTGCAAAAGCGCGTTAAAAACTTCACTGTGCGCCTTTTCGATTTCATCGAAAAGCACAACCGAAAAGGGGCGGCGACGCACGGACTCGGTTAATTGTCCGCCTTCCTCGTAACCAACGTATCCGGGTGGTGCGCCAATGAGCCGGGCCACGCTATGTTTTTCCATGTACTCGCTCATATCGATCCGAATCAGAGCATTTTCATCGTCAAATAAAAACCACGCCAACGATCGGGCCAATTCTGTCTTTCCCACACCCGTGGGGCCGACAAAAAGAAACGAACCAATCGGACGGTTAGGATCATTTAATCCCGTCCGTGATCGGCGAATACAGGAGGACACCAAAGCAATCGCCTCATCCTGACCAACTACACGCGTCTTAAGACTCTCTTCAATATGAATCAACTTTTCGGTTTCCCCTTCCATTAATTTGGAAACAGGAATCTTGGTCCATTTAGAAACAATCTCCGCAATGTCTTGATCATCCACTTCTTCTTTAAGTAGAGCGCCCTTAGCTTGGAGTTTAGTTAATTCCTTATTTTGTTGAGCTAATTCCTTCTCGAAATTCACCAATATTCCATACCGAATCTCAGCGACTTTATCGAGGTTACCGACCTTCTCCGCTTTTGATTCTTCCAGTTTCTTTTGTTCAATCTCGGCTTTGATTTTACGGATTTTATTAATGACATCTTTTTCCGATTGCCAACGCAGACGCAATTTTTTACTTTCTTCTTTCAGTCCTTCTAATTCTTTTTCTAATTTTTTGAGTCGTTCTTGAGAAGCCTCATCCTTTTCCTTCTTTAAGGCTTGGCGTTCAATTTCCAATTGACGGATCCGGCGCTCGTTAATATCCAATTCCTGCGGCATGCTGTCGATTTCAATACGCAAACGCGAAGCGGCTTCGTCAATTAAATCAATGGCTTTATCAGGTAAAAATCGGTCAGTAATATACCGCTGCGACATTGTGGCTGCAGCAATCAGAGCCGCATCTTGAATGCGCACGCCATGATGAACTTCATAACGCTCTTTAAGTCCACGTAAAATCGCAATTGTATCTTCGACGGACGGTTCATTGACCAAAACAGGTTGAAAACGTCGCTCGAGAGCGGCATCTTTTTCAATATGTTTTCGATATTCATCCAGAGTCGTTGCGCCAATGCAGCGCAAAAGTCCCCGCGCTAACGCCGGTTTTAATAAATTGGAAGCGTCCATTGAACCTTCCGCTCGACCGGCTCCGACAATCGTGTGCAGTTCGTCAATGAAAAGAATGATTTGCCCTTCTTTCGATTCGATTTCTTTAAGCACCGCCTTTAAACGGTCTTCAAATTCACCGCGAAATTTTGACCCCGCCACCAACGCGCCCATATCCAGAACAACGACTTTTTTATTTTTTAAACCTTCGGGAACATCACCGAAAAAAATACGCTGCGCCAATCCTTCCACGATCGCTGTTTTCCCCACACCGGGCTCACCAATAAGCACCGGGTTATTTTTTGTGCGACGGGATAGCACTTGAATCACCCGACGAATTTCTTCATCCCGACCAATCACCGGATCCAATTTTCCTTTACTGGCCAATTCCGTTAAATCGCGACCGTATCGTTCCAAAGCCTGATATTTATCTTCGGGATTCATATCCGTTACTTTTTGTCCCCCGCGAATTTGTTTTAGAACATTTAACAAATCTTCTTCTTGAATGCCGTTACGTTTCAACTCCCGAGTTAAAACAGAATTATCTTCTTTATAGAGAGCCAAAAGGATGTGTTCTTGTGAAACATATTCGTCCTTCATTCCCGAAGCGATTTTTTGGGCCTGATTCAAAACCTTGTTGAGGCTATTCGACACATAGGGCCCGCTTGCTCCTTCAACTTGCGGCTTCTGACGCAATTCATTCTCTAAGGATTGCAATAGAGAAACGGTAGAAATCCCCATCTTCTCTAATATAGAGGGAACGATTTCTTCCCTTTCTTTTAATAACGAATAGGCCAAGTGCTCGGGCGTGATTTCTTGATGCCCACGTTCGCTGGCCAATTGCAGGGCATTTTGAACGGCCTCCTGACTTTTCATGGTGAATTTATCTAGTCTTAACATTAGTTAATTTCTCCTTCTCTTCTATTTCCTTTCATGCACAAATTCAATTAGCACTACATAATTGCAAGCGCTAATTCGAAAGTAAAAAAATTTAATCTTTCCTTCTTATCTCAATTTTCATTTCTAAAATGACTTTGATACCACTAATATTCACGTGCCTTTCTTCCATTAAATAATGAACATAATTTAAAATTTTAATTTGCTTATGAGAATAACAGCGAGTCTTCTTACCAATGCGTTTAGCTTTAACAACTCCCAACTCATCCAGTTTACGCAAAGTCCAAACCGGAATTCTTACGATATGACTTACGACCGTAATGATGTAAACCGGTTCTTCGGGATGAATCTTCACATCAAAATGATCTTTAGATATTTCCTTCATAGGAACCCTCGTTTATTCTCAGCAAAAATATAGCATAAACTAATTATTTTGTCAAGTTTTCTAATAATTCTAATTAGAAATTCTAACTATTGACTATCTCTTCGTTAGGTAATGTTTCGTCCATCGAGAAGAAAAATGAATTTTTCTTTGCTATCATCTGAGAATGGGTAAATGTTTAGCTGATCGAGGTAAATGTTTGAGAGCAAAATTGGGAATTTTCATTGTCTCATCGAGGTTACTTTATTCCGCTAAGGGATTGTGCTTGCATAGAGCCTCACGAATATGTCATACTTGAACAGTGAAGTCATTTTTTACTATTAGAAGCTTAGGAAAGGATTAACCGTGAAACTCAATAACCGCATTCTTCCGATATCGGTGCTTGTTTTAGCCAGTTTGGGGATTTTAACCTCCCATTCTTCCTTGGCTCAGGAGGTTGCGGGTGCGCCATTTGAATGCAGTTATCAAGAGCCCCCGCAAGGAGACGGCGGCGGCGCTAGCCTAGACACTACTCCAGACTCCCTGGGTGCCCAGAGAATCATGGTCATTAAAGTCTTGCCAGAAGGAACCACTGAAGAACCCAATATCTCAACCGATGAAATCGTTAAGATGATAACCAAGATTGGGGACTCCTATCGGGAAGATTCTTATAACCAGATGTGGTTTGTCGGTGCGAATAACACTCCTTTCAGCAGTAAAGACGTCTATCCTCAAGTCGGGTCTTATCCTATCACTGTTGGTGAATATGTGTGTGACAAGAATTTATACAAAAAATGTGACGGACTCGATGACGCAACCACCTGTATCAACGCTGGAACAACCTCGGAAGGTCAATGCAAGGTAATTTGTGATGCGGTGAGCAAACTCACTCAAGCCGCTGTCAATGCTGCCCAAAATGATTTTACCTCCCCCCTTAATCCTGACCAAAATACTCAAATTGTCATTATAGCCGGTCAATGCCTTCTCACAAGAGGTGCTGTGGCTCTCCCAGGTGGTGTTTTACAAGGGAATATAGAATCTATTTTCACTCTATCGTCCGATCATAGTAGCATTACCCATGAACTGGGCCATAATTTCGGCATGAATCATGCGGGTTATCGTCAGTGCACGGAAGGCCAGAACATCAATGATTGTCCTTTGAGGAGTGCCTACTCCGATCTTTATGATTTTATGGGGAGTGGGCCTTATTTTGCCGACAGCACTGCTTTTTTAAAAGAAAAGGTCTTTTGGTTGACACCCACAGGTCAACACCAAATCCTGGATATCACCCCGCAACTTTCTGGAACAACTCAGTATCTTGATTCTTTGGAAAAACAATCCCCGGGATTAAAAGCCCTGAAATTCCAAAGGGACCAAGAGGGCCGATTAAAAAGTCATATGTACATCGAATGGCGGGGGCTGGAAGAAGTTAACAATATTTACCGTACTAGAACCAATGTCCGGGATGGTGTTCTTCTGCATGTGGCGCCTGACAAAGAAGATGTCTTTAGATATGGAATGGATGTTTCTTTGTTTGATCCCTTCTCGTTTGTGTCACAATTGGATGCGGCTCTTCCCTACAATACTTCTTATACTGACCCCGGCTCTGGGACAGTGATTACCGTTGGGCCTGATCCCAGAGGTATCCCTAACGCTAAACTGGAAGTCACCGTAAATTTAGGACGCACAGATTTTAAAGGACCCGTGATTGGCCAGCTTCATGTTGAGGAACTGGAACCCTGTGTGGCCGACATCTGGCCTGATCTTAGTGATGACAGCGGGATTTCCCGGGTTGTTTTTTATTATGCCCAAAACATGTTAGATACTGACCCAGTGATTGGAGAATCCACCCAGCCGCCGTTTAAGTTGCATTTTGACATCCGGACCAGGAAAAGACCGATCTGGTTTAGGGTTTATGACAACGCCAAACAACAAGGTGGAGTCAACGAAAACAATTCAACGGACAGTCCAGCCATGACCTTTCGCCTCCAACAATCCTGCCCTTACAGCGATAAAGCAGATCAGCTGCCTTCTGTTATTACAGTGACATCGTTAAGATCCGACTTTTCTCTGTCGACACTAGATATGGATCCGCCTGGTGATTCCTTTTATGACTCTTATTACTACTTCTACCGCCCCCAAATCAATTTAAGAACACCAGTTGAGTTTCAGATTGAGATAGCAGATATAAATTTAATCCGACTGATAAAAATGACAGTCACGAGTACTACAGATTTTTCCTCTAATTGCCCCACTTATTGTAGTTCATGTGCTCCTTACAGTTCAACTGAGGATGCGTGTTACCTCCCATATTTCCATAGTTTCTCTTTGCCCCCAATTCCCAACAAATCTTTCCAGACACATATTCCATTCAGCCCTGGAAATTATCAGTTATATATTAAGGTAGAAGATAATAAGACTAGTTTGACAAGGTTATTCCTAGTAGCCCTCCACATTCTCCCGCCCATCTTCACCCGCGGCGACGCCAATGATGACGGCAGGGTCGACATCTCCGATGCCACTCGCATTCTGGAATTCCTCTTTTCGGATCCAAGCAAAAAACCCGTTTGTATGGACGCCGCCGATGTTAATGATAACGGAGCGGTCGATATCTCGGATGCGATTTCGCTTCTGGGCTTTCTTTTTACTGGGCAATCCCCCCAGCCGCCCGCCCCTTTCCTCCAATGCGGCGAAGACCCAACCGCCGACACCCTCCCCGACTGCCAAAGCATTGTGTGCCGAGAAAATTAATTCGAAATTAATTCGGGACACATCTTAAATGTTCCCTCCATCGATAAGAAAAATGAATTTTTCTTTGCTATCGTCTGAGAATGGGTAAATGTTTAGCTGATCGAGGTAAATGTTTGAGAGCAAAATTTGGGAATTTTCATTGTCTCATCGAGGTTACTTTATTCTCCTTCGCCGAAAACCCCGGACTTCAGTCCGGGGATGAAGGCGAAAGGAGAACTGCTGCGAAGCCCAACGCGAAAGCAATTGGGCGAAGCAGAGTTTGGTCCGCCTTCGCCAAGGCTTCGGCTAGATCTCTGCGAAGCTTTAGCGAAGCAGGACTTCGGAGCAATGAACCTCCAGGAAACTCCTCAAAGATACCCCGCTTTACTGCGGGGAGGTTCATTCCGCTAAGGGATTGTGCTTGCATAGAGCCTTACGTATATGTCATACTTTTACCATGAAATCATTTTTTACCAAGGAGCTTAGGAAAGGATTAACCGTGAAACTCAATAACCGCATTCTTCTGATATCGGTGCTTGTTTTAGCCAGTTTGGGGATTTTAACCTCCCATTCTTCCTTGGCGCAGGATGTCCCGAATGCGCCATTCGTATGCGGTTATCAGGAACCGCAAGCAGGAGACGGCGGCGGCGCTGGTCAACCGATCGGCTCTCTGGGTCCCCAGAGGATCGTTGTCATGAAGGTCATCCCGGAAGGAACCACCGAAGAGCCTAACATCTCCACCCCCGCGATCGTTGAGATGATAAAAAATATTGGCGATGCTTATTACGAAGATTCTTATCACCAGATGTGGTTTGTCGGTGCGAATGGGAATCCTTTCAGCAGTCTCGATGTCTACCCTCAAGTCGGGTCTTATCGGGTGGCGAATGTCGGCGCCTATCGCTGCGAAAGAAATCTTAAGAAGGAATGCCAAGGACTCAACGACACAACCACCTGCCTCAACGACGCTACAACCTCGGAAGGCCAATGCAAAGTCTTTTGTGATGAGGTCAGCAAACTCACTTCCGCCGCGGTCACCGCCGCCCAAAATGATCTGACCTTCAATCCCGGTGAAAGTACTCAGATTGTCATGATCGTCGGCCAATGCCTTTCTACAGGACTTGCTATAGCAGGCGGAGTTTACCAAAGTAATATCAAATCTATTTTCACTCTATCGTCCGATCATAGGAGCATTGCCCATGAACTGGGCCATAATTTCGGCATGAATCATGCGGGTTATCGTCAGTGCACGGAAGGCCAGAACATCAATGATTGTCCTCTGCGAGGTGCCTACAGCGATATCTATGATTTTATGGGGGGTGGACCTTATATTGCCGATAACACGGCTTTTTTAAAGGAAAAGGTTGCCTGGCTGACACCCGGGGGTCAGCATCAGATCCTTGAGGTCACAGCGGGAAATTCCGGCCAACCCCAATATCTCAACCCATTGGAAAGTGAGGCCCCGGGATTAAAAGCCCTGAAATTCCAAAGGGACCATGAGGGCCGATTAAAAAATCATATGTACATCGAATGGCGGGGGTTGG
>JAHFGK010000070.1 GCA_023247475.1 Candidatus Omnitrophota bacterium
GGTACTCTCCACCAACTCCGAGGTCAGCTCGCGCGCCAATTTTCGATCTTGTTGATAATCTGATTGCGTGCGCAGGACCTCCCGGACAACCGAGGCATGAACCCGGCACCACCGGACATCCTCTTCTTGGGCAATCTGCTGAATTTGCTCTTCCGTTAAGTTCATAAGAAACCCAACCCCATATCAAACTCATTTATGAAGCGGTATAGAAAAATCTTCTCGGCTAAGCAACTCCTACCCATCTCAGTGTCGATAATGGGAAGACATCAATAGTTTTGACTATTGAAAAACAATAACCATTTACATCACAGGGGGATGAGAATGAATAAATCTACAGTTGGTAAGATATTGATTTTATGTCAGTTTGTTATGATAACAACCGTATGGGCTACAGATAATAAGCAAAATATTTGTCAGGCCAGTGGCATTGCAGCAGGGAACTCTTTTACATGCACGATAGTGGATACGGATACCACAAAAGGGACAGTTTGGTGTTGGGGAAGCAACCAATATGGACAATTGGGACAAGATATTAGCGTAGTAAAGTCTGAGAAACCTCTCCAAATATCTGGTTTGTCTGACGTTGTGGATATCCAAGCCGGACATTTACATGCTTGTGCCCTTTCTGCTCAAGGTGAAGTTACTTGCTGGGGAGACAACAACTTCGGACAACTAGGTGATGGAAATATTATTGCTTATGGCATTCCAAAACCAGAATCTGCGTTGTTGATATCAGACTTGATCCACGTAGACGGCTTGATGGCTGCTGGAAATCAGTCGTGTGCCTACTCATTCGATGGAAACAATGCCGCTAATGGAAATTTATTGTGTGCGGGAACATCATCGAACGGATTGTATAATTGGGTCAAACCTGCTACAAGCAATCCTGTCGCTATCTCTAACGAGCAAAAATTTGCAAAAGATGGGATTGCCACAGCGACTGGCGGTACGAATCATACATGTATTGTAAATCAGTCTGGCCATGTGATGTGCTGGGGGTATAATAATTTTGGCCAATTAGGAGTACCGAATAAAAACATCGCTTCCAATAATGGAGTAACACTCCCGTTGAATAGCATTGTTAAAGTGTCGTCTTACCATCAAACAACCTGCGCATTGAGAGAGGATGGGAAGGACATCTGTTGGGGAAGGAATGATTTAGGACAGGTTGGTAACAACTCTTTTAAGCCGGTGGAAGCTTCGCCCAAGCTTGTTGAAGAAAAAAAGCTGAAGTTTAAGGACATTTCGGTTGGGCAAGATACGAGTTGCGGGTTAATATCCAATGGAGATGTTTTCTGTTGGGGCAGTTCTCAATATGGTCAATTGGGGTTTGGAAAATTGAGCTATAATTCTGGCTTTGTGCCTCGTCCATCCAGACCCGTTGCTCTGGAAGATACCGCTATCTCTATCGCCTCTGGGCAGACACACTCATGTGCTATCACGAAAAATGGAGACGTGTTCTGCTGGGGTTCAGGATCTAATGGAGAATTGGCAAAGGATATTTCAGCATCCAGCGTTCCCGTAAAGATTAACATTCCATGTGATTAATCTGCACAACTGATCTGTATTTTGCAAATGCCGCTCTCAGAAATGAGAGCGGCATTTTTTTACTAAGAAGACGCGCAAAAAGAAATAAAAGGCTTAAAGGTTGCCAACAAAGGTGATCTTATGAATAAATCTTTATTGTTCATATTTTGAGTTAGATCTAAAGGACTCAATTTTCCCAATGAACTTTTAGAATCGCCTTCAATCTTAGCGATTTGAATCAATCTAGTCATTCCCCCTCCTTGGCGAAGAAAAAAATGAGCACTTATGATTCGACCTTTACGAAACTCTTCCAATGAGAAGCTATTGCTATCTTGAAGATCTCGCCTAAGAGCTGATAACTGACTCTCATCGATATCAAATTCAACGATTTGACAAAAGTATTTTGCTCTCCGTTTTTTTTCCATAGCTAACCCTAATTCCACAACTCCCAGAAGCTCGTGTTTTTGTTTTGAATCCCAAGATTGCTTAAATTGACGGTGAAATTTATCAACACCCAAATTTGATTGTGCTGCAATTCTAGCGGATTGCTGTAAATCATCAGCTTCCATGAAAATAAGGATAGAATCTGGCTTACCATCTTCTTCCAAGATAAAATAATGTTCCCCTTCAACCCCTTCTTGATTCAAGCTTTGGGCAACTTCACCTCTTTTAGCTTCCATGAATAATTTCCAATCCTTGGCATTGATATTGGCATTTTTTTTAAGCTGAATCTCAGCCAAAACAACTCTATTAGAATATTGAGCTGGGTCACTTATTATAATTGATCTCTTCATACCAACTCCTCTACCAGTATCCAGATCCTGTTTAAATTGTGTTCCATGAAAATTGTCCATTAAAGGAGGCTTTTCTTCGTGATGAGCAGTAGAAGGAATCGGCAGATTGGGCTTACACACGCCAGTACCCAGTAAGTCAGACATACCAACAGGAGGAATTAATTTAAAAGAAGACATATTATTTATCCAAACGGGTGAGGTTTTTTATTTAAGCCCAAACCTTTTTTTGTTAAACGTAGCAATCGCACCCCACCCAAGAAAGGCTTTTGATGACGCCATTCTTTACGATAAGCGTTGGGGATAAGAGTACGACAAACAAAATACCCATCTTTTTTTAATTGAGGCTCTGTCACGTCAATAAAGAGCGGTTCATAACCAAATACTTGATGACACCCCAATAATAGCTTACTCAAACTCTTTCTCTTCCTAGATATTGTTCTACTAAGTAATGCTTGTTTCCGATACCAATTAACAATTTGAGAACCATGTTCGAATCCATAAGCAATATGACCGTAGCTATCAGCTATGAGCTTTGGCTTATCACCTACCCCTCTTCTAGACCAATATCTACCAGCATCCCTTAGCATCAGAGCCTCAGTGACTGCCTTATCAGAAGCCTGATGTAGATCAAACGATGCGCTGGATCCTATTGTTACTTCACTCTCATCCTTCTTCCCAAGAACAGAAATTATAACCGGAATGAGATGAGGGTCACCCACGTCATACAATTCAACTTTCAGGTGTTTTAGCTGAATATAATCCTTAATTTTTTGATCGATCAATGATTCAGAAACAATGTGACACGGCCAACCTCTAAGTCTCCAGGAAAGCATGAGAGCATCCCTCTCTAGCACCTCGCTTATACCGTGCGCCAAAGCATAGGTTCTATTTTTTGATAGGCTTGCAGCTATTCCGCTCCCGTCATATTCATCTATATGCCTTTCACACGCTATTTGGCTGTTCCACCTTGGAAACACACACTCTGCAGGAACAGTGTATTTTTTGCCTGAAATCATTCCCTCACAAAGAACATGATAACAGGGGTAATGGGCTTTATCTTGCTTCATTTGCTTGACCACTAATGATTGATAGGGAGCAAATAAGCTCCAATCCAAATGTGGATGGGACATACTTCGGCGTACGAGATGTCGCTTTATCGTATCCGTAGAAGTAATTGAGAATTTTTCTAGCATTTCCATTAAACATTTAAATTGAGCCTCCTCAATGCTTTGTCCCATTCCAAAAGCTTCGAATCTTTGAGTCAGGGCATGGCCTAAAATATTTTCTTGCTGGTGGACAATCGACATTAACCCCATGTAAAGGGAGAATTCTTTAGAAATAATCTTACTTGGGATACGCTGAAAATGTGAAATCTTTGAATCTAAGAAAGCACTGGGAAAATTCTTTCTTGTGTAATCTATGGCGTTAGTTTGAGTAATCACGTAGATAACGATTATAAGCTTTCGGATCTGGCCGTGGTATTCTTTTTTTGAATCTTGCTGTTTCAAATTTCATCGCCTGAAATAATTCTTTGCCTTTAGGCGTAAATTTAGCCGCCTTTTCTAAAACATCCATACCCGTGTACAAACCCTGTAAATGACGATGAAAGCGAAATTCAGCTTCCCTAGATTTAGTTTTACGGACTAATTGATCAAAAAATAAGACCAGCCGTAAAAAAACAAACGTCGCATGAAAGGAGCCATAGAGAGGGCGTGGGTCATCCCGAATGGGTGAAGGATAGCCCATCTCGTTGCAATTGACTAAAAGCGGGCTTAATTCATGCCAAGCATAAAGTATCTGGTGAGCTGCTTCATGGACGATATGATCGGCGAATGTAATCACATTCCAATCGGAACGTGGGTTTAAAAAACAAACTCCATAATATGAAATAACCGTAGCCCCAATCAGGCATGTATTTTTAAGAAGGGAAAATGCATGAGTCACTGAAACAACTTCCTCATAAAATGTCGGAGAAATATTTTTTATCAATCTCATCGCCCGATCAATTTTTCTCCTCGAGTTTATATACAGCTTATCATTAAAAAATTCATGCCATGAAACATTGCAAAGTTCAGACGCTTCTTCCTTAGCCATGCTAGTTTCACTGGCAATGGTTTTTATGACTTGCCCCAGCTCATCCCCACTTTGTTTATAATAAATACTAGTTCCGGCAATCCTAGGGCGCTGTGACCATTGGCTATCTTCTAAATTCTCAAGTAGCCGCTTAATATTAATCTTAACGCGATGTTGGTTATTTTCTAGCAGCATTGTCTTATTTTCAAGTCTTGATTTGACAAGCTTTCCATTCACCTTTGGGAAACAATATATTTTTCTCACTTGCGGAAAATGTATTTTGTATTCTGAATCGAGCAATATGGGGATTTCATTTATTTGAAAACCCAGGCTTAATAATCGAGGGAGGATCTGCTGAGAAAGATCTGAGATACATTCTTTAAATAGATTCCATTCTTTTGCTTTTAAAATTCCCAACGCCTTGAAATACCATTGATAAAGTTCCGGGCTTACAATTTGCCATCTTTGGTCATGAGAGGCCTCTTTTAGCTTTGCAGAGAAATAGGAGAGGGTTTTTAGCAGGCCAGCAATCGTTTGCACTTCTTCACTTGATAAAGATCTATTGTGTTCATTTTTGTAAAACACCAAAAGCGTTTTAATGTCACTAATCACCTGCCGTGACAGTTGCTGACTCCGCACCAACGAGGTTGAAGCAGAAGGCCGTATTTTAATCATAGAGATCCACTTAAATCCAGATAGCAGAAGAACCGCGACCTTTATTTATTTTTTGGATTCGCAGCAGGACTATGTTGCTGACAGGCTGCCTTGATGGTGTCCGTCTTGCCTGTCTGGATGGCAGGACTACGTACCTGACAGGCTGCCTTGATGGTGTCCGTCTTGCCTGTCTGGATGGCAAGACTACGTACCTGACAGGCCGCCTTAATACTGTCGGTCTTACCTAGCTTAATTTTCTTCTCAATCTGACGCGGCATATTTTCTCCTTTTTTATAACCACTTATCTATTTTATGGACATAGTACACAAAATTGAAAAAATGATCAAGAAATACTTTCTTATAAATAATTAAAAATAAACGGTATTTAATTTTATATATTTTTTATTACCTAAATGATAAAATATATAATGTTATTTATGGCAATATTATAACTATTAGAGAAATTATTGGTTTGCTAAAATATGAGGGGTCACACCTATAAAACTTCAGGAATATCCCTAAATAAACATCCCCGATAGCTGCCCATGAACAGGAAATCGATTCTATGTCGAAAGTAACCAATTTTTTTCACTATTTAAAACCTTATCGACTCATCATCATTGCGGAAATTATTACTGACCTTTTTTCAAATTTTTTAGGACTTTTGGCACCCCTGTTTGCGATTATAATTTTTGATTATGCCTATCCCAATCGTAACTTTCCATTATTTATCAAGATTCTACTTGCGGGTTTTGGTATTTATATCTTACAAACTCTCCTAAGCTCTCTGACGGATTATCTGCACGAGTATACTAAAGTCTCGACAACTCGCATTATCAGCAAGATTTTTATTGAAAAGATAGGCGCATTGTCAGCCAAAAAATTTGATCACTTAAATCGTAGCGATCTTATCATTAGAGCTACAGATGATACGGAAATTATTTCTAGTATAATTGTAAGCACTCCTCAGGTTTTGGTCATCAATTTTGTAACATTATTTTTCCTATTATCAATAGCATTTCATATCAATCCTCTTGTCACTTTTCTTGCCATCCTTTCCGTTCCTTTAAATTGGCTGGAAGCTCATTTTTTTTCGAATACTTCTCAGAAATTATTGCAGCATGAACAACAAACCCAGGCAAACTTATATAGTTCCCTTTACGAAAGGCTAGCAAACTTCCATCTAATTAAATGTTTCGGTCGTGAAAAACAGGAAGAACAAAAAGTATTAAGATGTTTTAAGACTAGAAATTCTATTAATCTTCAGAAAAAAATCATCGAGCTTGTTAATGTTCTCAGTCACAGTTTTACGGTAAAAATATGGAGCACGCTTGTCACGGGCTTTATTGGCTGGGAAGTTATCACAGGAAAAATGACAGTGGGCCATATGATGGCCTTAACCGCCTATTTAGCCCAATTTTGGAATCCTATTCGAGAATTTACACGTCTTTACTCTTCACTGCGAATTGCACAAGTGTCTGCAGACCGACTTAATGAAATTATTCTTTCCCCGTCCACTGACCATTCCGCTCAAAATCAGCCCGAAAAAAACACCCCCCCCTTAAACACGGAAGCTAATTTTGTTTTCAGCAATATTTCATTTAGCTATAGTAACCAATGTATCTTAAAAGATATCAGTCTGAAGATTGAAGATAAAACTCTTGTAGCTATCGTGGGAGCTAGTGGCTCTGGAAAATCTACTTTAATCAAAATCTTGGCAGGCCTTTATCAACCCGATAACGGCGGCATTTTCTTGAATGGCAATAAACGCGATCCTACCCATGGCTTTGAAAGAAATTTTATGGCCTATGTCCCTCAAGAGATCGCCCTATTTAAAAGAACACTTAGGGAGAATATATGTTTTGGAAGTGGCCAATCAGAGGATAGTGAAATCACCCAAGCATGCCAATTGGCGGATGCTTATGACTTCATGAATCAATTGCCTCAACAATATGATTTTCAAGTAGATGAATTAGGGACGAATCTTTCAGGTGGTCAAAGACAACGAATTGCGCTCGCGCGCGCTTTGATTCTTAAACCGAAAATTCTTCTCCTTGATGAAGTATCAAGCGCCCTAGACCCTGAAAGTGAATATCTTATTTTTAATGCACTTCAGAAATGCAAAAAAAATATGACCATAGTGACAGCAACTCACCGCTTAAACAATCTTAAAGGATTTGATAACATTGTTGTTCTGAAGGAAGGCATGATACAAGAGCAAGGGAATTTTTTTGATCTAATGGCCAGAAAGGGAGCCTTCTTTAATCTCTATCAATTGCAGACAACGGGCTTTGGGGAGTTCCAACAACGCCTTGAAACTGAATTTTCTAGGTTCAAACGTTACCACACAGCCCTTTCTCTTATTGGATTTAGGGTTGAAAATGAAGAATCATCTTCAAATAATTTCGTTAGATCCTTGCATCAGCACATCAACCATTATTTAAGAGCAATGGACTTTTCAACCATATATAGGGATCGGATGGTTCTTTTGTGCTTACCGGATACGAGTCTATCCGGTTCTATTCAAGTAGAGAAAAGAATTAATCTAATTATTAATAAATATATTCAAACACACGGGATTCATCACGTGAACAAATTTAATAGTTGTGCCGCGACAGCTCATCAATCAATGAAAATGGCTGAACAATTGATTCAAGCGATTGAAAGTGATCTAGATAAAACCTCCAATGACCCATCAAATCTTTACCTTTATGCATAATCTTCAGAAAAAATTCGAATCTTGGATTTACACAATAAGCCATATTCAGCTGGAAAGAATAATAACTTTGATTTCAGCATCCATGATCACAGCTGTCCTATTGTTGTTTCTTGTGGGATTTCAACTTTTGAAACTTCCCATAAAAATCACGGACAAGGAAGGACAGTCAATTTCGATACCGATTAAGGATATCTTATTTGAACAAACTTCATCGAGCAACTGATGTATGAAAAAAAATAAATTATTATTTATCCTTATTCTGCTACTAATAGCCAATTTGGTTGTAATGCTCACCCGCCAAACAAAAGAAAATACCCCTGTCAATAACGCACTTGAAAAAAAAGGCCCTCCGCGCTCCTTATCAAATCACGCGAAAAGAAAAGAGCAAAAGGACACCATTTTGAAAAAAATCTCCCCTACGGATGATGAGGATGATAATTTAGACGATGATAAGAACAGGCCTCAGGATATGGGAGACGTAGAAACTTCCAATTTTCCTGGGACTAAAGACGTTGGAATGAGTTCAATAGAATCTGGGGATTTAGCTTCCGCTGAGGCCTATTACACAGACTTGCTTCAAAATCAGCCTAATAGCGAAGCGGCCAAATTAGGTTTGGGCATTATTGATCGCCTAAAAGGAAAATCTAACGACGCTCTTTTGAAGTTTAACGAAATTCTACTGCAAGACCCCAATAATGCGGATGCAAAGTTTAATGTTGCAGAAATGTTAACCTTTGAAAGAGGAACAGAGGGGACTACGGCAGAAAAGTTATTTGCCGAGCAATACTATAATGAAATTATCTCAAATGATCATACTAATATCGATGCTCAAAACGGCCTAGCTACAGTCTATCTCAAAACAAATAGAGTCGATAAAGCTATCGAAACATGGGAAGAAATGGCCAAGAAAAATCCTGATAAAAGCGTAATTCAAAGTAATTTGGCGGAAGCTTACATTGAAAGCAAACATTTTGATAAAGCCCTACAGATATCTCAGGATGTTATCGAGAAAGATCCGGAAAATAGTGACGCGTATTTCAATATTAGTAAAATTGCGCTTAGCAACGGGGAACAAGATAAAGCCTATGGATGGCTTCAGAAAGCCTTATCTATTGAGCCTGATAATACAGAATATAAGAATTATTTGAACAACTTTAAAAAGCCTTAAACTTGAAATACCTCCGTACTCCCTTGCCCAAAGTGAAAAATAATAAACTTGGTTATGCTGTTTAACTTCGATAGCATCCCTCCATACTTGGAGCTTTTAATTAATGAAAAGAAAATGCTTCTATATCTTGATCCTGTGCATGGGCGTCATGCTTCTGGCGAGTTGCAATTTTTTCAAAAAACTCATCCCATTCACTGGCAGCAGCGCCCAGCCTGCAGCGACCCAGCAAGAAAAATCAGTGACAAACACACTCGCCTTGGCCTTGGGTGGGACTAGAAGCGATACAGACCTGGTCACCGCCAATGTTGATCTCAAATTATTAGACTTCGTCAGTGAGGACACCGACCTATTTTCCATCATGGTTCCGCAGGGTCAAACAACCTTCACCGATGCCAAACAGGCCCAGATCGTTCCCAAACAAGAGGGCATCGGTTACGTCACCGCTCAGGTGGACGGCAAAGAATTCACCACCACGGAGATAACCATCCCCCCCCAACGTCTGATCCAGATCTTGTTCGCCGAGGCCCAAGGAGAACTCAACGCCGAGGCCAGCCTCGATGCGGAGGGACAGGTCAAATTAACGAGCGTCAGTGTCACCGGCGATGCCCTGGGTTCCGTGATCCGCAATCGCATTGATCTGATTAATGAGCAGGAAAATCCCGGCCTATTTTTGGCCAACCCGGATCTTTACGCCCTGAATCCATCCGTTTCCTATTACAACGAGGTGATCGAGGCTAACAATGGAATGATCTACCAATTTTCCCCCTTAACACCCGATGACCCGACCCATGATGAGTATGAGGGCGCCGCACAACGCACCAACGTAAAAAAATCCAGCCTGATCGCCTACGACCAAGCCGTCCTGACCGCCGCCGATATTTTTAATGGCAGCACCAAAGACCCAACCGACGGGGCCTTTGGTTTCTATTCCCCCACGCCAGATCAGTACACCCTATTGCAAGACGCCCGCGACACCGAGGCCAATGAATTACCCGCCGGCTGCGGCACCTCAGACCTCAACTTCCCCGCCTTCGCCCCGGTGCAAGTCCTCCTGCTCCCAGGCATTGCCCCCTCGACGGTGCACGAGGGCATCCCATCGTTTGTGTTTGTCAGGATGCGGCCTGAGCAAGCACCGGTGGTGGTGGATATTCCGTAAAACAGGAACGCAAAAAATTATAGGCAACCTTTTGCCCGAATCATTCGAAAAGTGTCGGGTGTATTTATCATCATTACCTAACATCGCCAGACCTTAT
>JAHFGK010000071.1 GCA_023247475.1 Candidatus Omnitrophota bacterium
TTTCCTATCAACGCCAATAAGAAACAGGCGATTCCAATGATGTAAAGGACTAAAGGAATAATAGGTTTAATTGTTGCTAATATTCCCGTTCCCATTTATCCTTGCCTCACAATTTTAGCCGGTATTCCGACAACCGTTGCCCCATCCGGGATATCTTCCAAGACAACGGCGTTAGCTCCGATTTTGACATTGTTACCTATTTTGATTCCACCCAATATTTTTGCACCCACACCAATATAAACATTGTTCCCTACAACCGGTACCCCCTGATTGCCTAACCCACGGGTACCAATCAGGACACCAGGACCAATCGAACAATTCTCTCCCATTTTGACATCGCTATGTAGAATAATATTGCCGAAATGACCGACATAGAATCCTTTCCCTATTTCAGCACTCGCTGGCAGAGAAATGCCGGTAATGACTTCGATAAATTTAAATAATAAAAATGCTAGCATCTTCAACAAAAGCGCAATGACCGGAATTTTGATCCCCCTAACTTGGCGTCCGAATCGATAAACTATTATAGCCCAGAGGCCCTGCTCGAAAAAAACATAAATGGGAAATCCACTAGAATTTTGGGTATATCTTTTAAAATCTGATCTTAAATTTTTGAACATAATTTTTTATGCCATTGAATAAACCTTCTTCATCTCTTGGGCAAAATTTTGCCAGCTAAACATCTTCGCTCTTCTGAATCCCTTTTCAATGAATTCTTTCCGTAATTTTTCATCATGACAAATTTGGTCGATAGCACCGGTGATCTCTTCAACTTCGTTGGGGTTGACTAAAATGGCCGAATCACCAGCAACTTCCGGACAAGAAGAACCATTGGACGTAATCACCGGCGCCCCACATTGCATCGCTTCCAAAATCGGAAGCCCAAAACCCTCGTAGAGGGAAGGAAAAACAAAACAATGACAACCGCTATATAAAGCAACTATCTCTTCATCACCAAGCTGATCCAAAATCCGAATCCTTTTCCCAACGCCTAAATTATTCGCCAAAAATTTATATTTTACGATATCATAATTACAGGTTAAGACCAACAAATAATCGTCCCTAACTGTGGATGCTGCGAAACCGCGAATGATCCCTTCAATATTTTTCCGCGGTACAGAACCGACCGATAATAAAAACGGCTCGTTTAATTGATATTTTGACCTTATTTGCTTGATTTGATTTTCTGGTGCCGGTTTAAACCTCTCATCGGCCCCTAAATAAATAACCTTAATCTTATGTTCATCCATTTGAAAATGCTCAACCAAATCCTTCTTTGTGCATTGAGAGATAACAACACAAATATCAACTTGGGAAAGGGTTCTTTTATACTGCGCAATATTTTGAGTCCAAAAGCGATCCCCGATCGTTAATGTCCTTAAATCATGAACCGTTAAAATCTTAAATATCCCATTGCCGGCCGGCATGGTGTATCCAGCAGGGCGATGAAAAACTTTTACTTTATTTTTCTTTAAAAACCAAGGGAGAAAGATTTGATCAATCACCGCTTGTCGTCCCACAAACTCGCGATCGGGAACTTTAACAACGGCCTTTCGGAAATTTCCATTTTCAGGACCGGGCATTTCTTCGGGTTTACGTTTTAAGGAATAGTAAGCCAATGCATAATCATTTTCCTGATCGATTCTACTCATGCCATTGACTAGACTCTCCGTATAGGTCATCAGCCCTGATCTTCGGGGGTGATTTAAAAGTTGTGCCTCAATGCAAATATTCATCGAATTTTAATCCTTAAAAGGGAATTTGCCTTCCAGTGTTTGCTAACCGTGGGGAAAAAGATTTCTTATCGAACAAACAATTAAAAATCCATATGGCTTTATAATTTTGAATAATTTCATAAAAATATTGTCGTCGTGATTAAAAAATAGTGTGCCCACCAGTGGATAACGACCAATGGCTGCCAAGGCATTCTGCAATGATTTAGGATAAAACTTTTCATTGTAATAAGTTCTACTCAACGTATATTGATTCATCGCAATTCTTTTAACGAATGATGCGGCCGGGACATCTTCATAGTTGTTGAGGATTTTTTGTTGAAGCCTAATGAGGCCTTCATAAACTTTAATTCTATTTTTTGTAATTTGCTCATCATGGCGGAAATAATACGCGAGCATTTTATCCTCTACCTCATAAAGATCACAAAATCGTGCGATCCGCAGCCACATATCAATATCTTGCATGGTCGTGAGGGATTGATCAAATAGACCCGCCTTATTAAAATAGTCTTTTCTAGTCATCACGGTCGAGGTTGGCAAGTCTCCCCAAATTTCGAGTAATTCCTGATAATTCTTTCCGGACACACTGCTCGGCTTCATGCCACACTGTTCCCCTTTTTCATTAATCATAATCATCTTACTATAAACTATCCCTACGTTTTTATGTTTATCGAGAATTTCTACCTGAGTAGCTAATTTTTCCGGAATCCAAAAGTCATCGGAGTCAAGAAAGGCGACATATTCACTCATGGACTCTCGAATTCCACGATTACGGGCAGCAGCACTGCCTTGCTGGGGCTGTGCTATATATTTGATCTTGTTGCCAAACTGCGCCAAAACTTCTCTGGTATTATCCGTTGAACCATCATCCACCACGATGACTTCATAATCTTTATAGGTCTGCTTAAAAACACTCTCTAACGCACGACCAATTAATCTTCCACGATTATGCGTGGGGATAATTACACTCACTTTAGGCATGGGTTACCACTCTCCTATCTCGACTTTGCTGAATATATCTTTGCTTTCGATATTCCATAATCATCCCAACTTTACGAAAAAAACTTCTCCTCGCATCGAAGGATGTCCTGCGGTTAAAGACCGTAAAAATTAATGCAAGGAAATCTTGAATGATTCCCCGCCAAAGATAACGGGGAACTCCAAAATAATAAACAAACGCTTTCTCTTTCGATTCCAGCTCCATCCGTGCGGCAAATCTTCCAATAGCAATATTCCATTGAGCAAGATATTTTAAACTCATTCTTTGCAAATCTACCGGATGCCAGACCAAAGCTTTGCCACAATAATACAAAATCTTATTTCTTGTGATTAATCTATAAATAAATTCCGTATCCTCTCCTGATGTTCCCTTTCCTGGGCCGAGATCGGTTCGGAACAAACCACATTCCTCAAAAATCTCTCTTTTAAAAGCAAAATTCGATCCGATAAAACGATCCATGGACTTGTCAAATGGCTTTATCTCTTCCCCAAAATCAAAAGTGACAGTGATTCCTGTTATTTGGACTGGGTTATCTTTAATCCACTGTGGTGTTTCTTTAGGATAAACTGGTAAGACTCTGCCTCCTACGCCATCGCAATGATATTGCTCGAAACACTGGACGATGTTGATTAACCACCTTGAATCAACAACAACATCATCGTCCGTAAAAGCAACAATATCTCCCTTGGCTTCCCTAATCCCTCTATTTAATGCATAGGATTTACCTTGAGTTGGCTCAAATAAATAAACTAAACGCCCAGAAAATTTAGGGACATAAGATGTAACCGTTGCTTTTGTTTCATCAATTGAGTTGTTATCAACCACAATCACCTGATACTCAAAGGTCCCGTCACATTCTTGATTTAAAAGACTATTCAAGACTCCTTTAATACTTTCGGCTCGGTTAGCTGTAGCAATAATTACACTGATTTTGTACACTGATAAATTCTCCTGATTTCCATTGCCCTTCCCCAATTGATGAATAATTGCTTCCAGGCTTTTAGAAATTCTGGTTTATTAAAGATATTTTTCAGGGCGTACAATCCATTGTGCACAATTTCTCCAATCAAATATCTCGGGACTCCAAAATAATACGTTAAATGCTCGGGGATTTTGCCTTGATCGTCTCCGAGTACACGATAACGTCCTAACGTCATATACCATTTAGCGAGGTATCTTAAAGTCATTCTTTGAACATCTACTGGATGCCAAACCAAGGCTTTGCCACAATAATACAAAACTTTATTCTTATTCAATATGCGGTTAACAAATTCCGTATCCTCTCCTATACGGGGTGTGCCAGGACCTAAATCGGTACGAAATAATCCACATTGATCAAAGACTTCCCGCTTAAAGACAAAATTAGTTCCGAGAAATTCCCGCATCGGTTTTTCATATTTTTTAATAGACTCTCCTTGGTCGTAAAATACAATCGGCCCCGCCAAAAGATGCTTATTATCCTTAATCCACTGAGGTGTTTCTTGAGGATACGAAGGTAAGATCCTCCCGCCAATGCCATCACAGCGATATTCCTCAAGACATTGCACTATCTGCCTTAGCCACTGGGAATCAACAACGACATCATCGTCGGCGAAAGCAATGATGTTCCCCTTGGCTTCTCTAATCCCTTTGTTTAATGCATAAGATTTACCTTTTGTCGGTTCAAATAAATACCTTAATCGAGATGCATTAGCCCCGTTAAGCTTGGGAAGATAGGATTCAACCGTTACCTTTGTCCCATCCTTGGAATTGTTATCCACCACAATGATCTCAAATTCAAAAGTCCCATCACATTCCTGACTTAAAAAACTATCGAAGGTATTTTTTAAAGATTCGCAGCGATTACAGGTGGCTATAATAATGCTGATAAAATTTCTCATTTCTTTTATCCATCGCTTCTTTCTGGGTTAGTCGTTGTTTGGCATGCCGATAGCTTTCTAAACTCTTTGATCATGCCGATTTTCCGAAAAAAGTGCATATAGTAATTCAAAAATGACCTTCTATTATAAAAACTGCAGATTAGCAATAAGAAGTTTTTTATAACTTCTCTATATAAGTACCGTGGTGCGCCAAAACAATAAGCGAGGGGTTTGCTAGAAAGTAGAATCAAATTCTTGGCTTCGAATCGCCCGTAAGAAATATTCCATTTCGCAATATACTCTAAATTTGTTCTTTCATTTTCAATGGGATGGAATACTAAAGCTTTCCCACAATAATATATTTTTAGTTGTCTTTTTCTTAATCGTCTAATTAACTCAGTCTCATCCCCCATTGTGCCTTTGCCAGCGCCTAAATCCGGATGGAATAAACCGACTTCTTGAAATACCTTGCTTCGAAAAGCCATATTGGCACCTATCATCTCACTCATTGGATTTTGATGTCTCTTTATATCTTCTCCATAATCGTGGAAGACAATAGGTCCACATAATAAATCATTGTTGTCCTTGATCCATTGGGGTGTGTTTTCGGGATAAATTGGAAGGATTCTCCCCCCTAGCGCATCAAACTCATATTTTTTATAAGTTTCATAAATATTTAGGAGCCATTTTTTATCCACAATACAGTCATCATCCGTAAAGGCGATGATTTCTCCCTTCGCTTCTTTTATCCCCTTGTTTCGAGCGTTGGATAGCCCTTGATTAGGTTCCAAGGCATATCTAAATCGTCCATTAAACCTCTCCGTATAATCTTCGACAACCTCTTTCGTTTTATCTGTGGAATTATTATCCACAACGATCACTTCATAGTTAAACAAGCCGTCATGTTCTTGACTGCAGAGGCTATCGAGAGTCTCTTTAAGGCTCTCGCAACGGTTGTAAGTACAAATAATAATGCTGATGTCCTTATTCATTTTTCCTTTCCTTTAATTAAACTTTTTAGAATCTTTTCCGTTTCTTCCCCAACTCGTTCCCAGTTGTAATAATTTTCGATATCCTTTCTGGCCTCGCAACCGATTTGCTTGGCTTTTTCCGGATTATTCTTCAGAAATAGGATGTTATCAACGATTTTATCGATATTGTTATTGACCAAAATACCATTTCTTTGATGTTTAATAACATCACTTATTTGACCAATATCCGTTGCTATGACGGGAAGGCCACATGCCATGTAATCAAAAAGTTTTAAAGGCGAAAAATGAAATTTCCCATTCACACCAGGGTTATGATATAAACATAATCCAGCATCCGCCGATGCGATAAAGGGTGGTAAATCAAAATATCTTTTCTCATCCATAAGGACAATATTGTCTGGAAGTGGTTTATAACGATCCAGATTTTTTTCTTCCGTAATTAGAAAAAATAGAATTTTTTTATCCATTGGATAAATCTCTCTTGCAACCTGAAAGATGATATCAACCCCCTGCCAGGGATAATTTGATGAACCAATCCAAACAATCTTAAAGTGATCTTTCTGGTCTTTGTATATTTTTTCATCGCGCTTTTGTGGAGAAAATAATTCCGTATCGGAACCGTTGGGAATAAAATATGAATTTGGGATTTTGAGATCTCTGAAGGCGTATTCCCTCATTTCCCTTGAGACACAAATACTGGCATTCACAAATTTTGCCAGCAACTTTCTTTTAAAATTTAGATGTTCTACTTCTTCCTTTGTTTTCCCTCGGATTAAAAGTTCTTCTAAGGGCGCATTGACTTCCCACACGACCGGTAATGTAAAAAATTTTAATGCTTTTAATAAAGTAAAATTCTCGAAATTATAATAACCATGAACTCTGATATAAAGCACATCAATGTTTTTGATGAACTTAAATATATGCCGTTGCCGATAAACGTTTAGGTTGGGCGCTTGATAATCATAATAAATTGTATGAATAGAGTGTCCTCTTTTCATGAGCTGCTGTGCCACTTGATAAGCATGAACGGTGCCCCCCCCTTGAGGAGGATACCATTTAAAATTGATAAGATAACCAATGTTCATTTTACTTTTTTATTTCTCCCTTTAAAAAACCATTGAAAGCGATTGATACAATTCCACTAGCCTTTGATTTAATTTTAAGATATCAAAGTTTTCTTCGACAAATCTTCTTCCGGCACGCCCCATTTCTGCACAACGTTGGGGATGTGAAATGAGATATTCGCATTTGCTTACTAAACCCTTAATATCTCTTTCGGGAACAAGAAAGCCGGATTTTCCATCCTCAATTAATTCCGGGATGCCTGAATGCCGCGTCGATATAACTGGTAATCCTGTTGCCATGGCTTCTTTTAAGACATTCGGGATTCCCTCCTGGTCATGATCTTGGGCCTGCACGCACGGCAATATAAAAATCTGAGATTGATAATAGATTTCTTTCATTTCCTCATCAACCAAATTTTTTATGAAATGAATATTGTCTTCCAATCGCAATGATTGGGTTAACTGCTTTAATTCATGCTCAATTTTCCCTGTTCCGACAATGGTATAATGGACATTAGGATATTTTTTAACAAGCTTCTCGATAGCATAAATGGCATACTGAATCCCCTTTTTCTCAACCAAACGACCTACAGACAGCAATTTTATTTCCCTCTGGAAATCAAACGTCCTTTCTTTATATTGATATTTACTAACATCAACCCCAGAATGAAGAACATGTAGGCGTTCTTTAGGACAGCCGAATTCTTGCAGTCTTTCTGAGAAATGATTACATACCGGGAGAAACACATCTCCTCTTTTAAACAATTCGCCATAGACAGACGGATGATTCTCGTGTACAAATTTTGTCAAATCGTAACCTCGAAAAGAAGTAAAAATTTTTACATCCATAATTTCCTTTAGGTAAACCCAACTTTTTCCAATAGGTCCGTATTGGCAATGGATAACGTCATAAGTCTCATCCATTAATGGCTCAAAGAGAAAAAGATGGTTCAATGATTCGTAAACGCCGTATTTTCTAAAATTAAGGCATCTTAATAACCAAATTGGGTGTCGCAAAATTTGGCGCAAAAAAATACGCGAAAACTTCCATAATCTCGTTAATCTATCTTCAGGAATAGGTGCAAAATATTCAGCTTTATTAAGAAGACCATATTTCGATATTACGGCATGTTGTTTTTGAATGTTATTGGCTTTCCCATAAGCAAAAATATGTACCTTATGGCCCAATTCCAGAAGTCCGGTAATTTGATCCAAAATGAATGTCTCCGAAATACAAGGGAATTCATTGACAAGAAAAGCTATTTTTAATTGTTTCTTATGTTCAATGATTTTCATGTACTTAACCTGTTAGCAGAGTTCCGTTCCGTACTTTTAAGGTCCTTGGTCATTAATTCATCGAAAACTTGTTTATACCGGTCGGCCATAGTAACCAGCGAATATTCTTTCGACAGCGAGCTTTTTGTATTCATGGAAAGGGATCGATATAATGATTCATTACCGAGAATATCCAATACTTTTGCGGTGAACTTATCCTTCGTATCCTCCGCTGGGGCAATCAGATATCCGTTGACACCGTCATGCAAGATTTCCTCTACCGCGCCAACGACAGTACTGACAACCGGAACATTCATGGCCAACGCTTCCATGACGGTCAAGGGAATGCCTTCATGATTAGAGGTTAACAAAAAAAGATACGTATCGGCTAACAGTTCCTGCGCGCTGTCCAGGACTCCCGTCAAGATAAAATGGTCTTCCAATCCATATTCGTGAATTCTTTCTTTAATTTGTGGCAAAAGGTATCCGTCACCGGCCATAACGAATTTAAGTGGAACCGGTGGATGGCTTCTGAGGAGATTATGGGCAATATCAACAAAAAGAAGCGGATCTTTTTCAGCGGCGAATCGGCCAATAAATGAGATCAGTTTTACATTGTCCGCTAACTGGTATTTTGATTTAAATCTGCCCTTGGGGGAACTGTTATCGCTATAATGGGTTAAGTCGATACCGTTATAGATCGTTGTAAGCCGATCAACATATCCGTTATCCATTCTTAGAGCTTGATATTTCGCCGCCATGTATTTGCAAAGATGCCGACTGATACAAACTCTTCTGTCCATATACGGAATGAGCCAAGACAGCTCACCTCTTGTCCCCCCTACGCGTTCAAGATGCAAGATGTCGACGATTTTCAGATTCTTAAATCTTTGTTTTAGTTGCGGGATGAATTTATAGGTAATCACCGGGTGCGAAATAAGGAGGATATCAATATTCAATGCCTCAATAATCCTCGTATAGTAATACTGATAGAGATTTTCATCTGGCAAAGGATCGATGATAACAATACTCTTAAAAAATGCTGAAAAAGCTTTCTTTAAATGTTGATCTGCTTTCTTGGTTGCAATCAGATGAAAAGAGAATCCGCCTTGTTCTTCTAGCCCTTGAGCAATCGTTAAAACCACCTTTTGCGCCCCTCCCATCGTCATGGCGGGAACAGCGCATAAAATATTGGTCCGGCCATTCGTTGTTTTAAGAGTCGATGCAAGCCGTTCAATTTTTCGTTCCACGATAAATTTTCTAACCGGCCATAAGGATTTCTTGAGCACATAAGTCACTGTTTTTACAAAAATCAAATAAAACGATGAGAAAAAGAAAATTAAACCAAATCTCCATGACAGATCGAACATCCGTTGTAAAGTGTGAAGCCAGAGGGTGACCAATTGTTTTAAGCTTTCCCGGCAATCAATGGAAATGGTCAGAAACCGGTTTATCTGTTCCTTAAGCTGTGCCAACTCAATGAATCCATACCGGTATTTTAAAACCTTATCAAAAAGGTTGATGCTTGTGATTCTTGACCCTTTTAATGATTTTCGGTGCTCACCATAAATGTACAGAAATTGTGGAATATGTTTCATGCGGAATTTTTGCCATACCCTGATCCAGTACTCGTAGTCTTCGACCAATTCGTATTTGGGGTCAAAGCCTCCAACGGTCTCATAAACACGACGGGTATACAAAAAGCACGTTCCAACGCAGTTTTTCTCCTTTATCGATACGTCAGAGAATCGGCGCTCCTTGGTTTCACCCGTCTCCAGGTATCTGGCAATATAGTCGGCATAAACAAAATCGACAGACTGATCTTCCCTCAAAATTTTAAACATGGTTTCAATGGCATGCGGTAAGAATTCATTGTCATCCGAAGTCCAAGTCAAGTATTCCCCCGTTGTCAAGGCAAAGCCAATGTTGAGCGAACGGGGAAGTCTTAAATTTTTTTTGTTACGGAAATAGCGGATCCGGGGATCATTGAAAGAGCGGACGATGTCGGGAGTCTCGTCCGTTGAGCAATCATCCACAATAATAAGCTCGATATCCTTGTATGTCTGAGATAGACAACTATCGATGGATTGTCGGAGGTATTTCGCGCCGTTATATGTTGGTAGTACTATGCTAACTTTTGGATTATTCATGGTTTGAAATATGAGTTATGAATTATAAGTTATGAGTGATGAATTATGAATAAAGGGCAAAAATATTTTATTTTTCTTGAGAAGTTTTGACAAT
>JAHFGK010000072.1 GCA_023247475.1 Candidatus Omnitrophota bacterium
GTGCCATAAAGAATATGGTGAGACTCTAAAGCAGCATCAACTTTCCTCAAAGTAAATTTTGTGGTAGTTGGTATCGCACGGACTCTCCCTTATATCTAGAAAAAAATTGGTGCAATTGCAGGCCGCCGCAAAGTAAAGGACATCGCTATGAAAGCCGCTGTTATTCAGATGAATTCCGTCGATGATAAGCGACAAAATATCGCCCGCGCTCTACAGCTGGTTTCTCGGGCCATCAAGGCGAAAGCAAAATTCATTGCGCTTCCAGAAGTGTTTAATTATCGGGGACCATTGAACGAGGCGAATCGAGAATTCGTAGCCGAGGACATTCCCGGAGAATCGACACAGATATTCATGGATTTGGCGAAAGGGCGAAAAGTTTTTATCCTCATTGGTTCCATTTATGAGCGAGTAAAAAGCTCTCCTAAAGTCTACAACGCATCTGTTTTGATTAACGATCAAGGCAAGGTACAAGCCAAATACAGAAAAATACATTTATTCGATGCGGTCATTGGTAAAAGAGCCGTTAAAGAATCCAAATCCTTTCTTGCTGGAGATTATCCTTGCCTAGCAAAAGTGGGAGATTACACATTTGGTTTGTCGATTTGCTATGATTTAAGGTTTCCCAATCTTTACCAACGGTATGCTCAAATGGGCGCTCTTGTTTTATCCGTTCCTTCATCGTTCACCTTCATGACGGGTCGTGCGCATTGGGAAGTTTTGTTAAGAGCCAGGGCCATTGAAAATCTCTCCTATGTCCTGGCGCCCAATCAAGTAGGACGAAACGCCGAAGGGATTCCCTCATATGGTCATAGCATGATTATAGGTCCGTGGGGAAATATTTTAGCAGAGGCCTCCGAAAATAAAGAAGAAATCATTTATGCGCAGCTGGACTTTAAGGAAATAAAGCAGGCAAGAAGAATTTTACCGGCACTGTTTAAGTTTATTAAAAAGAAAGAATAAAAATTTTTTTATGGCGGTGGGAAAAATAATGCAGACGGAAGAAGTCGAGAATATCCGGGACTGTTCTTGGGACCACCGTCGACGCTGTAAAATAATACTCGTCGCTTATCTCGTTTCGATTTTGGTCAGTGGCTTAGCGCTCCCTTTAAAACATTACAATTGGGCCATCTGGCCATGGAAAAATACATGGTTTATATTTTCCTTTGCCTCCAATGTTTTAACGAAAATAGAAGTGTATGGGCAACTCGAATATGGAAAAGAGATTCAAATCGATATGAAAAAATGGTTTGCGGCGCCGGTAGGTTTTGAAACAGCGAGGTACAATGAAATTCCTTATCAATATTTCTATATCAAGAAGTTAGCCGACTATGTTTGTCAGCAATATAATGAAGAAGCTGTGGCTGGTCAGCGATTGAATCGAGTTTCGGTTTGGATCGCCGTATGGAATCAGTGGTCTAATGGAAGAAAGACCAGAGTCGCATTGCCAGAGGCCCAAAAAAAGGGAGTGGTTGAATATCAGAAAATGGGAATTTATGAATGTAGCATCGGCAACAATATTTTATAAGGAAGTACAATGCACAACATAAAAAATTACACCGACGGTTTTTGGCATAGGCAAGTCTCGGTCGAGCCAATTTGTCTTTATCGATTAGGGGTAGGTGTTTTTTTGTGTGGCTCAACTGTGGAGTGGCTTAAACATACCAAAGAGCTTTTTTCTAACCAGGGTCTTCATATTGGAATTTTTCAACAATGGGCACCACCGCCGGCGGTTACCTTTTTGGTGTGCTTGACACTGGTGATTGCCGGCCTCTTTGTCGCTATTGGATTCTGGACGAGATTCTCCATAATCACAAGTTGGATTTTGTTTACCTATCTTAATGGTATAGATGCAATTAATGAAAAGGCTGTCAGTACCGTAGTTCAAGTCGTATTGTTGTTTCTTCTTTTGATCGATACTTCCGCACGATATTCGGTAGATGATTTGCTCCGTCAGCGACGAGGACATAATCGTTATCCCGCCGAGGCTTGTGTTTTCCCCCAACGACTTTTGCAAATATATTTTGCCCAGACGTATTTTTTCTGTGGATTAGTAAAAGCGCTTAACCCTCAATGGGTATATGGGCAAGCACTTTTTTATATTCTCCAAGGCCGATGGGCGACCGATTGGGGTTTTTGGCTAGCGGTTACGATCCCGCCGATTGTTATTCAGATTGCCTCGTTGGTAATTATTATGTTTGAACTGCTTGCTGGATTTTTAATTTTTGTGCCACGTGCCAGGAATTGGATTATAATGCTCGGTGTTCTGTTCCAGCTAATGGCGTATATTACTTTGAACGTCGAATATTTGAGCTATCATTTTATTTGGGCTTTAATTATTTTATATCCGGAGCCGGAAGCAGTTGTTCAAAAAGTTAATAAGATTAGAAGTTTTTTGTTGAATATGAAGTCAAAATATTTTCTGACCGCAAAACCGATATGAATTGTGTAATAAGAATGTAATTATCCCTTAAATGAGAGAAGGTGGTCGATGCCAACCAAAAGTGTTAAAGTAGCGGTAACTGGAGCGGCGGGACAAATTGGATATGCGCTATTATTTAGAATCGCCTCGGGTGAAATGTTTGGGAAGGACATAGAAATTCATTTGAATTTATTAGAGTTAGAGTCGACGCTTCCTTCTTTAGCAGGGGTTGTGATGGAGCTCAATGATTGCGCGTTTCCCCTGCTTAAATCTATTATCCTAACGGCGGATCCCAATATTGCTTTTGAAGGAGTGGATTGGGCTCTTTTAGTGGGGAGCGTTCCACGCAAAGCAGGAATGGAACGGTCCGATCTTCTTAAAATTAACGGGCAGATTTTTATTAAACAAGGGCAAGCCCTCTCGAAGAGTGCACAATCTGATTGTCGAGTTTTGGTTGTCGGAAATCCCTGTAATACCAATGCCTATATTGCCAAATCGGTTTGTAATAGTATTCCTGAGAAAAACTTTTTTGCGATGACGATGCTCGATCAAAACCGGGCCGTTTGGCAGTTAGCTCAAAAAGCCGGTGTGGATGTGATCGACATTAAAAATATTGCGATTTGGGGTAATCATTCGACCACACAGTATCCGGATTTCTATAATGCTACTATTAAGGGAAAGCCAGCCCTTAGCGTTATCAAGGATGAGAAGTGGCTGCAAACAACGTTTATTGAAACAGTACAAAATCGAGGAGCGGCGGTTATTAAAGCGAGGGGATTTTCGTCAGCCGCCTCAGCTGCGAATGCCGTTATTGATACGGTTAGGAATCTGATAACATCAACCAGAGCAGGGGAATTTTTTTCTGTGGCAGTCTGCTCAGATGGGAGCTATGGTATTCCACGAGGAATGATGTTCAGCTTCCCCGTGCGATCAGATGGCAAAAATTGGCAGATTGTTCAAGGATTAAATTTAACAATTTTTGCGCAAGAAAAAATACAGGCTACTCTTAAAGAATTATTATCGGAAGAAGAAATCGTGAAAACGTTATTTAGTGATATTCATAAATAGTTTCGTAAATTCCTGAGACAGCGAATTATAGTTAACAATAAGTAAATCTGCTATTTCACAGCCCACCCCGCCACAGCACTCACTTTCCTGAAAATAGATAGTGGTAGTTAGTGCGGTCTTGATTACCTCAAAATGTTTACAGGTAGGCCAAGGCAGTAAAATTTTCAGTATAAAAAATTTATAGAAAATGATTTATATAACCGCTGCATTCTAACTATAGAATAATCAATTAGTTATAGGATCAAATTTTCTAAAAAAATCTTGTTTTTGCTTGTTTTTTATTTTTTGACCATGTATACTTTTAAGTACAATTGGATAAAATATAACTTTTAGAGAATAATGACTATGAATAAAAGTATAACACCTTTTATTGTTCCTCTTTTTTTTCTAAATATTTTGGGGTGTGATAGGTTTGCCTCTTTCGTTGATCATTTTTCTTCTAAGAAAAAACAAACCACCCCCCCTATTGCTCAAAACTTAAGTTCAAATAAAGCTGTGGAAGCCACTTCTTCTCCAGCACCCGCTCCTCTTCCTGCCAATGTTTTAGCAAAAGTAGGAAATTGGACGATTACAAAAGAAGAATTCGGCGTACGACTCAAAAATCTTAAGGAAGTAGTTCCTGATTTTAATACTGGTGATATAGCATCGAGAAAACTTGTTTTAGAAGAATTGGTTCGACAACAGCTTTTAGTGATGGATGCCGAACAAAATGGATTAACCAACAAGAAAGAAATTGCGGACGCTGTTGAAGAATTCCGGCGCACTCTCCTGGTTCGTGAAATTGTCATGAAATTAACTAAAGACATCAAAGTGACCGAACAAGAGGCAGAGGCTTTTTATAATGAGAATAAAAAGGACTTTACCGAACCAGTTCAGTGGCACGCGCGTGAGATCGTTGTGGAAACAAAAGACGAAGCGAGCCAAATCCTTATTGAACTGCTTAAAGGAGCTGACTTTGCCCAAATGGCTCAAACACGGTCGAAGAGCAAAACCGCTTCTCAGGGGGGTGATTTGGGTTCAATATCAGAGGCGTCATTTCCTCAAATGAAAGATGCGTTACTTGCTTTAGAGGTCGGTGGGGTAAGTAGTGTCTTTAAGGGCCCAGACGGCTATTACGTTGTTAAATTAGAAGAAAAAAAAGGCGGACAGCAGAAAGAATTTAGTGCAATTAAGGAAGATATTATTGAAGGATTGACGCTCATGAAACAGCAACAGACAATACTAGATTATCTTAATCAACTTCAGCAAAAGATATCTGTTAAGATTAATGAAGATTTATTGAAGGATTGATAAATTGATATTTATTCAGAAGAAAGCATTTTTGTAAATCGATTTGGAATAAAATTCCTTAAAAAGGAAATAAAGAGGAGTCTATTATGAATATTGAAAATAAAAGGCAAATTATAATTATTCTCATTGCCATTGGCCTCGGCTTAACAGCAACCGGTTTAACAGGCAAGTATATCCAAGATAGTCTTCAGAAGCAGACCACGGCCTTGGCAAAGGAATATGAGACTCAAAAAATTCAACCTCTTTTACAGGAGATTCAGGTCCTTCGAGGAGAGATTCAGAATCTTCAAAATCAGCAAGCTACTTTAGCGACAAATTTGTCACAGCGCCAACAAGAGGTTCAGCAGCAAGTACAGGTCCAGATACCCGCTATGCCTATCACAGGCTTGGCTTTAAGAACGCCTCCAGGAAAACGAGCTTTTACGATTATGATTGATTCTTTAGCAGCAGTGGGAGGGCTCATTAGTCCGGGTGATTATGTGGATGTTCTTGGTCATCTGAATATCCCCGATCCCATCTCCGGGAAGCAAGAAACGGTTACCGCAATTGTCTTTCAGAATATTCAAATTATAGCGGTTGGTACGAATCTGCAACAAGTACCAGGGGGGTATGAGCAACAGGCCGGAGCGCGGTCTTTAAATGTCACTTTTTCCTTGGATCCCGAACAAATTGGTTTGGTGGCGTTTGCCCAGAAAAATGGAAGTTTGCAACTGGTTTTAAGACCACCAGCAGAATCAGAAATAGAAATGTTACAAGCCTCCACTTGGAATGCCTTGGCTAATTACGTGTTAGAAAAACAAGGAACAGAATTGGTGGTGCCTCGTTTGCAAGCGAACATTGAACCATTAAATACCCCTGCTGGGGAAGCCAAACCCTACATCCAAATATTCCGGGGCGGTAAAGAATTATAAAAATTTAAAACTAGGTTGAAAGAAATCGCTATTTTTTAAAGAAAACAAACCCATATTTAAAATGTTAATCTTAGATTTTAAAAAAATTTTCTATCCATCCACTTTTTTCTCATTAATTTGGTTATTATTTATGGTTAGTTTTCCTCTTTCTCTCCATGCTCAACCTAATTTATCGCCTCCGCCTTCTACATCTTTTTCCCTTGATTCTCGAGAACTTAAAGAATTAACTCTTATCCAGAATGACTTAGAGAGCATTAAAGTTTATTCACTTACTCGAATCGCAATAAGCAATCCTGATATAGCGGATATTGCTAACGTTACCGACCAGGAAGTGCTGCTGATTGGGAAAGTTCCCGGCCAAACAACTGTTTTTATTTGGGATGAATATGGCAAGCGTTCTTTTAATGTCCATGTGATTGAACAAAATTTAAATGCGATTAAAGGGCGAATAGAGAAACTTTTGTCTTTAGCAGGAATAAAAGAAGTTCAACTAGAAGTGAATCAAGAAGAGGGAAAAATTGTTGTTCGAGGAACGATATCCGTGGAAAAATATGCGAAGGTAGAACCCATTTTGTCACCATTTGCTTCCAATCTTTTTAATATGTTAGAGGTAGAGGAAAATCAAGATCTTATAGAAATAGAAGCCCAGATTTCAGAGTTGAATACTTCGCTTACCAGCACCTTAGGTTTTGACTGGACAAACGCCTTTACTTATAAAGAAACCCTTCCTATTTTTGATGGTAGCGTTGGCGATTTGTTTAAAATTGGAGATTTCAATCGTACGAACGCTATAACCAGCGTTGTGAATCTTATTATACAAGAAGGGAAAGGGCGAGTTCTTTCTAGGCCTAAACTTGTTGTGAAAAATGGAGAAGAGGCTAGTTTCCTTGTTGGAGGCCAGCTCCCCATCTCAACTCAAACGATAACAACCGAGATAACTAGAACTATAACGACGCAAGAGGTTACTTATCAGACTTATGGCGTCAGCTTAACTATAACCCCAACCATAAGAAAAGGGAAAATAGATCTTACTTTAAGTGTCGATGTGACTGATATTGATGCCTCTAATTCCTCGGGAGGAAATGTTGCTTTTACAACACGCTCGGCGAATACGGTACTTTATTTAGAGAATGGACAAACTATTGTTATGGCAGGGCTGATTAAACAGAATCAAGGACAAACCGTTAGAAAATTGCCCTTTTTAGGTGAAATCCCAGTCGTTGGACTTCTCTTTAGGAATAAAAGCGTAACGCCTAATACTTCAACGGAAATGGTTGTTTCTTTGACGACAACGATACTCGCCCAAAAGAAAGAGGTTACAGAAGAACAGAAAGAGGAAGAAGCAGTAGAGCAACCAGTTACTCAATCGAGTGAAAAGTTTAGTCAAGAGAAGAAAGAAGAATTAGTAAAAGAAACGACAGAATCTCCACAGTCTTTGGAAAAAGAAGAAACAACTTCTGTTGAGAAATCTCGAGCAATTCCTGAAATCAAAAAGGATGAGAGCCAAACAATGATAGCAGAGGTTTCCCAAAAGAAGGCTTCAGAAAAAGCGCCAGTCGAGGAAACTAAACAATTGGTGGGAGAAGAACAGAAGACGGTTTTTCCCGAGACACGACCAAAAAGCGTTCAACAGGAAAAGATCGCCACTCAACCAGGATCAAAAGCAAAAGAAATAGAGATCAGTCCCGAGGGTAAGACTAGGGAAAGCTCAGAGACTATGGTGGCTTATGTTAAGAGTATCCAGAAGAGGATTTTCCAAGCGAGTACCTTTCCTTATGAGGCAAAAGAACAAGGATGGGAAGGGACAGTTCGATTGAAACTACATATTTTAAACGACGGAACATTAGAAAGGGTATCTCTTAAAGAATCATCCGGGCATAATGTTTTTGATAAGGACGCCTTAAATACTGCTCAGATTGTAGCGCCGTATCCCCCCTTTCCACCAGAATTAGAGTTAAAAGAATTAATTATTACTATTCCTATAGTCTACAGCCAGAAATGTCAACCAGGAGACGACTTGTGTCAAAACCAGGACAAAATTCGCGCTGAATTATCAAAAAAACTGTAAATGCCCTTTTTCCAAGGGGAGTCAAAACACCTTTGCATTAAATAAGAGTCGACCATTGTTTTTCTATGACCTCAAAAACAGTCACGGTTTTTAGTAATAAAGGTGGTGTCGGGACTACGTTTGTTTCGGTTAATTTAGCCACGGCATTAGCATTGGCAGGTCACAAGGTCTTACTTTTGGATCTCGATTTACAAGCTGGACAGGATATGGCGAGAATGCTGACGCTCGTGCCTCGGCATGCTTTGGTAGACTTGCTTTCAGCTATAGAAAAATCAGAAGACCCTGCCATTATAAAAAAATTTGTCATTTCCCATGCAACCGGAGTGGATTTTTTACCTGCTGTCAAACACACCCGCCAAATAGGTCATATTACCGCCGATAACATAAAACCATTTTTTAAAAAAGTTTCTCAGATATATGAATATATTATCATAGATGCCGGCAAATCGTTTAGTGAGACACTTATTACGATTTTAGACTATTCGAATTTAATTTTTTTAGTCGTTACACCCGATATATTAGCCGTCTATCAGATTAAATGGTGCATGGAAGTTTTACAAAGTTTACATTTTCCTCTAAAGATGGTGAATTTGATTTTAAATCGTTCCGAAAGTCGAGGGGGGGTATCGTGGCAGGATGTAAGATCTGCTTTGGGTAGTGAAATGTTTGCTATGATTCCATCGGACGGGAAAGTGGTTGGTATGGCGCTTAATCGAGGGAAGCCGTGTGTTGTGGATAGCCCTAAAAGTAAAGTTGCGGAAGCTTTTAAGAAGATGGCAGCGGATCTTAGAAAAGAAGAGCTCTTTGTGCAATCAACGGAGATTGAGCATGTTCGTTCAACGGAAGGTTTGACTAAGCCGGGACAATTTTGGGAAAAGCACGCAGTTTCTCAAGAGCTTATTCAAAGTCGAAGAGATTTTCCGGTTAAGGAAGAAGATGAAATCGTTGTTTTAAAAAAGAAGATTCACGAGAAACTCGTTGAGCGATTAGATATTCTAGAACTTTCACCGGAAGCCTTATCTAATCCTCAACAGGCCCAAAAAATAAGGAATTCCGCAGAAAAGATTATTAGCTCTCTGATTATGGAAGAAAAGGGGGCCATGATTGCTTCTCATGAAGAACGGGTTCGATTGGTTAAGGAAATTGTGGATGAGGCTTTGGGTTTGGGACCTTTAGAGGATTTTTTGGAGGATCCGGAAGTAACGGACATCATGGTGAATAACAAGGATGAACTCTACGTTGAAAAAGGAGGGAAATTAATACTAACAAATAAAAGATTTGTTTCGGATCAGCAAATGAGAGCCATCATTGATCGTATTGTTGCTCCTTTGGGTCGACGGATTGATGAGTCCGTTCCGATGGTGGACGCTCGCCTCCCGGACGGCTCGCGTATTAATGCGATTATCCCTCCCTTATCGCTAGAAGGTCCCATGATTACCATAAGAAAATTTGGAAAAGAGCGTTTAACCCCAAACGACCTTCTTTATAAGTATAAGAGTTTATCGCAAGAGATGTTTGATTTTCTTAAGGCGTGTGTTGTGGGACGAAAAAATATTATTGTCTCGGGTGGAACGGGGGCTGGGAAAACAACGCTTTTGAATGTTATTTCCCAGTTTATACCGGATAATGAGCGTATTATTACCATTGAAGATGCGGCCGAATTGCGGTTGAATAAGAGTCATTGGGGACGGTTAGAATCTCGTCCTTCCAACGTAGAAGGAAGAGGAGAAGTCACAATTCGGGATCTGTTTATTAATACACTAAGAATGCGGCCGGATCGGATTATTATTGGGGAGTGTCGAGGTTCGGAAGTCTTGGATATGTTACAAGCCATGAATACAGGGCACGATGGCTCACTAACAACATTACACGCCAACTCGACACGGGATGCTTTAGTTCGCATGAGTTCGATGATTTTATTAAGCGGGATCGAACTTCCTGTGAGAGCAATCGATGAGATGATCGCCACCGCAATCGATCTTATTGTGCATGTGGCTCGTTTCTCCGATGGTTCCCGCCATATTACCGGGGTTACGGAGGTAGTTGGTTTAACACCCGATTTTCATGTGGAATTAAAAGACATATTTGTTTTTAAGCATAAAGGCACGGATCCCGATGGAACAATCTTGGGCGATTATGCGCCGACAGGATTTATTCCCACCTTTTATGAAGATTTTGTTACACGAGGATTGCCTATCAATAAATCCATGTTTGTTAATGCTTAATTCTTTTATTTTAAAGCCTCTCCTATGTTTTGCCAATCAACCCCAGGTGTAAAATTAATTGGTAAAGATTAAATTCTTTATCTTTATGAGAATTTAGGAGACAATTTGATGATTATTAAT
>JAHFGK010000073.1 GCA_023247475.1 Candidatus Omnitrophota bacterium
GATTCCTAGATAAAAGAGAATGAGAAAATTAATATGTTCAATCAGCTTCCCAGCCAGGAGTAAGACTTTCGATAAAAATCCCGGGATTATTCCTTGAATCGCATACCACCAGGTCGCTGTTGTGCCATGCGTTATAAAAGGAATCCATTGGGGAATTTCGCCGTGTATGACGGCATTATTGAGAAAATAATATTGCAAAGAAAAAAGATAAAAAGAATCATGTCCTCCCACCATCCGGCGGTCGAAAATTAAATACAAAATGATGAGTAGTTCTAAAAAGATGGTTAGGAGAAATAATAGACTTTCTGTCCGGAATAGTTTGGAAAATTGTATTAAGGTGGGATTTTTAAAATTCATGCTGAACGGATGATTAAGAAACTGATTTTTCTTTCCCAAGACACAATTCCTTTGTTAACCATAAAATCATTCCCAGCCAAAATGCGGAGTTTAATCCAACTAAGTATTGTAAGAATGTTAATAACTTTGATTTAAAATAAAAGTGGACTTTATTGGGGCCGGGATTTAAACGGACGGCCTTATAGGCGAGATCAGCTTTAAAAACAGTCGTGGGTTTGCCATTTAAGGTTACTTTCCATTGGGGATGCCAAACATCAGCGTACATCATCCACATTGAGGAATAATCAGAAGGGACATCCACGCTTAATTCTAAATGATTGGAATCGAAGCGTAAAATTTGATAAGGAAGATGGAGCCGCATGTTAGAAGAGAGAGGATAAGCATTTGACCAGAGGAGTAGATTTTTTTCATTGATTTTTATTTTATTAGGGTAAGAAAGGAAAAGCATATCACCTTGGTAGTTAGGATGGGAAATACTGTTAGCAATAACACGATCGGTTTGCGTTAAAAAAGCATTAGAAAAAAATTGAATCTTGTCTTCCGTTACACCGGATATTTTAAAAATGGCTGGATGAACTATAGGGAAACGGAGAGTATGTTTGATCACTCCTAAAGTTTTAACCGAGAAATCTTCTAGAGGTTGTCCCCAAAAGGCTCGCATGTAATTATCTAAGGGTAAGGACCAAAAGTCAACTCGTCCAGGAGTCCCCAGTTGATCTTTGAAAAGAATAGCGTTTGTTGTCCAGTAAAAGACCCCACGGACATTCTGGAGCAGATCCAGCCTCGGATTATGTTCAAAGAAATTTATATCTCTTCTTTGAGCATAAGGCAACGGTTGAAATTGAATCATGGAGTATTGCTCTTGATTCAGAGGACCTGTTCTATATTTAATTTCCATCATTTTATATTCATACAGATCAAACAGATGAACAAGAAGGGCTGTTATTATGAATTGATTTCGGTAGCGCTTAAAGTTAATAAACGGGAGAACGCCAATCAAAAGAGAAGATAAAAAGATATAGAAAGAACAAAAGGCGAGACGAAAACATATTTGTCCTTTATCGAGCTTAAAAGAATAGATCAGATTATTCGATTGATAAAAAAGTTTATTAATCAGAAAATGAGCCCAAACCGGATCACAAGCAAAGAGGATAAGGATCGAAGAAAAACTTAGCATCACTAAGGCGATGATAATCAAGAACCGATTAAAAATTTTAGGGTGCTCTTTGAAAATTCCGTTGATAAAAATAGCCTCGAATCCCAAGCCTGCTAAAAAGCAAAGAAAGAGTTTAATGATGGGAGTAATAAGGGATAAATGCCGAAAGAATTTCATCAAAGGCCAGAAATGATAAAAGGAAACACTAACGAAGGTCCCATTCGTAAAAAATAAGAGGGTGAGGATAAGACATAGCAAATGAAGATTTTTTTTTTGATAGATACTGGTGAATAGTCCTATGAGAATCAAGGGTAAGGCTATTATCCCAATATAGAGCGTATAATCTAGACTGGGAGAGATTCTTAAGAACATTTCTGTCCAATTGAAAAGGTTGGACCATTTGCCATAATTTAAGAACGTCGTTAGGGAAACACTTCCGTCAGGATTTCGTCCATAGGTGTTAAGAACAAGTTGATTATCTTTTGTTATGACCATCAAGGAATAAATCACCGCAAGCGTGAAAATCACACCCCCAAGAAATTCCAGAAAAGACCACCCCCAGCGTAGATTTTTTAATTGTTGCCAGATTGTTGGCAGATTAAATAAACAATAGAAGAGAAAATACAAAAAGACCACTAAAGAAATGACTCCAATTAAATAGGCCATATTGTCCAGTAATGTTTGGAAAGCCAGCAAGTTAATAGCTAAATAACAATATCTCCATTTTTGGGTTTCTAAGAAGCGGTGCAATAAGTGTAAAATGAGGGGGATGGCAAAGTAACTATGAAAGTTCCAACTCGGTTGACTCATCCAAATACATGACCCTAAAATCATGGTCGCTAAAAAAAACAGAGTCCAGGCAGAGTTAAAATAACGTTTAGCCAAAAGCCACACACCGATTAAAAGCAACATTTCATCAACAAAAAACCCGAGGTGAAAGATTGTTAAGAAATCTATGTGCCTGATTAGAGATCCACTTAAAAGGAGGGTGTAGGTAAAAATGTTGAACATCCCATTGAGAGTATACCACCAGCTCGTCGGGACTCCGTGACTGATAAAGGGAAGCCATTGAGGGATTTCTCGGGATACGGCAACATTATTTAAAAAATAATATTGGAAGGTGAGGATATAAAATCCGTCATGTTTGTCCGCCATTCGGTGGGTTAAAATGAGATAGCTGATTACAGTGAACTCAAGTAGAATTACTATAATCAATAGAAACTTTTCTATACAAAATATTTTTGGAAATCTAGATAAAAATGGCCGTTTTAGACTCATCTAGGAATATTATTATTTTGAGATTGATTCGCCTATGTATTCACACCTAGGCATAGCATAAGTTGACGGATCTTCATACTTCTTGCCCAAGAAATAATTTTCCTATCAGCCCAAAGGTCATCCCTAACCAAAAGAGGGCATTTAGGCCAACCAGATTTTGCAGAAGTATTAATAATTCTGACTTAAAGTAGAAGTGAACTCTATTTGACCCGGGGTGCAATAATATAGACTTATAGGCCAAATTGGCTTTAAAAACAGGTGTTGGTTGTCCATTGACAGCAGCCCTCCATTGAGGATGCCAGACATCAGCGTACATCATCCACGTTGAGGAATAATCAGAAGGGACATCCACTGTTAATTCTAAATGATTGGAATCGAAGCGTAAAATTTGATAAGGAAGATGGAGCCGCATATTAGAAGAGAGAGGATAAGTCCCACTCCAATTTAAAGTATGATACGCTTTCATTGGAATATTATCCGGATGAGAAATGAAAAGAAAATCCCCGGTATAATCCGTCTGGCTGATTTGATTGGCGATAAACGGTTCATCTTGAACAAGAAAAACTTGAGAAAAAAACTGAATTTTGTCTTCTGTAATCCCAGAAATTTTCAGAATAGCAGGATGCGATAAGGGGAAATCTAAAAATTTTTTTTTGAGTCCCAGAGGCTTTATGGACAATTCATTAATGGGCTGATTCCAGTAAGCACGCATATATTGATCCAATGGTTTTAACCAGAAATCAACGCGCCCTAAAGGACTGGTTTGGTCTTCAAACAAAAGACTGGTTGTTGTCCAATAAATAATTGTTTCTAGAAGTCCAGTATTTTGAAAAATTTTAATTCGTGGATTACGTTCAATGAACATCGCTTCGGTTCTTCTCTTAGGATAAGGGGCCAGTTGAAATTGAGTGGTCTGAAATTGCTGTTGATTTAAAGGTATTGATCGGTGTTTTATTTCTTGAATTTTATATTCATAGAGATCCAACATATGTAGAGTAAGAATAATGATAATAAGATAGCTGCGTAGGCGCTGGCTATGAAAGAAAGGAAAGGCCATTAATAAAAGAGCAAAAAGGAAAATATACAATGAACATAAAAGTAATCGATTACAGAATGTTGGTTCAAATAAAATAATAATTTCATTTTTAGATTGGTAAAGGACTTCGTTGATAAAAAGCTCAGCCTGTGAAGGATGAGAAGCAATATTTTTTAGGAAATAAGAAAATCCGAGCATCAATAAAACAATAATGAAAAAAAGGGAAATAAAAAATTTGTGATTCTCTTTAAAGAAACGGTTAATAAAAATAGCCTCAAACCCAAAAGCTGCTAAGAAACAAAAAAATAATTTAATAATCGGTGTCATAAGGGACAGGTGACGATAAAATTTCATCAAAGGCCAGTTGTAATAGAAAAAAACACTCACAAAGGTCCCAGCACTAAAAAATAAAAGAACGATGATGAGATAAATAAAATGCAAATTTCGCCTCTGCACAACACAAGTAATGATTCCCGCGTAGATTAATGGCAAACTCAATATTCCGATGTATAAAGTGTAATCCAACCCAGGGGAAATTCTTAAGATCAATTCTATCCAATTCCATAAACTTGGCCATCGACCGTAGGTAAGAAAGGTCGTGAGGCCAACAGTGCTATCGGGGTTTCTTCCGATATCATAGCTGGTGATATTAGGATCTTTTCCAATTTTTAAAAGTGCGTAAACATAGGTGAAGGTAATAAGTGTGGCCGAAAGAAAGATGGCGCATGACCGGTTCCAACGAAGATTTTTTAGTCTTTTTACGGTTTCGCTGAAGTTACAAATAAAATATAGAAATAGATATAAAAAAATGGTCAATGAAATAATAGGAATAAAGTTTGCGTCCGTAAACCATATGGATTGGAGCGTAAAAAGATTGACAGCTAAAAATAAAAATTGCCATTTTCCTGTTTCGAGAAGTCGATGAAAAAAATATAAGATAAGTGGAATGGCGTAATAAAGATGAAAATTGAATCTGGGCTGGGCGATCCAAATCGAGGATCCCAGAATACTAACAGAGAGAAAAAAAAGAGTGATCACCGAAGAAAAATAACGTTTCCCCAATAACCAAACGCCGATTAACAACAACAACTCATCAATAAAAAATCCCGTATAATAGACCACTACGAAATTTATATTTTTTAGCAACCCATGAAAAAAAATGGACGCATTGGCCAATAACCCCATGCAACCTTGAATGGAATACCACCAGGTGGCTGAGCTGCCATGGGTCATGAACGGACTCCATTGAGGTAGTTCTCCCGAGATAATTAAATTATTTAAAAAATAGTATTGTAGACAAAAAGCGTGAAACCCATCATGCAGGGGGAGCTGGTAATTGAAAATCAAAGCAAGGATGAGGATAAGCTCGGCCCCAACGATGACGAGGAACAAAATATTTTCTAGTCTTAATAAATTTTTAGGTTTTAGTTGCGGATTGGTTTTTGAAGCCACGGTCATGATTAGTTTCAAATGGTTGTCACCACAAAATTTTCCTTCAGCAGATGAAAATATGTTAGAATAATTACTCGAAAAAAAACATTCTAATCAGTGAGGCGGGGTGAGATTAAGTTAATGGCGATGAAACAATTCGTTCCTCAAAATGTCTGTTTGTCGTGTGACGGTTGCTGTCGGTTCAAAGAACAGGATAGCACTTGGCGACCGCAGATGACTAAAGAAGAAATCGATCAGGGCGCTAAAAGCAAACTCGCCGACCTTATATTATCGAAAGATTCCATTGAGCACAACGGTTATATTAAAACCGTTTCTTGCCAGGGACAACACCTTTGTTCGTTTTTTAATCCGGAACATAATACCTGCCGCATTTATAGCCATCGACCTTTTGAATGTCAGTTGTATCCGTTTGTTTTGACCAAACATAATGGGCAAGCGACGGTATGTGTGCATTTAAGTTGCCCTCATATCCAACAGACGCGATCGACTCCGGAATTTAAAGAATATGCGGCTTATTTAAAAAAATATTTTAAGCAGGCTTCCGTTAGGGATTTTTTAAAACGAAATCCTTCTTTGATCGGCGATTACTCGGCGTATAGCAACGAATTGGAATATTTGTTTACGTTAAGTTTAAGCTTGGATGACTTAATGAGTTCAAAATCAAATTGAAAATAAAGGAAAGAGGCAATTTTTGATGTCCGTAGATTTATTAGAGCAAAAAACGTTAATCGATGATTATCTCCAAAGAAGGCCTCAAGCTTTGTCCGCTTTTTCTTTTACCAATCTATGGACGTGGAAAGACTTTTTTGAGTTTCGGATTGAAATGATCCATAACAATTTGTGCCTTTTTGCCAAGAATTCCTTAGGATGTTTTTTATATCTTCCTCCTTTAGGGGAAACCGTTTCACCGGAAACGGTTGAGGAATGCTTTCATAGGATGAACCAAGAGAATCGTAACAGCGGCGTAACCCGTATCGAACATGTTACGGAACATCATCGCCTTTTATTTCCGGAAGATCGCTATCACTGGTATAAGAAGGGATACGAATATTATTATTTCCGAAAGGATGTTGTGACGTTAAAAGGCAACGCCTATAAGACTAAAAGAGCTGCGTATAATTATTTTGTAAAAAATTATAAACATGAATTTGTTCCTTATGAGGAAAAAATGCATGATGAATGTATGATGCTTTATGGTCTCTGGGCTGTTGAAAGGATGAGTAAATATTCTGATCCGATTTACCAACAGATGGTTGAAGAAAATCGTTCTGTCCTCCGGTTAGCGCTGGGATTTTATAAAAAATTGGGACTTGTCGGACGCGTTGTGGTGGTCGATGAGCAATTGAAAGCATTCACCTTGGGGTATCCGCTCACGGACAATGTATTTTGTGTAATTTTTGAGATTACAGATTTAACGATTAAGGGGTTGTCCGTTTATATTTTTCGTGAATTCTGTGCCGATAAAACAATTCAGCCATTTAAGTTTATTAATGTGATGGATGATTTTGAATTAAGTAATATTGCCAAAACCAAGTTATCTTTTCGTCCAATAATGCTTGTTCCTTCTTATGTAGTGACGAAGAAGTAAAGTCTCCCCGCGTTAAATCACGGGGTCTGGTTGGCGAGGCAGAATTTCGCCGAAGCTATGAAGAAGCTCGTCTGCGTCCCAATGTAACGTTGGGACTTCGGCGAAGGCGAGTAAGGTAAGCATAATATTACGCCTTTATGATCACAATTCGAAAATCAGAATTTATCATCTTCGATGTGGAAACAACGGGGCTTTCCCCCACCTTTGGGGATCGGGTGATTGAAATCGCCGCTCTCAAGATAAAAAATTTGAAACCAATGGATGAATTCCATTCCTTTGTAGATCCACAGAGAAAAATTTCCTGGGGAGCTTTTCTTGTAAACGGAATTTCCCAAGAGATGCTTGAAGGCGCTCCGAAAGCACGAGAGGTATTGCCCAAATTTATGGAATTCTTAGGGGAAGGGTATCTCATCGGCCACAATGTGGGATTTGATTTAGGGTTCTTGACTAATGAATTGACGCTTATCCGCTATCCATTGGAAAAAGAATTTATGGCCTTGGATACGGTGAAGATGGCTCGGATGTTTCTGCCGGGATTAAGGCGTTACCCTTTATGGTTTGTGGCGCGGTCCTTAGGCATTGACCGCATCCAGCAGCACCGCGCCATGTCGGATGTTCGGCTGACCTTTGAGGTTTTTTGTCGGCTTATTGAAATCGCCGAACGAAATGATATTCACGATTTGAGTACATTAACAAAATGGTGTGGCCGCAAAAGTAGGACCGAGAAAAATTATTTTAACCGTTGTGGTGGTTGATGAGTTATTGCCTTTGGAAAAGTTTTGATTACATGGGAAGCGGTCTAGAAGTCTTAAAATCGCTCAAAGACGAAAGGTTTGTCTTTTTTTTGGATAGCAGCTTATATAATCCTCAGAGGGGAAGGTATTCTTTTATCGGTTGGGATCCGTTTGACGTGTTTGAAAGTAAAGGACAAAATACGCTTCAGATTCTGCGAAATAAATTTAAGCAGTATCAAAAGAATTGGCGTGGCTCCCCGGAAGAATGCGATTGTCCCTCCCCTTTCCCGGCTGGCATCGTCGGATTTTTGGGATACGATTTCGGATTATATTTAGAGAACATTAAGCTTCGTTCCGTTGATGATTTGAATCTGCCCGATTGTTTATTCGGTTTTTATGATGCTGTGATTACGGTTGATCACGCGGCACACAAACTATATATTTCTTCCACCGGCCTGCCGGAGACTAATCTCTTATTGCGAGAGAAGAGAGCTCAACAACGATTAGAGCAAATTGTTCATAAATTATCTTCGCTGCCTAAGAAAATTTGGGGGACGTTTGAGGAACAATTTGAAACCTTTCCGGATGAATCAATTTTGTCCAATACTCACCGCAATTTCACAAAAGAAACCTATTGCGAGGCCATTCAGAAAGCGTTGGAGTACATTCGTCGTGGGGATATTTACCAAGTGAATTTATCCCAGCGATTCACGTTGGCCCGATCCCCGGACTGGGAACAGTTTGATGCGATAAAAGCTTATCAATGGTTGCGTTTGCTTTCTTCTTCGCATTTTGGCGGATATTTCGATGGTGGACGTTTTAAGATTTTAAGCAGTTCTCCCGAGCGATTTTTATGTTTGGAAGGCTGTCAAGTTCAGACGCTCCCGATGAAAGGCACACGTCCGAGAGGAAAAAATTTCTTAGAAGATAAAAAATATCGAGAAGAACTATTAAACAGCGCTAAGGAAAAGGCGGAATTATTGATGATCACGGATCTGGAACGTAACGACCTAGGTCGAGTCTGCGAATTCGGATCTATTCGCGTCCAGGAAATGAGAACGATCGAGCCGTACCGCACTGTTTTTCAGGCAACATCAACCGTTGAAGGGATTTTACAAGAAGAGAGGGATGGTTTCGATCTTTTGTCCGCTTGTTTTCCCGGTGGATCGATTACGGGATGTCCGAAGATTCGCGCGATGGAAATTATTGAGGAGTTGGAACCGACGCGCAGAGGTTTATATACGGGCTGTTTGGGGTATATGACCTTTGAAGGCAATATGGATTTTAATATCCTTATTCGGACAATCCTTATGTGTGATCAAAGAATCCATTTTCAAGTGGGAGGCGGAATTGTGGCGGATTCAATTCCCGAGAAGGAATATCAAGAAACACTGGTTAAAGCCAAGGCCATGGTTCAGTGTCTTAATCAATTGTTTACCTACCCTTATTCTGCAAGTAAAAAATAGCGTTAGCCTTTAAATCGTTCAAAGATATTCCTTATGACAAAAATCAAAAGTATGATCTTTTTGGATGGTGAATTTTGGTTAGCCGATGAAGGTCTGATCGAATCTTTATTGCCTTGGAATTTAGAGGGAGAAGGCGTCTTTGAAACGATACGGGCTTATGCAGGGCGATTTTTTTTGTTAGAAGAGCATCTCAATCGACTTCAAGAGGGTCTTAAGCGCTTGAATGTGAGCATTCATTATCCGAAAAGCGAAATAGAAAAGTATTTGTATCAAACCCTTCAGGCCAACAAATTAAAAAATGCTCGTTTAAGAGTCACGGTATGGCAAGTAGAGAATCGAGTGCGAATTTCGGTTGTTGCTGCAGAGTATCGTTCTTCTGCGAAGGAACAATACCAGAAAGGCTTGAAAGCCATCATTTCATCAATCCGGCTGAAACCCAAACCTAATTATTCCTCGGTTAAATCCATCCACTATTTTCCTTATATACAATCCTTCTGCAAGGCTGAGGCCCGAGGTTGCCAAGAAGCAATTCTTTTAAATGAAAGAGGAGAGGTAGTGGAAGGTAGCCGTAGCAACCTATTTTTTGTTCAAAAGGAGCAACTTTATACGCCAGCGTTGAAAAGCGGTTGTCTTAACGGCATCACCCGTCAGATGGTCATAGAACTCTCCCGCAAATTAGGATTGCCGGTCAAAACTGTTGTGGTTAAACCCCAAGACTTGTTCAAGGCCGAAGAGATTTTCCTCACGAATTCCCTGATTGAACTTTTGCCTTTGACGCAGCTAAACCATCGAGTTATCGGGGAAGGTAAAATGGGTCCTATCACCGCGCGATTATTAAAAGGTTATCGGGAAATAATTAAAACAGACACTTCCTCTCAATTGTAACAGAAGAATTTTTGATGGCGTAAAATAAATTGTGTACAGGAAGCAGTTGAATAGAGAATAAAAAGGACGTATTCTTCCTTTGAGAAGAAAAAACCTGGCAATAAAGCCGGGTTAAGAAGGAAGGAGATACG
>JAHFGK010000074.1 GCA_023247475.1 Candidatus Omnitrophota bacterium
TCCGGTCAATGTTTCATATTCCAACAAGGTATGTTGTAAGACTGGAACGGTGGGTGTTTTATCTCTAGCTAAACGCACCGGACGTAAAAACGGGACCTTTCCTCCCCAGCGCTTTGCAATCGAAGCAAATTTTTCCGAATCTGTGGAGACCACACAATCAGTCAACAGTTTGCTGTTATGCGCCGCATGAATCGTATAGGCCATTAACGGTTTACCGTTAAGCAGTTTAATATTTTTGTTCTTAATTCCTTTTGACCCGGACCGCGCCGTAATAATTCCTAAAAACGTTTTTTTCCCCTCCATCACTTCCCGACCTCTTCCCAATTGTAAATGACCCGATTATCTCGTTTCATCGCGAACCGGCCACGATAATAATCTCGATTCAATTGTTCCATGGGTGAGAGTTCTCGTGTTGCGGAACCGAGCATCATTGTGTATTCCGGGATTTCCTTCTCAATATATTTCTTCTGATCGTCTTTGGATAATGTTATAAACTCAACTAATTCTTTAAGCTGTTTAGGATTAATGGAGACCGGCCCGTCTTTGGTTTCTTCGGGTTTCAATATCGTAAAGTGCCGTTCCACCACATCCGCTCCATAAAAAATGGCCGCTAACGATGCCTTCAGGCCATCACGCGCCACCAAGGTATGATCGCTAAAACCAACAGAGGGTGTAAATTGCCGCAGCCAATCTATTCGTCTAAGATGAATCTGATCTAAGGGTGTTGAATAGATCGTCACACAATGTAAAAAACTAAACGAATGATCGTTCATGGCTTCGGCGGTTTGTTTTATTTCCGCGTCATAGGTTGAACCCGTCGAAATATACAAATGTCGAAACCGATTTTTTAATCTTTTCAAAAAAGGGATACTGGCACAGTCATAACTTGCCACCTTAATTTCCTCCCAATCGAGGGAAGAAATAAATTTTAGCCGTGAGAATGAAAAAAGAGTAGTTAAGGGTTTTATCCCCGCTCTTTTACATTCTTCAATAAACCAGAGATGAGCCTCATCGTCTAAATCCATTGGCTTTAAACGTTCGTATTCCGGCTTATACGGCCTTTTGATGGCCTTTACCTGGCTCTCTCCGAAGATTCCTTCCTCAAACTGTGGGCGTTGAGTCAAGTCATCCGCCGATATGGATTGAATTTTAATATAATCCGCGCCGGCTTCCTTGGCGGCATAAATCATATCTTTCAAAATCTTTAGATCGCCTTTGTGATTCTGACAGGCTTCAGCGATAACAGTAATTTTGTTGTTCTTTTCGATCATTCAATTAAGAATCTCACGCATTTTTTTAACGGTTGTTTCTAATCCATTAAAATCCAGCTTTCGCAGTGCCGCTCGATGTCGCTTTTGTTTTTGCTCATCAAAAAGATAATCCACCCCTGCTGCTAAAGCCACATCAATTTCTGTAAATTGCTCACCAACTTGAAATTTTTCTAGAACTCTAGAATTATAGACAGTCTCAAAATTTCCTTGCTCAAAGAAAGAAAAAATTCTCCCCCCTTTAGAGAGCACATCACAAACGGTTCCCATTCCTGGTCGAATGACCGCCGCTAGGATAGAAGAAAACATTTGACGCGTAAAGGCAGCCTTTCTTATTCCATTGCTCTCCTTCAGGGCAGGGTAAAATTCGGGTTCTACAAATACTTGGACATGTTGTGGGAGCCGCCGTAGTCCTGCTTGAATTTTTGGTAAACTTTTTTTAAAAAAGTGACTACCCTCCTTTGTTTTACCGCAACTTAAAAGCACATGTCGCTGGTTCTTAGAAGGCACTTGGTCCAAAAAATAATTATAAATTCCCACACCCATAAAGGAAGGATTTTCCTTCACCAGAGGAGTGGCGAAATATTTATTTCCAATCATCGATGGACGCTTAGTCAAATATAATTCCTTTTCCTTCTTTAACTTTTTATCGGTCCGTATGACTTCCGACCACAAAAATGATCCTGTCAAAAAAACTTCTCTGCGGTATTTCAATGGAAAAAGTAAATTATCGCTCCAGAAATAATCTGTTTTCGCTAAATGAGCCTTATATTTCCCTAGGAATTCCTCTTCGTAATTTAAAACTTCCGATTCTATATTTAAAAAATGGATTTTATATCCTCGTTTCTTAAAATCCTCAATGAGAAATTGAAAATGTTTAAGTTTACGAAGATCAACAAATATATGGGTTTGAAAAGCAACCGGATAACAGTCATATAATAATTTTAATAAAAAAAGACTTCGCTTTAAATGCCCTAAGCCATTGTTGCAAACAACCAGGGCCAATTGTTTCAATGAAACCCTCCTAAGCCTTGATAAACGACCCCTTTGATTTTTTTAATTTCCTGAGGGGAAAAAAAATGCCAACCATCAAAAAGTAAGCCTGGTTTTTTCATGGTCTCCAGTAGAGTAAATACATCCATCTTGGCAAAATCCGGATGATTATTCATAATAAGGACACAGTGCACATCTTTAAATCCTTCCCTATAAGACAAATAGTTTATTCCTAACCGTTCAATATTTTCTTTTTTAACGACGGCATCATAACCACTGATCAGGAAGCGTCCATTGAAGTTGAGGTGCAAATGCTTAATGACGTCCAACGCCGGAGAACCACGCATATCGGATGTCTCCGGATATCCTTTGAAGGCAAGGCCAAGGCAATAAATTTTGATGAGTTGCTCCTGAGGAAAATTTTTCTCGATAAATGAAAGCACTTGGGAGGCCACGAAACGCGGCATAGACGTATTGATTTTTCGACTATGAATAAAAATATCCGGATCCACCTTATGTTTTTCCGCCACTTCCGCCATGAGATACGGATCCTTTGTTAGGCAATACCCACCGACCCCGGGACTGGGAAGAGGAATTGGGTTGCGCGGATAACCTTCCCCGGCGGCCTTCAAAATCTTTACCGCATCGAGTTTCAACTGTCCGCACAACAAAGCAATCTTATTCGAGAAGGCAAACGAATGGTCGCGATAAGTATTGTTAATTAATTTAATCAGTTCCGCTTCTTCTAAATTATCGAGCATCACGACCGATGGGCAGATGGTCTGCAACACTCGGCTCGCTTCTTGCGCACTTTTTTTATTGATCCCCCCCACAATCTGCGGGATCTCTTTCATCTCCTCGAGAGCGTTGCCTTCTACAACTCTCTCCGGAGCAAAGGCCAGGTAAAAATCCACTCCCGCTTTGAGGCCCGACTTTTCCTCTAAAATCGGCATAACGACATTACGCGTGGTCCCTACCGTGACCGTCGATCTTAAAATCACCAGATCCTCTTTCTTAAGAATCTTACCGACATCTTCGGCCGCCTTTTCAATATGACTAAGAATCGATTTTCGCGTCGGTTCATCCACCGGTGTCCCAACACAGATGACATAGATATCAACGAGATTGTCCTTTAAAGCGGAAATAAATTTTATATTACCTTCTTTTAAATGAAATTTTAATAAAGGCTCCAGTCCTTTTTCATAAAAACTGACCTCGCCTTTATTAAGCTTTCTAACCAATTCTTTATTAATATCAAAACCAACCACTTGATACCCCAATTCGGCCAGCACCACGGTTAACGTTAAGCCGACATGACCGGTACCGACAATACAAATTTTTTTATACCGCACATCTTGCTTAAACCATAATTCATAGAAATCAAGAACATCCGTGACTTGATTTTTATTGTTCGTGATAATAACCTGATTGACTTTATAATCGCGGATCCTTTGTGATCGTTCGACTTTTTCGAACACCGTCTTAATCATGTCGTCGATGCTTAAATTTTCGGGAACCGTAATCGGGTTGGTGGCCATAATTCGATTCACGGGTTCATCCATGCCCACTCCTCTCACCAAGGCTTTCCGAATATCCCCGTCCGTTACCGTGCCGATTAATTGCTGATTTTCATTTACAACCAAGGCAATCCCAACGGGTAATCTCCTATGAGCAGCTTCGGTAATGGTCTGCATAGCCTCTTTAATAGAAACCTGTGCATTAATAAAAAGTGGTTTAATATTTTTTTTCATCGAAGCTCCAACCTCAAATAAGACGATTAACACATTCCAATAATCTTTGGGAATAAAATTGCTCATCGTTATAAACGACATAACGCACTTCTTTTTTGATTACCTCGGAGATGTCCGCATGATGGATGAGCTCTAACAATTTATTGCAATCTTTAATAAAAGCTTTTTTCTCGGAACATATGATCGTGCCTTTCATTTTTTTCCAACAGGAATGGTGTTCATAGGCATGGATCTGCACATCCGCCCAAAAACGGCCATCATCATCGGGAAAGGCTTTAATCAAGACGGGTTTACCCATGGCCATCGCTTCAATCCCTAACGTTGTGCCGGGAGAGATGACGCCATCGATGGCATTGAAAAGAGAAGGATAATATTCATAATCCGGAGTAAAAGTATCCTGGTGTACGCTTTCCTTAGGATTTTGCAAAATTTTTTTATAATGATCACACAGCTGAACATCCATGGTGATATGACGAAATCCGCAGTCAAAAAAATTCTTTTCGTAAGGCTGCACGGCTTTCCATGGGTGTGGACGGAATAAGATATGCACGTCGGGAAGTTCCCCCTTCTCAATGGCTTCCTCTAACATACAGAGGATGGAAATTTCATCTGATAACCGGGACATGCCGGCGAAAAGCAATACTTTTTTATCCAGAGGAACTTCATTCTTTTTGCGAAACTCCTCTCGGGTCAATTTTAAGTCTCTTCGATAATGCTCAAATTGCGGTGAACCCAAAATAAAAATACATTCATTGGGAATTCGATGAATCTTGTTAGCATGTTCCCGGGTCTGCTCCCCCCACACAGCTATATAATCCGGAAGGACGGGTAAAACGCCTTTGCTGGACACATTGTCCCAATTAAACATCACGAACAGATGTTTAATTCCCTTCTTCTTAGCGGTTTTTAAACAATCTATGGTGAAGGAATCATTAAAGGCCGAAGGGATCAGCATAAAATCAGGTTTAATCTGCTCAACGATTTTGTCAACTTCCGACATAGTCCCCAGCGTAAACTCATTTACCTTCATAAAACATTCCGCAACAACCGGCAAGGTAAGAAAATCAGCCACAATCTTTTTTTGAAAAGGTAACAACTTATAATACGTTTCATAATATTTGATGGGAAAGGTGGCCGATCTTTTTTGGAACCGCTTCATCGATATAAAATCCGAGCGCGTTCTTAATTTTGCTCGCCTGGGGAGATCCCGATTGCTGACCGTAAAGCAATTTACCAAATGAATTTCCTTATTCACTGAAGATAGAGAAATAAAATACAATTCGTAATGACGGCTAAGGTCTCGGAAAGCCCCCGATTCAATAAAATTACGAACAACTAGATTTGTACAAATAGGAATAACTATCTTTTTTTTAACACTGCTTTTTTGATCAACTTTATACTCTTTCACCGGGAGATTCATTATCGGGAACCCCACTTTTATTTCTTAATAAGAATTAATTCTCTTCTCTATATTTCGGCAATGACATATCCAATTCGAAACCTGGGACAGTGATGAAAATGTGTGGCATAATAGCGCACATTTTTAAATCCTATTTCATACAACATTTTCCAGGATTCGTGGAAATAATCGATTCTTTTCAAATAAGTCCGGGTAAAAAAATTCTGTGCTTCTCCCCACGGTTCTAAAAAACAACAAAACCGTTTTGTCACTCGCTTCATTTCTTGCAAGAGTTTAATGTGGTCTTCTTTGTTGGGAATTTGCTCAAGAACGAGGTTGGTGTAACTCAAATCAAAAAATTTATCTGTAAACTGAAGGGACTTGGCATCGCCGCTTTCAAAGGACTCGACCAAAGAATTTTTATCATGATAAACTCCTATCCGTGACGCTACTTGTTTTATGCTATGCCTGTATTGACTCTTGTATTTTTTTGCCGTTTGTGGACCGGAATGGGTGTATTCAATGGCAAAAAACTCTGCTTGCGGGAAAAGACTCGATAAGGGGAAAGTGACTTTCCCGTAACCAGCCCCGACTTCTAAGACTTTAATTTTTTCATCCGTCTTATCATGCAATGCCTGTTTAATCCTCTTGTAATGTTCGCCAACAAACAACGTATCCAATTCCATCCTTGATACCTTAGTCCATCTTCCATCCACCAAGGATAACCTGCCGCCTTTGCGACAGTCGTTTAAATCTTTCCACCCATCACTATAAAGATCATAAACAAATTGCTGCTTACGCTCGATGGGAGCGTGGCTAAAGGCATCCACCCATTTTCTGACTTCATTCAACACTAATACGACATAATCATTCATTGCATTGACCTTTTAATCATAATCGGGATTCAAAACTGCCTTAACTACCTCACTGTCCTCAGGTTTAGCTAAATGGGCATAGGGATAAGGACTAAACCGATGAAAAGGATTGAATAAGAAATTGGTTAAAGAAATATATTGAAATACCGCCATAATTCTTTCCTTATCCGTCAATCGGCTTCCAAAATGAAATACTTGGCTGGTATCGACAAAAGCAACGGTTCCGGCAGGTCCGGTCAATTGGATTTCTGCCCCCGGCGGAATGTGCTGTTTCATCTTCTGATCATCCACATATTGCCAGTCATATTGCAACTTTCCTCGAATTTCGGAAGAAATGTGCGTAGGAAGGAGTGTAAACGGGCCGGAGGTGGAATCGATGTCCGATATGAACACAAAAACTTTGAACTGCCGGACGTCATCATGGTCGCAATGATATAATTGGCTGGCTTTTAAGTCGTCTTGGCTTGGCCGGTCATGCCAAAGAAAGATTGAATTCAATAAAGGTAATTCCCCTAAATAATTAGCCACAATACTTAAAAGCGGAGGATGAAGAGCAAAATCCGTGAGTTCAGGATAATTGACTAAGTTTGTAGGGGTGACCAGGTGTTCTCGAAATGGTTTAGATTCTTTTTTGAGGGTTGTTCCCGGTTGCTCTACAATTTTTTGACATCTTTGGATTAAAGGCTTAAGCGTATCAAAACACAAGTGAGCGGGGATAATCTTATATCCTTGCTCGGGAGACAAAAGCAATTCGGGGTTTGCTTTAGGAAGGGACTTGATTAATTGATTCCTTTTTTTAAGTTTGTTGGACAGAATCAACTTGCAAAAATCTTTGTAGGCTTTCCTTGTTTTTTCTTGATGAGTGAATAAACGTGCCGGATTTTTTATTGACTTCTTGATCTCTTGTATCATGACAGGCATATCTGCTCCTTTCGATAAATTATCTAAATGAATTTATGATTTAGATTTGGTAATCCTTACACCTTCAATTCTAATCTTTTCTAATCATCATCGTATGATAAGAAAAATCGGAAAAATTCATTGCGTGACAATTGATCAAAAAATCTGATTTTAAATAAATATTATAATTCTGCTTTCCTCTGTCAATAAGCCTTCTCACGGTAGCTCGCTTTCCATCGATAATAATGACTCGAGGAAAAATATTATTATCCCAGAACAATTCAACGTCAATACAGGGCACATATCCCACCGGATCCTTGACCACGGAATTTTTTATTTCTTCAGGGGGGATGGTATGAGGACCGTCCACGTAAACAAAATCATAATATTGAGTATGGTCGAAATCATAATAGCAGACCAGTTCTTCATTGTTCATTTCAACAACTCGATCAGCCCGAATTAAATTCATTTGTTTTGACAAATCTTTAATATTGTCTAACAGACGATCCTTCCAATATTCACTCTCTTCTAATGTTGTCAGTTTATGTGGGCACATCTTTGAGAATAAGGCCGTCGATGTTCCGCTTCCCATTTCAACGATAGAAGTGGGTTTAAATCTTTTGAGGCACCAGACCAATTCCGCTAGACGCAACCACTGATATTTTCCCGACAATCCACCATCCTGGCGAGCTTTTATTTGCATAGTAACAATCGAGGGATAACGAAATAGAAAATACAAAAATGCTTTCCGGATTAATGATTCTCTTTTAATTAAATATTTTAAATAAAAGAGCTTAAATTTTCGCTTCTCTTGAGGGCTCAACGATTTAATTTTGGTAAACGAACTCTGTATTAAATCGTCGTATTCTTGATTGGCTAATTCCTTTTTATCTATCAACATTTTTCTTGATCTCCAAAGACACAAATTCACTGATTTTAGGAAACTTAATGAGATGTTCACTAATCGCTTGGGCAATAATTTCATGCCCATATGGGGAAAGGTGTAAATTCGTTGGAAAATATAATAATTTTTGGGATTTGCTTACGGCAGTAGCGGATTGCATGGAGGGGGTCAAGTCAATAAAGGTAAATCCGAGTTCCGCCGCTTTAGATTGGAAAAAATTTCTCTGTTTTAGACTGAATTGATTCAGAATATTCGTCAGACTTGAATCTTTAAAATGAACGAATTGCCTATACGCTGTATGGGCAGAAGGTGTATAGGTAACAATTGGAATAAAATGATCCCGTTTTGAGAGTTGAACGAATTCCTTTAAAGCATTAGAAAAAAGTTCAAAACTAATTTTACCACCGGGCAAATCTTTTGCATAACTGACCTCATTTTGATCAACATTTTCTAAATTAAAAGGAACTGTTTTTTCCGGGAAAACCAATTGATAATGAAAATCAACTTCCGGGGGGAGAAATAAGGAAGAATAAATAAAGGAATACAAATTTTTCATAGAGGCGACCATCAAATTAAAAACATAACTTTTAGACAACAGAAAACTTCCCGAGAGTGATTCATAAATCTTATGAGCAATGGATGGCTTTGAATGATTTTTTCCGTTCTTTTCTGATTTTAAATCTTGTTTAAGAAATTGATTATATTTATCGGCATCTCGGAGATCATTTCCTTCATAGACATTCAAGATGACTATTTTAGGAAATTTGCTGGTGCCAAATTTTTTGAAAATCTGTAAATACTCATATAACCCTATCCCCCCCATTCCCAAATTATAAGTAGATATCCCCATATATCCATTAAGACGACTAGTCCAAGTCTGATTGGGCGTAACGGTCGTACACCAAGTAAAAGAATCCCCAAGGGTTATAATATCAATTTGCGAATTTTTATAGAGACCAGTTGAATTACAAAACCCCCGATCATCCATTTTGATTTTATTAACCACGCCATGATCTCGATAATAGGTAACGATATCCGTATTGCCTTTCCACACTCTTAGGGGCGGGCCATTGTCATCGCGATTTAAAAGAATCGTATCATCCACGGTAGCCTCTCTGCCTTTAGCAATTTGTCCTCGAGTTCCCGGGTTAAAATGGATTAATAAAGAAATCGGGATAAGAGCAGGAAACATTCTTAAACTAATTTCTAAAAAAATAGATAAAATAATAAAAATAAAAATACAGTCCTGGACTAATCGCTTAATTTTTTCCCCTACACGGTGGTCTTTTTTAGTTGAATTTCTCGCTCATACAATCTTAGATATTCTCCATCCATTATACTTAATTCGGCATGAGTCCCTGCTTGTGAAACCTTTCCGTCTTTTAAAACATAAATAATGTCTGCGTTTTCGATGGTGGATAACCGATGGGCTAAAATAATGATCGTCTTGTTTTTCGAAAGCTCAAAGATAGTTTCCGTGATCATCTTTTCGGTACGATTGTCCAAAGCACTCGTTGCCTCATCAAAGATAAGAATCCCCGGGTTCCGGTAAAGGGCCCGGGCAATGGCAATCCTTTGCCTTTCTCCTCCAGAAAGTGCAAAGCCTCTATCCCCTAATTCCGTATCATAACCATTTTTTAAACGACAAATAAAATCATGCGCTCCTGCCGCCTTAGCCGCAGAAATGGCACGATCCATATCAATAGTGGAATCAAACGCTATATTTTCTTTTGCGCTCGCATTAAAAATAAATGAATTCTGGGAAACAACGCCTATCTTCTCCCTCCAAGTCGACACTTTGTATTCATTTAAATCAACACCATCAATGAGAATCTTTCCATCATTGACCTCGTAAACCCCCAGGAGCAAATCAATCAAGGTCGATTTGCCAGATCCTGAAGAGCCGACAATAGTTACTGTCTTATCCTTGGGGATGACAAGGTTAATACCATTTAATACCTTTTGACCTGAGCCATAAGCGAAGGAAACAT
>JAHFGK010000075.1 GCA_023247475.1 Candidatus Omnitrophota bacterium
CCGTATCTTGAATCGAAATAATAATACCGGAGTTAGGGTTTAGAGAAGAGGGATTAGGGGGAGCTTTAACCAAGGTTTTTACAGTTAAGACCCCACCCTCCGGCATAGCTTCGATGGAGTTGAGAATGATATTAAGGAAAGCTTGTCTTAATTGGTTTCGATCCACATACAAGTAGATTTCTCCGTTGGCAGAAAACTCTTTGATAATTTTGATTTTATGTTTAAGGAATTCACTATTAAGAAAGTTGATGGTATCCGAAAGCAATTTGTGAATGTTAATCTCTTGAAGATTAAGAGGGGAGGGCTTAGCAAATTCTAAGAGTTGATTGACCAACCCATCAATTCTATTGACCTCTTGACCAATAATTTTTGAAAATTTTCGCAAGAATTCTCTATCATTTAACTTTTGCGGCAAGTACTCGGCAAATGTCCGTATGGCGGTTAATGGATTTTTAATCTCATGCGCCATCCCGCTGGCGAGAGTAGCGATGGCTTTAAGCTTGTCCGTTTGCGCGACTTCTTGGCGCAATAAAATATTTTCGTGAAGGATTTCTGCTTGTGTGGCATGGTAGAATACTTTATCAACAATTTTCTGGATTTTATTTCGTAGGGGAACAAAAAGTAAACCCAAGACAAAAGCTGTACCGATGCTTATTGCAATTGATTTATATCCAAGAAAGAATGCAAGAAATTTCTCTGATGAAATAACTATTAACAAATAGAGCAATGTTATTAAAGTGAGGAGCATAGAATATACAATGCTTTTCGATATTACTAAGTTGATGTCAAAAAAGTGATATTTAAAGATGGCATAAGTTATTAGAAATGTGTATATAGGCACTATTAAATTGCCGTAGGGGTATACATAAATATCAAATACAGGAAGGAAATTATTGAGCCCACCTAAAAATCCCAAACCCGTACCGTATAAAAATAAGAGTAGTTTTCTATCATTGGGATGGAACTTCTGATAATATCTAATTAATTGATAATGGCAAAGAAAAACGATGGATACCCAAAATATAAAAGACCATAGGAACAAGTCAGTTGATACATAATAATAAAATGAATTAAATACTAGCTTTGTGGTAGGACTTAAATGACCAGTTAAATTCGCAAAAAGAAAAAATATCGCTTGCGTATATATAAAGGTGATAATTAATTTGGATTTTTTACCGATTAATAATAAGGCTGTGTGTTGCACAAAAACAGGTATAAAAATAACCCCACAATAAGCAAATTTAAGAAAACCATATGCCAGTTTTGCATCTCTCGTAATTCCAACTAAAAAAGAGCCAATCCCCCAGATTAGTACGGAAGCTAGGGAAAGTGTATAAATTCTAGCTAGTTTGTTTTTTCCCTTTATAATAAGTAAGATTAATAAAGGTAAATGAGTAATAACAATTAATAGTCCAGATATTGAGAAAAGGTTTAAGTTAATCATTTTTCTTCACGAGATTATCACAGATTCTAATTATGGATCTGTGCCTTTAATCACTGATCATTTGTGGCCAATGGTAATTCAATGATAAATTTACTTCCAATTCCTAGAGTACTTTCCACTTTAATCTTCCCTTTATGCTCCTGAATAATCCCCTGAGTAATAGCCAATCCTAGACCTGTCCCGGTTTCCTTCTTAGTAAAAAATGGATCGAAGATGTGTGGGAGGTCTTTTTTGTCGATGCCGCAACCGCTATCGCGGACACAGATTAGCACAGAGGGTGTCACAGAAGATCTCAGATCAGTGGAAACCGTCAAGGTCCCGCCATTCGGCATAGCATCGATCGCGTTGAGCAAGATATTCAAAAAGGCTTGCTTGAGTTTGTTAGGATCGGCTTGAATCGTGGTTCGTGGATCGTGAATCGTGAATTGTCTAACAACTTGGACTTTGTGCTGTTTGAGTCGGTTCTCGAGAAGAGAGAGGGAGTCATCAATAATCTTTGTAATGTTTGTATCTTGCAGTTGCAGGGGAGAAGGCTTGGCAAATTCCAAAAGCTGATGAACGAGCCCATCAACCCGATTGATTTCGCTTCCAACGACGCGATTAAGTTTGTCGAGAAATTCAGGATCATTTCTCTTCTCAGGAAGATAATCAAAGAAGGTTTTGATAGTAGTCAGAGGATTTTTGATCTCATGCGCAATCCCGCTGGCTAAGGTAGCCACAGCTTTAAATTTTTCAGTTTGGACTATTTCCTTTTTCAACAATTCATTTTCTTCGATAATCTCAATGGGTTCTGCTTTTAAGAGAAGTTTGTCAACAATGAATTGAAGTTTATTTTTAAGTGGAATAAATATAACTGCTATAATTATCGCTGCACAAATTGAGCCAATAATTGTCTGATAACCAATTAGTCCTTGAAATAAACGTTCAATTATTAAGACAGTAATTATATAAATTATTGTAATAACCGCAACTAGTATAGAATATACAAAACTTTTCCTTAATATAATGTTTAGTTCAAAGATCTGGTATTTGAATATTGAATAACTCAGGAACAAACCATAAAAAGCTACGAGAATTATTGTCAGTGGATAGAAGTTATAGAACCCTAACATGGGGAGAAAGGAAGAAATGCCTCCTAAATATCCAATAGTGGCACCTATTAATAGTCGTAATGACTCATTTCGCTTTTGTAGATCACTGCTGTTTCTAAAAAAAGTATATAGTTTATAATTGCTCAAAATTGCTAACATTAACCATGGAGTTAATAGACCTAAAAAATTAAATTTTTTTGCATACAGATAAAATATTGAATTATAAAGATAATTGACTCCATAATATAAAAATGAACCCCCATTGATAAAGTGTATCAAATAAAACAAAACTCCATAACAATAAGAAATTTTGATGGCAGATTTGCATCTAAGATTACAAAAAATGCATATCGCATGAAAATTAAAAATTGCTACACAAATCCCACTTAAATGTGAAATAATCCAGAATTGATATGCTTTCTGTGGAGAAGTAGAAATTGAAGCAAGTGAAACAAAAATAGCCCATCCTGCAATCGAAAAATTAAATAAAGCCCAAATTTTGTGTAATTTGTTCTTCCCGTAAATAATGAAAATTGAGCCTAGGAAAAAACAGGTGAGAAAAGTTATAAAGGCAAAAAGTGAAAATAAGTTCAAATTAATCATAGTTTAAATATCGATAGGACTACCCTAAATTTCTCCTCGTCGTCTCTAATATCTCATAGGTAAAAACAAGGAATGAGGGTGGGTTAGCAACCCATTCACACAACCCGACCCATAATCCATAACTAACCCAAGCACCACTTATTTCAAATTTCTTTGGACTGTCTCTAATATTTCATCCGATTTAAAAGGCTTAACGATATATCCCGAGGCCCCCAGCCGGGTGGCTTCTTGAGCAGTCTCCACGGATTTGTACCCGGTGACGATGATGACTTTTCTTTCCGGAAAATTTTGTTTAATCTGGCTTAAGACATCTAGGCCGTTGACCTTGGGCATCTTGATGTCGAGAAGCACAACACTGATATCTTTGGCGTTTTTAAGACAGTCCAGGCACTGCTGGCCTTCATTGGTTAAGATGATTTCATAGAAATCACCCAAAATGAGTTTTAACGATTCGCGGATGCCTTCTTCGTCATCGCAGACGAGGATTTTTGGTTTGCTAGTCATAAAAACCTCCTTTTGATACACAGATTATCACAGAAGAAAAACAGAAGATCACAGAAAAAATTTAACCATATATTAAGCGCTTAACGCCCAGTTTTCTTGTTCCAAAATTAATCAACAGAACCAATTTATAAGCGGATCCTTTCACATAATAATAAACCTGTTCAAGCATATCTTTAGAAATCATTGAAGCGACCTTAATCTCAACGATAACCTTTTCATCAACAACAAAATCTGGTCTGTACGAACCAATAAATCTCCCTTTATAATGGACATCGATTGATTGCTCCTCAACAAACGGAATTCCTTGGTCGCTTAATTCAAGCGCCAAAGCTTTATGATAAATTGTTTCTTTATGGATATTGCCTAGCTCACGATGAATTGTTAGCGCACATCCGATAATTTTGTAAGTTAAATCCTTATAAATATAGTCGGTCTCTACCTTTGCTGTGATTTGCATAATTTTTTCCAATATATTCTTGCGTTTATTCCTCTGTGATCATCTGTGTATTTGTTGTCTGTGATTATCAGTGTTATCTGATCTGCGACCATCTGCGTTACAATGCCACCGTCGTCACCACCGCAATCAGCTTCACCGTGTGTTTCCCCGCATTCACAAAATAATGCTTGAGCGAGGCATCGAAATACAGGGTATGATTCTTCGGTAAATGATAAGTTTTGTCACCAATGTAGGCGGTGATTTCTCCTTCCAGAATAAATAAGAATTTTTCCGCCCCGGGCTGATTCTGCTCATCATTGGTCCGGCCGCCGGGTTCAATGCGTAAGATCACCGGCAGCATCCTTTTCGCCAAGACATTGCTGGCGAGAATCTCATACGAAGCCTTTTCGTTGTATGCAAAAGACTCGGTGGGGGAAAGGGATGTCTTGGTGATGTATTTTTTTTCGGCCTCAGTAATCGCTACATCTTTATAAAATTCCGTAATGTCTACCCCTAAAGCTTTGGCGATGTTCATATGGGATTCTAGGGTGCCGGTCATTTTGAGGTTTTCGATACGGCTTAACGTCGCAATCTGCACACCGCATTTTTCGGATAATTCTTTAAGGGTCATTTTGTGTTCTTCGCGTAATTGCTTTAATCGTTTTCCTATGAGCATGGGGTAGGGTCCTTTCGGGTGTCTACTCTAATATAGTACTGAGTACTGGGTACTGAGTACTGAGTGTTAGGTAGGCTAGATAGCGCAATTTAAAGCTTTTTATACAAAGAAGTAATCATCCGGCTGATGTAATCAATTAATTTAATGATTTCATCATAATTTTGTTTATCCAAATAATCTAATTCGTGAGCAATAACAATCTGGGTCTCAAGTTCAGCAAGCGATCCAAGTGTAATACTTAAAAAATGCTTAAATTCTTTGGGATGACGACGTCTAAATCCTTCGGAAACATTAGACGGGACCGATATGGCAGCACGTCTCATTTGGGAAGACAGGCCATACATTTCATCCCTTGGAAAAGCTTCAGTAACCCTATAGATTCCTTTTACTAGAATTATGCCATTTTTCCAGATGTCAAGATCACGAAAATTGTTAATGCTTACCATTTTAATTTCTCATTTGTTTAGACTCAGTACACAGAACCTGGTACTCGGTACTAGTATAAAGATATCACGAATTGACGATTTGTCAAATAATTTTTATATAATTTCAAAATAATTTGATATATATCAAAGTATTTTTTTCGAGAATTTGTAAGACTTTTATTCACAATATGTTATGGATTTACTATTTTTGATAAATAATCAAATATAATTTGACAAATAATTAAACATATGCTATCCTTTAATCATGTTGAGCAAAAGAAAGGAACGTAACTCGAATGAAATTTAATGATGAATTTAAAAGTCAGGAGAATAATACCGGAAGGAAAGCGAGTAATATTTTTTTCTCACACAATAACACGGTTATCATTTACATTGTTTTGTCCATCCTTTTGAAGATGAAAACTCAACTGGGGTTAGAAGCGATGCTTATTTATATTGGGAGATATCAAACTATTATCGAAAAACATAATCCAAGATTAAAATTGGCGGTTAATCAGGCGTTGTCGATGATGAATGTGGAGAAGATATACAATGATGCGACGTACGGAGAGGATAAATAAAAATATAATTGCGTTTTTGCTCACAATCTCAGGCTTATTCAATTTGGGAATGATTGATGAAAGAGAGGTTGAACCGCAATTGAACCACTTTACTTGGAAAAAAATTGTAAGTGGCATTCCGGAAAATGAAATAACAACTGTTCTTGCTCACCCAAAAGACAGCAGCACTATTTTTATTGGTACTCCAAAGGCAGTTTATAAATCAACCGATCAAGGGAAAAGATTCTATCCTGTTCTCCAACCCCAAGGAAGCGAACGTAGCATTAATTACCTCTATATATTCATTTCAGAACCTAATGAGGTCTATGCCGCGACTGATTCGGGTTTATATATAAGCCCAAATAACGGTCAGGATTGGCAAAGAATATTTCATGAACAGGATCCAGAATCCCGCCACTGTTTATCAGTTGTCTCCCATGAGAATCGACTTTATCTAGGAACTCAGAAGGGCCTATATTATAGAGAAGACAGCAACCTTGTTTGGCAAAAGTTTAGTGAGATATTAGATAATAAACCGATTCATTTCTTGTATAGCGATGAAAATTATATTTATAGTGCAACTGAGGACACACTTTACCGCTTAACACAACCCAATGGTACCGTAGAAAAAGTATTTTCGCTTCTTTCGTTGACCCAAAATGGTAATTTGGAGGAGTTAAGTCCCGAAAATGGAACAAAGGACTTAACGAAACGCATCAAGTTTATTAGTTCACCGCTACAATCTCAAACTTCCCTCTATCTTGCCACGGATCAAGGCATTTTCTACTCCACCGATCAAGGTAACGTTTGGCAAAAACTAAATTCAAGCGGATTACCTATTAATGAGCTCACCTCCTTAAGTGTCAATGAAAAGGAGAGGAAGCCTAGATTGTATGCGGGAACAAACCGAGGAGTATTTCTTTATTCCGATGAACGATGGATTCCCATTTATAAGGGGATGGAGACAACAAAAATAAATTTCCTCACGCAAGATAATGAAAAAATTTTATATGCGGCCACTGACCGAGGTCTTTTTTTTATGGCCGCTGAGAAAGCGCTTTCTTACGAGTCATCAGTCATAAGTCACCAGCCACAAGTCTTGGTGGATCACAAGACGCAGAACCCAGTACTGCCGCCTGACCGCGAGGCAAGCAGTGCACAAGACGAAATTCAAGCCGGCTTTAATACGATCACTGAATCCTTCCAACATGAACCCACTATCCGCGAAGTTCAAGAATTAGCGATTGATTATGCCGAAGTGCACCCCAATAAAATCAAAAGTTGGCGCAAGAGTGCACAGCAAAAGGCCTTATTTCCAAATCTTTCGGTGGGTTTAAATCGAAGTGCCACCGAATTATATCATTGGGATACTGGGCCCAATCCGGACAAATTAATGAAGGGCCAAGATTATTTAGACTGGGATGTTACCGTTTCTTGGGATCTAGGCGATTTAATCTGGAATTCTGATCAAACCAGTATTGATTCCCGCTCGAAACTCATGGTTGAGCTTCGAGAAGATGTTTTGGACCAGATCACGCGATTATATTTCGAGCGACGACGAATTCAGTTGGAAATGGTGTCGTCCGCATCTACGGAACCGCAATTATTCTTGGAAAAGCAAATGCGCGTCGAAGAATTGACCGCGCTTATTGATGCATTAACAGGAGGAGAGTTTAGTAAGAGAATTGAAAATTTCTCCGGCCACGGGGAGAAATGAGTTGTTAGTTATTGGCTGTTGAAACTGCGAGGTCGAATATGTTGGCGAAGAGTGAGCTTAAGTTTTAACGTTTGTGAAAATAACTGGCAACGAAAATTCAGGGATGGCTACAGGCAATTTAATAAGAAGGAGGACGGTTATGTTGCGAAAGACGATTATGACGGTATTATTTCTCTCATTATTTGCGATGACGACACTGGGTGCTGCCGAAGAGGTTTATGTGACCAAAAACGGCACCAAATATCATAAAGAGTTGTGTCGGTTTATCAAGAATAAAGGAGCCGAAAAAATTGATCTTCAAGATGCGATCACAAAGGGGCTTAAAGCCTGTCATAAATGTTACCCCGACAGTGTTGCGAGTGCCCAAAAAATAGAAAAGCAAACAAAAAAACAAGTAACGAGTTCAACAAAAAACTGAAGGGTTGAGATGTTTTCAACCCTTCATTAACAAATTGCCTGTAGCTATTCGTGAGTATGGAAGAATTAGTGAAAAGATTTTAAGAAAATTTTCAGGGACGTTCGATGTCTTAACGATTGATCTTCCTTTGTCGATTGGGGTAGCGGCATGGGAGAACTATAAGACATTGAGAGGGTAGGGGATACTCTTGAACGTCCCTGAATTGAGGAAAAATTAAAATGGAAGTCCGCGTACAACAATTTTTAGAGCAAAATAACTGCCATTATCTCATCACAAAGGGGGCGAAAAATCAAGAAGTCTTTTTCACCCCAGCAGACTATCGATATTATTTACGCTTATTAAAAAAATACAAGCGACAATTTTCGGTGATGATTTATGGATTTTGTCTTCTGTCCCAAGAAGTCCATCTCATTGTGTATTTGCAGGACCGTGAGATGCTGTCGTTATTTATTAATGCCGTGAATCAGTCGTATTCAATTTACTTTAACGCCAAATATCAAAAGCAAAAATCCCTTTGGTACAGACGCTTTCGAAGCAAACTAATCAACGGTAATGGAAATCTGGAGCAGTACATTCAATGGATTGAATTTAAGCCGGTTAAAAATCGATTGGTGAATTCGATTGTGGAATACCCGTGGAGCAGTTGTGCGTACCGGGTGTTAGGACGTTCTTATCCCTTGCTTGATACATCGTTACCATTAAGATCGAATGGAAAGAAAAGCATATACACATGGCTGCCGCTGGTACTTTTTTGATAAAAAATGCGAGGAGAGGAGAAAGATGATGAACGATACATTAGATTTTCAAGTGATTCGCATCCATAAACTGCAAAATGGAAAAAACGTCATTGCGTTTGTGGATCTTAGCGTGAACGATGCTTTGGTTATCAAAGGTTTAAGAATTGTCAAAGGCTCGCGTGGAGTCTTTGTGACTATGCCGCAAGAAAAGGGGAAAAATAATCGCTGGTACAACACGGTGGATTGCTTAACGAAAGATGTAAGTTCGGCAGTGACGCAATGTGTCTTATCCGCCTTTCAAAAAGGGGACGGTTCTATTTCTTAAAACTGTGTAAACCGTTATCGGGTAACTAATATGCCAAGGCGGGCACGAATTATTCCAGAATGTGGTATTGTTCATATCATTTCAAGAGGCAACAATAAGCAAAATGTCTTTAGAGATGAATTGGACTTTTCTATTTATTTTGAGAAATTGAGAAAGTACCGAGTGAAATATCCATTTAAGTTGTACCATTATTGTTTAATGAAAAATCATGTCCATTTATTAATGGAAATTAATGGAAAGACAGATTTGTCAAGTTTAATGAAGGTCTTAAATCAAAGTTATATGTATCACTACAGGAATAGATATGGATATATCGGTCATTTTTGGCAAGATCGGTTTAAGAGTCTTATTGTCCAAGATGAAGGGTATCTTTTACGATGCGGACGATATATTGAATTGAACCCAGTAACTGCCGATATAGTGACTAATCCAGAAGATTATCCTTGGTCAAGTTGTCGAGTATATCTTAAATCTGAAAAGGATAGTTTAATTGAGCTTGACCCCATGTATCTAGATTTAGGTTCTAATGAAATCGAAAGGCAAAGGAATTACAGAAAATATTTAAAGGAAGATGAACAACTCAATTTAAATGCGTATTTTGTGGGAGGAGAAAAATTTGTTAAGGAAATGGAAGAAAAATATAAGATAAAAAATTTGCATAACAAAAAAGGAAGGCCTAAAAATGTTAAAAAATAGAACCGTCCCCTTTTCTTATGGGATTAAAGATGTAACGGAAGGAGATTAAACAAAATAAAAATAGAAGCGTCCTTTTTTCCCTCTTCTACCCCATAAAATAAATATCCTCCTACCCCAATAAATAGGAGGAATCATGAACAGAAAGAATTTATTTTATCAACGGGTAGATTTGCCAAGGTTTTTAGTTATTTTCTTATCTGCGTTTTTTATCGTTTCTCAAAACGTCACGGTTGCTCCCGCCCAATCCAGTGGAAAAATTGCCGCGCTTAAACAAAATTTAGATGTTGACCCTACCACTGGTACCGCCACGGCGAGTATCCCGATTGAGGTCCCATCAGGACGCAGTGGAATCCAGCCCAGCCTTTCTCTCCTCTACAACTCCAGCAGTCCGAATGGAATGCTCGGATTGGG
>JAHFGK010000274.1 GCA_023247475.1 Candidatus Omnitrophota bacterium
GAGAGGCCGATATCCCCATTTATATTTCCGATAATTCGCTGGTAACAAGAGAAACGAAATGGAGGCCAGCGATTGGGCCTAAGACCATTTTGAAAGATATTTATCGGTGGATTAAATCAAATGCCGATAGCGTGCGCCGCACACTCATAGACTAATCATGAAATTATCCATTATCATTCCTGTCCGCAACGAAGAGTCATGCATCCAAGAGACCGTCGCTTTGATTGTGAAAAGGCTAATCGACGCAAAGATGGATTTTGAAGTTTTGGTCGTCAATGACGGCAGCAGTGACCATACCGAGGAGAAGTTGCAGGAATTAAGTACCCGTTTTACAACGGTAAGATATGTCAACAATCCGAAACCTAACGGTTTCGGTCTGGCTGTGCGAAAGGGTCTGGACCATTATAAGGGAGATGCGGCCGCGATTGTCATGGGGGACGGTTCGGACAATCCGGACGATATTGTAGAATATTATAAAAAACTAAACGAAGGCTATGAATGCGTTTTCGGTTCAAGATTTATAAAGGGAAGCAAGGTATACGATTATCCGATTCATAAATTGATTTTAAACAGGCTTGCCAATTATTTTATTAAATTTTTTTTCCATCTGAAACACAATGATATTACCAATGCCTTTAAGTGTTACCGACGGGAGGTTATTGATGGTCTTCGGCCTTTTTTCTCTAATCATTTTAATCTGACGGTCGAGTTGCCCTTAAAGGCCATTATTCGAGGCTATCAGTACGCCATCATCCCTATCTCGTGGACGAACAGAAAACACGGCGTTTCTAAGTTGCAAATCAAAGAGATGGGCAGCCGTTATCTTTTTGTTGTCCTATATCTTTTTTTAGAGAAGACTCTTTCGCGCGGAGATTACGTTAGAAAAGATAAGGTGAAAACAACGTCATCGACGATGGCACGATGAATTATAATAAAAAACCCAGAATTCCCGACCTTAGTTTGTTAATTCTGTTTTTGGTTTTCATTACCTGGCAACCCTACGTGCTTCACCACGAGATTATCACGATGGATGCGGGAATCCATCTTCCTTCCATTAACGCCTTATTCCATGGCATGGTTCCTTACAGGGATTTTTTATTTTACCGCGGGCCATTTGAATTGTATGTCCCAACACTGATGATGCTGTTCTTTGGGAAAAACATGATTTGGCTGACTATTTTCTTTTATGCGGGGACTATCTTGACGATGATGGTGGGTCTCATGTTGGGTTATCAGATTTTCCGCACACGCCTCATTTTATATCTCTTCGCGATTGTGTTTATTGCCAGGACATTCCCGCGCGTCTCCTATTATTACTGGGGAGGGTTGCGCTATTTTATCGGATTGCTGGCGGTTTTCTTGGCGATTGAGTGCTTTAAACGAAAGCGCTTATCGTGGATGTTGGCTGCCGGTGTCGTTTCGGCTTTGAGTTTGTTGACAACGGTTGAAGCGGGAGTGGCAACGATGGGCGCCATTGTTCCGGCTTTAGTTTTGACATTTATTTTAAAGATTTTTGACCGGAAATTCGTTTTGGATTCTTTGAAGATATATCTCATCGGGAATTTAGCTGTTTTCCTGCCCTATCTGATTTATTTGATTGCCACAAAATCACTATTCCCGTTTTTGGAGGCAATGTATTTTATCCCGACAAAAATCATGTCAACCTTACTTGATGCAAGGGGTACGGCCCCCGAGAGTTTCTGGCAGTTTATTTTGGCGCTGTTTCCCGGCAGCCCCTATTTCAAGGTCATGACGCCTGTTTATTGTTATCTTGCGTTATTTGTGTATCTGGTCCATCGCCTGCGAAACAAAAAGCTCAACTGGGAACTTTATTCGTTACTGACGATGGCTATTTACGGAATCATCCTTTATGCCGCAGCCTTCCGGAAAATCGAAGGCCATCATTTTGACATGGCCCTTCAGCCGGAAAAGGTTTTGCTGTTTTTCATGGCAGAAGAAGTGTATCTCTTTCTTTTAAGCAAAAGATTAGCATGGAAGGCAAATATTGATACCCTGGCGGTCAAAGGAATGACGCGAATCCGGAAAATGGGGAAGGTCTATACGGTTAATATGCTCGTTTTTGCCTTGATTGCGTCTTCCTTGTCTTATTCAATTGGAAGATATCATCATCGTTTTGTCGTATGGAAATGGTTAAAAAGTAAAGTAACTCACGATGATAAGGATTATAGCCTTTTGGCAGGCCAAGAGACAAAGATGTTGACACTTGAGAGGGCTAAAGGGATGGTTGTCCCTCTCTGGCAGGCAGAAGAGATTGAGGGGATTGTCAAATTTATTGAAGAGAATACGAAACCATCCGATATTTTGTTTACTTATCCCGAGCTCGGTAATTTTAACTTCTGGTGTGACCGGCCGTTTGTCGGGCGGTTTCCCATCGTAACATTTTCCTGGGTCGATGAGAAGTGGCACGGGGAACTTGTTTCGGACTTTATCAAGGCTAAACCCAAATATGTCCTCATGACAAGTCTTCGGCACCGCACGTTTCCGGCGGCTTTATATTTTCGCTACCCTAAGAATGTCCGGATGCATAAAGAAATGACGGAACTTATCTTGAAAGATTAT
>JAHFGK010000275.1 GCA_023247475.1 Candidatus Omnitrophota bacterium
TGTGGGTATAATCACCCTCCCCGACTCACTGCCAGATGGTGAATATACTTTTAGTGAAACTCTCCAGAGCCCAAGCCACCCGCCGCAAAATGCCTTTCCCTCACCCACCTTTATTAGAGATCGAACTCCCCCAACAGTGACCATTGCCACGCCAACTAACGGTGCAATCTTACCCACCAACGGTCTTCAGCCTTTCCAAGCCAGTGCTTCTGACCTCCACGGTGTTAATCATATTTCGCTGTTGGTTGATGGAGATACTATTAAACAGTGCACATTTGAGTTCCAGGCGCCACCATATGACTGCTCCGTTGACTGGGATCTCTCTACCGTTGCTGTTGGCCCTCATCGGCTCGCTGTTTTCGCCACTGATAATACTCCCAGCCAAAATGGGAAAATTGAAGAAATCGAAGTGTCTGTTGGACCCCTGCCTCCTCTCCAATTCCGCCGTGGAGATGCCAATGGAGATGGGGTAGTTGATATTTCAGATGCAGTAAGAATCTTGTTGGTATTATTTTCTGGGTATCAAGCTACCTGTTTGGATGCTTTGGATACAAACGATGATGGGGAGCTAAATTTAACCGATGCAATTTATTTACTTCAGTATCTTTTCACCAATGGCCCAGCTATCCCGCCTCCTTCCCCCAATCCCGGCCCTGATCCAACAATTGATAATTTAAGCTGTTCCCAAGGTGTTTAAACCCTCACTGGGCAATTGGATTGTTGTTGAAAAAATTGAAGTTTCCGTTGGACCCCCGCTGGCATTCCTCCGCGGTGATTCCAATCGCGACAATGTACTCAATATCTCCGATCCCATTAACACTTTAGGATTTCTCTTTCAGGGAAACCCCGCTGTACTCAAATGTCAAGACGCGGCTGATGCCAATGATGACGGCAAGGTTGATTTTTCCGATGCGTTATTTACCTTAACGTACTTGTTTAATACCAACCCCGCAACTCCGGCAATACCTCCGCCGTTTCCCGCAGCCGGCGCTGACCCAACGCCAGATTCGCTGGGCTGTAATTTGTAGTTAAATAAAGCGTCTTAATAAATCACAGGACCTCATTTTATCTCCATACGACGTTCTTGACAAACTCACCACTTTACATTATATTTATAATAGTCCTCATAAATAGGGACTAACTAAAATGAACTATTTTTATTTACTTTCGGAATTAAAGAAAACCCATTTGACTCTTTTCACCTTAAGAGACATTGAAAATCTTTTCCCTCACGAGAATTTAAAAACGATTAAAAATAATCTCGTACGCTGGGTTAGAGAGGGTCGGTTTATCAAGTTAAAAAGAGACGTTTATGAATTCGTCGAGCCGGGTTTAGAAAGATCTCTCTTGGACCTTTATGTGGCCAATCGACTTTACTCTCCTTCTTACATTTCTTTAGAAACGGCTCTTTCACTATATGAATTCATTCCCGATATTGCCGTCCAAGTCACTTCTTTAACAACACGCCCGACAAGGACATTTAAGAATAAATATGGGACGTTTTTCTACCGTAGTTGTCAAAAAAAGGCTTTTACGGGTTATCAATTGATGACATATTCTGGAGAAAAAATTCTCATCGCTGACCCGGAAAAGGCTTTGGTAGATTTTATCTATTTTCGAACCCGTCAAGATAGTTTTTTGAATTTTAAAGAAGAGCGATTGAACATTCTGGCTCTGCAAAAACTGAAGTGGACAAAACTCCATTGGTATGCTGAACTTTTTAACGACAAGACAAAAAGAACCTTAAAGTCATTAAAGGAGTGGACAAAATGTTAAATATGGATTACCTGTTACAAGAGGCTAAAAACAATGGTCTTCCCATGTTTAAAAAAAGAGCTGTTGTACGAGAATATTTACATATCATTATTTTGAATTCTATTTATAAACACCGACTCGGTAAAAAACTTTTTTTTATGGGTGGCACAGCCATGAGATATTTTTATCATCTACCCCGCTTTTCCGAAGACCTTGATTTTAATACCTCAAAGCTAACCTATCAGGAATTCAAAGAAATCTTAAAGACAATTAAAAAAGGTGTGTCTGCCGAAGGTTTTTCTATAAGGGTATCGCCGTATAGCCGCGATCGCCTTTTTACCGCGGAGATAACTCTGGATGATGTCATTCAAAAATATGGCATTTCTGATCAGCGTTCTCTAAATTTAATGATTAAAGTCGAAATCAATCGGCCACTCTGGGAAATGCGAATAGAATCCAAGGTCTTAAGTATGTATGGGTATCATTTTACCGCTATTTTGATGAGCCGGGGGAATTTACTCTCAGAAAAGATGTGTGCCCTTTTGAATCGACGAAGGGGAAGAGATATTTATGATACGCTATTTATGTTGAGGGAAAAATTTCCATTTAACGAAAGCGTCTTAAAAACAAATGGCATCCACTTGCCGGCTAAAGAAGTTATTTTATCCCATTTGAAAAATATGGATAAGAAAGATTTGAGAAAACTTGCGAATCAGGTCAAGCCTTTTCTGTTTAAAGAAGAAGAAATTGATTTAATCCTTAATGCCCCTTTGTATGCAGAAAAATTCTTAAGTGAATATCCCTGAAAAAAGCCTCACGAACC
>JAHFGK010000076.1 GCA_023247475.1 Candidatus Omnitrophota bacterium
TCGGCAGCAAGAGTCGTTGCGGCCGCCCCGCCTGATGCGCCAGAAGTCTGTGTCGTTGCTAGCCCGATGGCCTCTGATGAAGAAATCTTGATTTCAGCGGTTTCATTGTTTAAAGTAAGAATTCTAGGACGAGCCAAATTCTTCGTATCCGTTTGAGTGTTTAAAAAATTTAAGGTCGCTTGTAACCCTGAGGCATTAATTGTCCCGACTCGATATTCCGAATTATCAAATGCAAATCCTTTATCTAGAAGCAAACCCTGTCTAAATGGATAAACATGATCTCGCTGACCTCCCGTAAATACAATCGGCGTATTCCCATACTTAACACCAATTAGATCGGCAACTGTTTTGGAAACATCCAGCATCTCCACTTCAATTAAAATCTGAGGGATCGGAACATCCAAGCGAGCCAGGGTTCGTTCAATCATCGCAAATTGACTGGGAATGTCCGTGATAATGAGGCTATTTGTTCGAGCATCTTCAATAATCTTTCCGTCCTCGGTTAAAACACTAGTCAATGCCGAAACAAGTCCAGTAGAGCTGCCTTCTCCTCCGGATGACGCATCATTCCCTCCCCCGCCTCCCGCTCCGGAACTACCCCCTGAACTTTCTTTGCTGATCGATATAGTCTTTTTTAACTTTGAAGATTCTACTGTGGCATAATTCAACCGGTAAACGCGCGTGACTAATTCTTTGGCAGGTTTATCAACCGGGCGAACAATAAAAATTCCGCTTCCAGGTTCTATCTCATAGGTTAAACTGTATGTATGCAGAATTCTTTCTAACGCTTCTTCAACAGGAACATGATTTAACAAAAGAGTAACTTTTTTGCTACTCACTTCAGGGGACGTTATAAAATTCAGTCCAGTCTGATGAGAAAAAATCCTTAAAACATCGCTCAAATCCGCATCTTTAAATTCCATCGAGATAACTTTCGAATATTCCGGATAGACAAACTGATCCTCAGCCCAAACATCATTGGAAGGAAATCGAGATGAAATACCGAGAAAACCAATAAATCCTAGAAGGAAACAAGCTCTTATCGTTTTATCAAGTTTAGAAAAGAATCGGAACTTAAAATTGGAGGTATACAAAAACAAACAATCTTCTAACTGTTTCCCCATTTATGCTCCTTAGATTGCAATCATTATATTTTAATCTCGGTTAAATTCAAATATATTCTCTTAGAAATTTTTTATATCTGAAAAACTGTTCGGAATTTCTTGAAGAAACCCTTTTGAAGAAACTTTAATTCCATCTTCAGTAATAGCAACAATAGTCCAATCATCAACGGTATCTCCAATCTCAACGATTTCCTGGTTAATAATTGCTTGCGGATTATCGGTGTTCCAAACTAAACCCGATATAATAAATTTAGGGAGGGCTGGAGGTGAAACATTTTTAGTCTCGGTTACTTCCACTGGTTTGACTGAAGTTGGCTTGGACCGTGATGACGTCGTAGTAGTAATCTGATTAGAGGTGCTTTCAACAATTTGGGGAGAAGGCAGAATAGGAATAAATGGATTTCGAATAGAACTTAATGTCAGCAGCATATTAACCAAAATCTCCTGGTCTTCAACTTTGACCGATGTGTTCGTTGCGTTCTTAGCAGGCTCTTGAGCACACACCACCGATGCTAGCCTCACCAGAATATACCCTGAAAATAAAATTATTTGTATTTTCTTCATTTTATTTCTTGAAATTAATAGCCCCTATTTGAACTTGCACCTGGATAGATTGTTTTTTTGTCTCTTGCTTGGCGGCCTGATCTGACGAAATGGATTCAAGATCAGTCGCTAGCTGCCCAGTCCATTGATCAACTCTAAGATTAAACGGAGAACTTTCGATGTCATAAATGAACAATGCGAGATCCTTATAACTACCCGCAGAGATGTTTAAATCGATCATTGTGCGGCGATAGAACTTTTCATTTTCGGATTTCGCAGGCGAAAACGACAAGATATGAATATTACGCTTTTCCGCGAAATCGCTTAGCTTGTCGATAATCTCATAATCCGGGATCCCCGCAGATAAACTTTCGATGTAGTGGTTTAACTCTTTTAAATCCTTCTGGTAATTATTAATCGATTCCATTTTATCTTCCATTTCTGTTATTTTTGTTTTCAATTCCCGGGCTTCCTTTTGTTTAGCTGAAAAAATATTGAACATGAAAAGGAAAGATACAAGAATCAACAATGCTTTAACCGCATTCTCAGGTTTTCTGACAAAATTTTCTTTCAAAAATTCAACATTGATGTTTTTAACATCAAAATTCTTTAAATCATTTAAATTCATTTACTCTACTCACATTCAATCCTGAAAAATGTTACAGTAAAATCTTGCAATTTCTGGACTTGGGCAGTAGCCAAATCGATCGTTTTGAAATAACTGGAAAAATCTTTTTTGGCATTCAAATCTGCGACTAAATTTTTTACGATCCGAATTTGCTGATTTATATTCTCAACAAAAGAAAAACCACTGATCGCAACTGATATTGTATACGTTTTCGCATTGGGATCTTCCTCAACAACTTCCGTTCCTTCAGTAGTTGGCGTTTCTTCGATATCACTATAATTAACAGTTAATTCTTTCAGCCATATACCATCCGGTAACATCCGGGGAATAACATTTAAAAAAAAGGCGACTTCGCTCTTAACACGTACGTCTTTATACCCTTTGATTTTGCTTTGGACATCTTTGCTCTTCAGATCTATTTCTTCTTTGGTCAAATCTTGAAATGAACCTTGCTCCTCTTTAAGGGTAGCAATCCTTTTCTTATAAGTTCTAACCGGGTGGTCACAGACAAAATAGACACCGATGATCAACCCGAGGCAAACCAGTGCCACCTTGGCAGAAGCCTGTAAAATGGCCATTGGCAGCTTGGTTTCTACCGTAAAACCTGTGACCGGTTTGGAAACTTTTCTTGGGATATCGAAATTAGCTGAAAGAGAAACAGAATTTCTCAACCCAATCCCGAAGGCATTAACCAACTCAATACTATTCGTCGATTGAGGTGAGCTTAAGATTGTTTTTGCGTTTACTGAAGTAACGGAAATACCCAGTTCTTTTCCCAGGGAAGACGTCAATTCATTTTCTTCAGAGTTAGACAAGACAATAATGCCATCTACCTTCTCTTGGGTATTCTGACGGCCATAATAATCTAATGAAATACGAATCTCATTAAATAATCTTTCGTTGGGAACAGTGGCTTCCGCTAAAGTGGGTGCGGCTGGGCTTGATTGGACCAATTGAAAATCTCGAATAAATTGCGGGATTCCTTGATCGACAATAATAATCTTTCCCTCTTTGTCATCGGCTTGAACAATGGCTATTCTCTTTCCTTGAGGGATAAGTTTTTTCAGAACTAATACACGGATCAAACTCATCGCAGCGGGTTCAATCATAACAATTTGCAGACCCGATTGATCCAAAACACCACAATAATTCTCTAAAATATCAATCCTGATCGCCGTAAACAAAATGCGAATAAATTTCGTATTTTTATCTGTGATAGTAACAGGATGATATACATATGCCAACTCGCTTAACTTAAATGGAATATATTTTCTGGATTCGAAATCCACGACTCCTTTAATCTCATTTGGATTCATCCAGGGGATAATAAATGAACGGAAAATGATATCTTTGGTGGGAAGGGAAAGGGATACTTCGGAAATTTTTATTTTTTGTTCACGAAGGGTTTTCTGTAGAAGAGCAATAAGTTTGATTTCATCAGAAGCGTTCTTCTTGTCACCTCCATCGGTAAGTGCCGTAACGGCATGGGAAGCAGCAACAATTTTCGAAGGCGCTTGATTTTCAGTTTCAACAATACTTATAGATCGACCACCAAAAAAAACGCCCAATGTTTTTTTACTTATCATAAGCGAGGATCAAATCTTTTTGTTCAATCAATATGTTATGGAAATATCATATCTTTGAATATTTGCATTACTCGGTAATGTCCCGTTGGAAGTCAGAGCTGGAGTGAAAGTCTTTCCATTCAAAGATGTGGTCGCAGGGGCAAATGCAGCGCCTCCTTTACCAAGTTGCGTACCGTTAATCCACATTATGCCTTTCGCGTATTGTTCGGCTTTAACCCGGTCAATTTGACGTCGGCCTGAGATAATTTGATTGGCGTTGGAATTGATTATACCGATAGTCATAATCGTTAACAAAATCGATACACCCAGAATCATAACTAAAACAATACCAGATCTATTTTTCAAACTCAAATGGGAAAGATCAATCATAGATTGCACCTCCCTTCCAATTTTTCAAATCACCAATCATTCTTCTTATTTGCTACCAATATGGCTATGACACCTGGGACATATATTAAATCGTTTAGAAGAATAATCGTAATATATATGAATACAATAAGGGCACTCTTTTAAAAATCTAAAATTTTCAAAGATGTCATTCTCTTTAAAATAATTATAAAATATCCAATGCCCCATCACAAGAAAAATTATAACAGAAATATAGGCTGCCGTCGCAATAGAAAAATCAATAATAATCATCTCAATTCTAGTTTTAATGGAATATATTGAGGCACATGATCAATCTGATTGCTCTTATTCTGTTCATCATTTTCGGTCGAAGTGGATCGTTTATCTTTTTCAACCGGTAATATCACTTTGACCTCTTTTTTCTTCGTAATATCTAATCTATTGTTGAATAACGGTTTCTCGATGACCGCAACAGGTAATTGGACAGCTGTAAAATGAGGAGTAAAGGCAATGGGATTCGTTGTTCCACGCGGAAATGCAGAAGGAAGATCTACGAAATCTTGCTTAGGAAAAATAGCGCCTAAAAAAACTAAAATCGGACTAGGATGCCATTTATAGGAAGGAAACGAAAAAATTACAAAATTCAAGAAAACTATATGAATTAATAAGGCGATCACTAAAGATCTTAAAATGGATCGGTCAAAAATGGCCAAAAAATTATTCATTATTTTGTTTGGTCGTAGCTATATTGATTTTTTCTATTCCCAAGTCACGACAAATATCCCACACATCCACAACCCTTCCAACAGAAGATCTTCGATCTGCTTTAATTAAAACAGGCTGCTTAACTCTGCTCTCTTTTCCTAACTCTTGTTGCAATTCTTTAATCGTGACAATTTTATTATTTAAATAAAGGACATTCTCGCTCGTGATGAGGATGTTAACATTTTCTTCTTGAACCGTGTCGCTTGTAATAACTTTGGGTAGTTTCACATTAACGATTGAAGGAAATGTGAATGAAGAAGACAACATAAAAAAAATCAGAACCAAAAGAATAAGATCAATTAAAGGGGCAATGGTTATTTGATCAAAACCGCATTGAATTTTTGCATATCGCTTAAACCGCAATTCAATAATCTCCTTTGGGCACATCTTGGGATTCTGAAATCTGGCATAAAAAATTAACTAGCTCGGTGGCAACCCTTTCCATTTCCAATATAATCGTATTGATCCGACTGACACAATAGTTGTACGCAACATAGGTGGGGATAGCGACCATTAAACCGGCTACCGTCGTAATTAATGCTTCCCAAATTCCACCAGCCAGGTCTCCCGCTGTCACTGGATTGTTTATCGCCGCACGGGCCTGAATCGCATGAAAACTTCCAGTCATTCCAATGACTGTTCCCAACAAACCCAAAAGAGGCGAAATATTTGCAATCGTTGACAACGCACCAAGTCGTTTTTCTAAACGGGGGATCTCAAAAAGACTAAATTCTTCCATCGCCTCCTTGATATTTTCTCTAGAATATCCAAATTTCAATATCCCTGCTTTCAATATTTTCGCCACAGGCGACACATTTTTATCGCAAAGTTCTATGGCCTCTTTGATTTTGTTATTTTTGAGAAGATAAAAAATTTCCTGTTTTAACTTATGGGTATTAATATGAACGGCGGAAAAATACCACAATTTCTCAATAACGATCCCTAAGGCCACAACTGAAAAGATAAAAATAGGTACCATGATCGGTCCGCCAGCCAGCAATAATCGCCATGCACTCAATTCCCAGATACTCATGCTAAATTTTCTCCCAACATTTAAAAACATACATTTTCTGATGGTACAATATCGACTTTATAATTTTTTTATTATAAAGCATTTTTTATAAATACACATAAAAATTCATTTTTTGTAACGCAGACTTTCTGATTTTATTGATAACCCGGCTAATACTGATGAAATACAACTCTAATGGTCAACCTGTGCCTGTTGAGTATTGTTTTTAATCCAATCGAGCCTCTCTTCGGCAAATTTGACTTCATCGGTTCCTAAAGCAATGACTTTTTCATAGATGACAATTGCGTTTTGCCAATCTCCTTTCCCTTCAAAAATTCTAGCCACTCTAAGATATGCTTTTGTAACCCAAGGGATTTCCCCGGAATGCAAGTAAGGGATCTTCAGATACGACTCGATGGCCTGATCCAATTGATTGATTGTTTCATAAATATCAGCGATCGAGAATAATAATTCCGTATCTGTAATCTTGCTCATTCCAGCATCGAGTTCTAAAGCCTGTTGGTAGAAATTGATCGCCTCATCATACGATTGATTGGCCTTATGTAGATCAGCGATTTTCACAAGGGCATCCCGCTTGAAATCCGGACAATTCATGGCTATATTTTGATAAGCCTGAATGGCATTTTGAGAATCCAATTCTTTGGAAAAGATGTCGGCAATCGCTAATTTTGCCTTCGCATAAAGTTCCTTATCCTTGGGATCATCGATTAATTTAAGTTGATTGATCGCTTTATCGTACTCTTCCTGTCCCAGATAGACTTGTCCAAGCCCAAAACGGGCTAAATTGAGTTTATCGCTCCCGGGGAAATCATCGAGCACTTGTTGATAATAAGATATTGCATTTTCGAAACTAGATGATTCAAAATAGTAATCACCTAACCACATCAAAGAATCCAAAGCAGCATCTGTTTTAGGATATTTATAAATAATAATCTTAAATTTCTTGACCGCTTCCTTGCTATCCCCCAAATTATAAATACATTTCGCTATACCTACTTCCGAATCACGAACGATCGGCAGTTGGCCGGGGAAGATTTTGACAATCTGCTGAAAGACTTTATTTGCTTTATCATATTTTTCAAAATTAAAATTGGATAAGGCCAGGATGTAATTTGCGTCCGGCAAAAATTCATTGGACTTTGGTGCTGTTTCAATAAAACTTTCAATCTGTTCAATCGTCGCCGGCCAATCTCCTTTCTTAAAATAGGCCAAACCGAGATAATAATTCGCTTCGTTTAAATATTTGCTTTCCGGAAAATTTTCTTTTAACGTTTTCAAGGCGATGGTCGCCGGTTCGATTTTATCCATTTTAAGAAGCCCGACCGCCTCTCGATATTGGACATAATCCGTATAAAGGCTGTCGGGATAATCTTGAAGGACGCGGTCATAGATCTCGATCGCCTTTTCCAATTTTCCAGCATCCTGATAGGCATCTCCAATTTGAGTCAAAGCGCTGATTTTGACAATCTTGTTTTGCGTTTGATCCATAATCTCCTGAAAGCTTTGGATCGATAAATCAATATCGCCTGCTTTCAAATACGACCAAGCCAAGCCAAATCGGGCTTTTTCAACGATCGCCTTCCCCTCTTCGCTTGAAGCAAATTTTTCAATGACCATCTGATAAGCGACGATCGCATCAGAATAGTTCTTGATGGAGTACAAGCTGTTTGCCTTGCCTAAATATGCGTCGCCCATCCGAGAACTATTCGGGAATTGGTCGATCAATTTCTGATAAGCTTCCAAGGCTTTTTCGTTTTGCTCCAACTCCGTAAATAAACTGGCCTGGCCTAAATAAATATCATCTAAAAGGACTCCTTTTTCCTCGGAAAGCGCGAGCGCTTCAACAAAAAACTTCTGGGAATTCTCGAAATCTTTTGTTTTAAGATAACACCATCCCAAACTGATCTTCGACATGCTAATCAGTTTATTATCCGTTGAGGTCTCCACCGTCTTAGAGTAATAACTGATTGCGGAAGAAAAATCCTGAAGGTAATAGTAGGCTTCCCCTATGTAAAAGAAAACCTGATCAAGACGCGTGGACTGAGGGAATTTGACAACGTAATCTTTAAAATAATCAACGGCCTTCTGATAGTTCGTCTGATTATAAGCACACTCACTCAATTTAAAAAATGAATCTTCGACCAACGGATGAGTCGGGAATAAATCAATTAATTTTTGGAATTGCTCAATCGCCAGATCATATTTTTTTTGATCGAAAAAAGTCCATCCCAGCGAATAATAAGCCTGTGGCGTATAGACCGATTCCGGATAAAGATTTATCAATTCGCGATAATATTTTTCGGCTTGTAGGTAGTTCGCTCCTTTTAAATACGTTTCGCCGATCCAAAACAACGTGGCGTCTTTGAATTCTGTGTATTTGAGCAATTCTTCAAAAATGCCATAGGCCTTCAGATACTGACTCTTAAAAAAATAGCACTGCCCTAAAAGAAGATTCGCCTGGACTCTGCGCTGGGTCTGAGGATATTTTTCCAGATAGTTATTGATGTAGCCCATCGCGACATCATAGAAACCATCTTCAAAGGCCTTCTGGGCAACTAGGAACAGTTCTTCTTCATCATTACCGGCAAAGGCATGAAACAAAATATTAAGAGGAGAAAACAAAGAAAAAAGCAAGAAGAGGACTAAAAAAAATGTCTTTTGGCCACGATTCGATTCCTGAAACTTAAGATTATGCTGATCCAAGAAAGAACTTTTGATCTTTATCAGAAACATCAATAGGACGTTTTGATTCATGCGGGGTATTATAACAGGTTTAAATGGATTTTCAATTTGCCTCACGCTTTTACCTGAGATAAAAATTCTGAACTTCCCGATTTGCGTTTCAGCGCCGCCTGATCTTGGAGGAAATCTTTTAAATAACGTCCTGTATAAGAAATATTATTTTGAATAATCTCTTCCGGAGAGCCACAGGCGACAACGGTTCCTCCTTTGTCGCCGCCTTCCGGGCCCAAATCGACAATATAATCGGCGTTCTTGATCACCTCAAGATTATGCTCGATGACAAGAACGGTATTCCCCCGATCCACCAAACGCTGTAACACATTCAATAATTTATCAACATCGGCAAAATGCAGACCTGTGGTCGGTTCATCTAAAATGTAAAATGTCCTTCCGGTTGCCGGTTTACAAAGCTCGCTCGCCAATTTAACCCGTTGCGCTTCTCCTCCGGAGAGAGTCGTCGCCGATTGTCCCAGCTTGATATATCCCAATCCCACATCATACAGGGTTTGAAGGATATTTTTAATGCGCGGAATATTATCGAATATCTTCAGGGCTTCCACGACCGAAAGATTCAAAACCTGTGAAATATTTTTTTCTTTGAATTCAACTTCCAGAGTCTGCTCGTTGAAGCGCAATCCATGGCAGACCTCGCATTCCACATAAACATCCGGGAGAAAATGCATCTCGATCTTTTTGATCCCGTCCCCCTGACAGGCCTCGCAGCGTCCGCCTTTGACATTAAAACTAAAACGACCCGGTTTATAACCCCGCATTTTGGATTGCGGCAACTGGCTGAACAGGTCGCGGACAATGCTGAAAACACCCGTGTATGTCGCGGGATTGGATCGTGGTGTTCGGCCAATCGGGGATTGATCCACAACAATGACTTTATCAATGTACTCGACCCCTTCGATCTTTTTATATTTTCCGGGTTTTTCTTTGGACTGGTATAATTTTTGTGCCAAAGCCTTGTATAGGATATCATCAATCAATGTAGATTTACCGGACCCGGAAACACCGGTAATACAAATAAAAGTTCCTAATGGGAAAGAAACATCGATATTTTTAAGATTATGCTCCTGGGCGCTGGAAATCTTGATATGATTTGTCTTTTTGATCTCTCGGCGTTTCTGGGGCATGTGGATTTTAAGTTGGCCGCGCAGGTATTGTCCTGTCAGAGATTTTTCGGATTTCAATAAACCCGAAATATCTCCAGCGTAAATCAC
>JAHFGK010000077.1 GCA_023247475.1 Candidatus Omnitrophota bacterium
AAAACCATTCCTTCCTTTAAAACCGGACCACAGTGAGGAGGTCCATAATTAGGAATTTCCGGTTCCTCGTGCAGCGATCGACCAATGCCATGCCCAACAAAATCCCGTACAATCGAAAAGTTGTTCGCCTCAACATATTGCTGAATCGCATTCGAAATATCCGAAAGATGGTTATCAATCCTGGCCTCAACAATCCCCTTATAAAGGGCTTCTTTAGTAACCTCTAACAATTTCTCTAAGCGGGGATCGATTTTACCGATTCCAACCGTAAATGCTGTATCCGAAAAATAATCATTAAAGATAATACCCACATCTAAACTAACAATATCCCCTTCCCGTACCACCTTATCGCCAGGAATCCCGTGGACCACTTCCTGATTAACTGAAACACAAACATATCCTGGAAAACCACGATACCCCTTAAATGCCGGTTTGACTTTATATTTTTCCATTAACTGTTCGGCAATAAAATCAATCTCACGGGTCTTCATCCCCGATTTCAAAGAACCTTTCAACTCTCCGATGATCGCAGCAAGTATCTTCCCCGCCTCTTTCAGAGTATTCAGTTCATCTGGAGTTTTTATGCTGATGTGATTTTTTGTTTTCATCCAAAATCGACATCAAAACAGTAAGAACTGTCTGAGCATCTAGATCCGCATTAACTGTTTTTAATTTGTTTTGTTTTTTATAATAATCAATAATCGGCTTAGTGCTCTTGGTGTAAACTTTCATCCGTGTGCGAATGGTTTCTTCATTATCATCGGGTCGTTGGTATAATTCTCCCCCACATTCATCACAAACGTTCGCTTTCTTCGGTGGCTTATTTATAATGTGGTAAAGAGATCCACAGGACCGGCAGACCCGACGGCCAGTCAATCTCCCTAAAATAACCGGCAAAGAAGCCTTCATATACAAAGCAAAATCCAGGGGTTGCCCTTCCTTACTTAAAATTTTATCAAGTTCCTCGGCCTGGACCCCCGTTCTGGGGAATCCGTCCAACATAAATCCTTGCTGAAGTCGCCCATTATTCTTGAATTTATTTTTAATAATTTCGGTGACCACTTCGTCGGGAACCAAAGCCCCTTGATCAACATAGCGGTTAACTTCTTTACCCAACTTAGTTTTATTTTTCATCTCCTCCCGAAGGATATCACCTGTTGATACATGCCAAAGATCAAATGTTTCCTTTAACAAATTTGCGAGTGTCCCTTTACCTGCACCTGGTGGTCCTAGAAGTACGATTTTCATAGTAAATTTGTAAATTTGCTCAAACGATTTATGTTCTTCTCGCCTTAAGCTGACCTGACTTCATAAATCCTTCATAATGCCTTGTCAAAAGGTGTGTTTCAATTTGTTTCATTGTATCAAGCATAACACCGATGACAATGAGAATACCGGTTCCCCCAAAGAACGAAGCCACCAAGTACGGTACTTTAAAGGAAGCCATAATCGCATCCGGCATAATCGCAATCACACAAATAAATAACGCGCCCGCAAATGTGATTCTCGTCAAAACAAAATCTAAAAATTCCGCTGTTTGCGTTCCCGGTCTTACTCCCGGGACAAAGCCACCGTGCTTTTTCATATTCTCCGCCACATCAACGGGATTAAAAACAATGGCCGTATAAAAATAGCAGAAAAACATAATTAAAATACCGTAAATAGCATAATACCAAAAATGTCCTCGCGTGATAAAGGACGTAAATGCCTGAAAAGCACGGTTGGGGATAAAACTCGCGATGGTCGCTGGAAAAAGAATAATCGATTGGGCAAATATAATGGCAATGACACCGGCTGTATCTACTTTTAAAGGAATGTAGGTACTTTGCCCACCGTAAACCCGTCTGCCAACCACTCTTCGGGCATATTGAACTGGAATTCTTCTTTGACCTTGCGTAATAAATGTGACCGCAAAAATCACACCCACCAGAAACACCACCATAATCAACAGTGTCAATGGTTGCAATTGGCTTGCACCCGCTGTCTTTGCTGACATCAATAAAATTAAATTCCTAATCGCTGAAGGTGCCGCGGAAATAATTCCCGCCGTAATAACCAGAGAGATCCCATTACCGATTCCTCTTTCCTGGATCTGTTCTCCTAACCACATCAAAAGAAGTGTCCCGGTTGTTAACGTGACGACGGTAACAAGACGAAAACCCCAGCCAGGATTATTCACAATGGTGAATCCCCCAAAGGCCTGAGGGCTTTCGAGCCAAAGAGCAATGAAAAATGACTGTACTGTTGAAAGAAGCAATGTCCCATAACGAGTGTATTGGTTAATCTTATGATACCCTGCTTGTCCTTCTTTCGCTAACTTTTCCAAAGCAGGAATCACTGCCGTCAACAATTGCATAATAATGGAACTGGAAATATACGGCATAATCCCGAGTGAGAAAATAGTTAATTTCCCGAGGGCACCTCCCGAAAACATATTCATAACGCCAAATATGTTCCCACTTGCATTGGCATTCATTCTGGTAAAGAACTCGGCTAAAATAGCGCCATTGACACCCGGTGTTGGAAGAAAACAGCCAATGCGATAGACAGAAATAATGATTAACGTAAAAATAATCTTCTTTTTTAATTCTGGGATTTTAAAACAGTTAAGAAAGGCCGATAGCATTCAACACCTTCAATGGTTCAAACCAATAAAAATTGAAATTCCGAACAAAATGCTTTTAACCTCATTACAAACGACCGTTTTAAATGGCAATTTATTTACTTTTTTCCTCTGGGGAAAAATGATTCCTTACATCACTAAGTGTGATCGTCTCAACCTTACCACCAGCTTTTACAATCTTTTCTTCGGCGCTCTTGGAAAAATTATACGCTTGGACGGTCAAAGGCTTCTTAATGTCCCCCATACCCAAAATTTTATAAGGGTGAAATAATTGTTTAATCAAACCATGGGACTTTAAAAGATCGGCCGTAATCACCGTCCCTTCTTTAAAACGCGTCAGATTCTCTAAGTTCACCTCTTGATAAACAGTCGGGTTTTTACTGTTAAATCCTCGTTTCGGTATCCGTTGAATGAGCGACATTTGCCCGCCTTCATAACCACGTCTAACTCCGCGCCCAGCCCGGGCATTCTGTCCATTAAACCCCTTACACGAAGTCTTTCCATGGCCGGAACCAGGACCCCGACCAACAATCTTTCTTCTCTTTCGCGCTCCATCTGGAACTTTTAAATTATGCAGTTGCATGACTTTCTTCACTGACCGGTGTACTTTCTACCGGCGGATTAAATGGTTTAAGTCGGCTTAATCCATCCATAGTTGCTTTAATCACATTAATAGGATTATTCGAACGATGACATTTAGTCAGGATATTCCGAATACCAGCGCCATCACAAATAGCGCGCACGGGACCAGCGGCAATAACACCCGTACCATCGGAGGCTGGTTTAAGTAAAACTCGCGCCGCTCCCCATTCCCCAAGCACTTCATGAGGGATGGTTGATCCCTTTAAAGGAATAGTAACCATACTTCTCTTAGCTAGGAGTAAAGCCTTCTTGATGGCGGTGGCGACCTCCCCCGCTTTCCCCAAACTATATCCTACTTTCCCTTTCGTGTCCCCTACGACTACTAAGGCGCTGAAAGATAATTTCTTACCGCCTTTTGTAACTTTGGTGACACGATTAATGGTGATAACTTTTTCGATAAACCCTGACTCGCCAGCTGCAGGAATATAGCTCGGAGGGGCCTTACCCCGTCGAGGTTTCTTTACGACGGGTTCCGCGGGTTCGACCTCAATGGCAGTGACTTCTTTCTCCATGTCCACCTCATTAACCTTAGGAGTTAATTTAGGAAGCTTGCCTCGTCTTCTTTCTTCTCTTAACTTGTCTTCTTTAATTTTATCTTCTCTCTCCATCCGACACCTTATTTCATTAAAAAAATTTAGTAATGCTTAAAATTCTAACCCCCCTTTACGCGCAGCCTCGGCAAACGCTTTCACCCGACCATGATAAAGATATCCCCCGCGATCAAAACAAATCTTTTTAATACCTTTGCTTAACGCTTCCTCCGCAACAGCTTCACCCAAAATCGATGCGGCCTTGATATTGCCCCCATATTTAATCTTCTGGCGAATGTCCTTGGCTAAAGTAGATTTACCTAACAAAATTTTCCCCGCAAGGTCATCGATAATCTGGACATGCATATTTTTATGGCTACGGTGAACACATAGTCGTGGCTGTCCACTCGCACCAAAAATTTTTTTACGAATGCGTTGATGGCGATAGTGTCGCTTTACTTCATGTAAATCTCTCATAATAATTATTTTGTTACCGACTTCCCTTGTTTTCTTCGAACAGCCTCACCGAGATAACGAATTCCTTTACCCTTATAGGGTTCCGGTGGTTTAAAGGCTCGAATTTCCGCGGCTACTTGACCTACCAGAGCTTTGTCAACACCCTCCACCTTAACTTCGGTGGGTTGAGGGACGGAAACCTTAACATCCTTCGGCACCATATATTCCACCGGATGACTAAATCCAATATTAAGAATCAATTTTTGTCCCTGTAACTGGGCGCGAAAACCAACGCCTTGAATTTCTAAACTCTTTTGATGTGCTTGGGTGACACCGGTGATCATATTAACTAATAACGCACGAACAGTCCCATGATTCGCATGATCTTGCTTGGTCTCACTCGTTCGTTGAACAAAAAGATTATTATCTTTTTGTTCAACCTTGATGCCCGCTGGAAGCGTTAACGACAATTTGCCTTTAGGCCCTTCAAAACGTACGGTCCTATTTTCAATGGCGATTTTGGCTTCTTTAGGCAGTACAACAGGAATTTTACCTATTCTTGACATTTCGGTTCACCAAATATAACAGACGACCTCGCCACCCACTTTATTTTTACGGGCATCTCGGTCATTCATAATCCCTTTAGACGTGGTAAGAATAGCCGTCCCTAATCCGTTTAGCACACGGGGGATACGATCACGTCTAACATAAACTCGTAAACCTGGTCTAGAAACCCGCTTAATTCCAATAATGGATGGTTTTTTATTTTTTTCATACTTAAGATAAACCTTTAGTGTCCCTTGTACATTATTTTTAAGCGAACGGAAATCCTCAATATACCCGTCGTTTTTAAAAATTTCCAGAATTGTAGCGGCTAACTTCGATGCCGGGATATCAATGGTTTCTTTGCGAACTTGTACAGCATTTCTAATATTGGTAAGAAAATCCGATATAGGATCAGATAACGACATGACTTAAACCTCTTTTTTCTTATAAAAAATTAGTCTTGTTGATTACTTCAAAATTACAAATTTCTACCAACTCGCCTTTTTTACCCCGGGGATCTCCCCTCGCCAAGCTAATTCTCTAAAACAAATACGACAAACCCCAAATCTTCTTAAGAACGCCCGGGAGCGACCACATAAAGGACAACGATTGTGCTGTCGGGTTGAAAACTTTGGTTTTCTCTGTGATTTAATGACAAGTGATTTTTTAGCCATAAATTTTTTAAATGTTAACCTTGTCCTCTCTTTAAAATAAGTAATATATATTATCTGTGACTAAAAGGCATTCCTAAAAGCCGTAAGACCTCCATAGTATGCTCTTTAGGCCCATGATTAAACACAAAAGAGATGTCCATCCCTTGCGTTTTTTCAATTTTACCGGTATCGATTTCCGGAAAGATGGCTTGATCCGAAATGCCTAAAGAATAATTCCCCGTTTGATCAAAAGATTTTGTTGAGACACCGTTGAAATCACGGATTCTTGGCAGAGTCACATTAACAAGTCGATCTAAAAATTCATACATCCGTGCCCGACGCAGAGTAACCTTGCAACCCACCGGTATATTCTCTTTGAGTTTGAAATTGGAAATGGCTTTCTTAGCTCTACGGATCATTGGTTTTTGTCCGGTGATTATCATTAAATCTTCCATGGCTTTCTCCAAAATTTTAACATCCTGGGTTGCCTCGCCAATACCCATATTCACCACAATCTTTTCAAGATGAGGCACGGCCATGGAATTTTTGATTCCAAATTTCTCTTGAACCACTGAAACAACATCTTTTCTATATTTGTCTAACAAGCGTGTCATTCTTTCGATTCCATTTCTTACAACTAAATTTAAATCACTTCTCCAGTTTCTTTACTAATACGTATCCTACTGCCATCTTTAAGAACAGAGACTCCAAAACGAGTAGGCTGATTGGTTCTCTTATCAATCAACATTAAATTCGAAAGATGAATGGGGGCTTCTATATCAACAAATCCACCTTTCTGGTCTTGACGTGTCTTGCGTTTTGCCTTCTTGACGAGATTGATATTCTCCACAATAGCTCGTTCGATTCTAGGAAAAACTTTTAGTACCTTTCCTATTTTTCCTTTATCTTTACCCGCAATTATCATGACGCGATCATTTTTCTTAATACGCAGCATCTAAATCACCTCTGGTGCTAAAGAAATAATTTTCATATATTCCATATTCCGTAATTCTCGAGCCACCGGCCCAAAGACACGTGTCCCTCGGGGGTTACCAGCATCATCGATAATCACAACTGCATTCGTATCGAATCGCACATAAGTCCCATCCGGTCGTCGAATAGGGAATCTCGTGCGCACAATGACACCTTTGGCTTTTTCGCCCTTTTTCAACGCAGCGTCCGGGGCTGATTCTTTAATATTAACGCGGACAATGTCTCCTACTTGAGCCCATAATTTCCCCTTAGTTTTTAGAACACCGATAATGGATGCTTTGCGCGCCCCTGTATTATCTGCCACATCTAATATCGATTTCATGTAAAGCATAAATAACTTCCTAAACAGTTTCTTTAACTTGGCTAACTTGATTAGCATGTTTAATGATTTCTCGGATAATCCAGTGCTTTTCTTTTGATAAAGGTCTTGTCTCCATAATGAGGACCTTATCCCCCATCTTAGAGGCATTCTTCTCGTCATGAGCCTTATACTTGGCCGCTTTGCGAACAATTTTTTTATATTTGGAATGTTTCGCCGACCAACGGACCTGAACAACTCGGGTCTTGTTCATCTTGTCGCTAATGACTTCACCCGTCAAAAACTTTCGTCTATTTTTCCTTATCTCTGTTTCCATTGTTTTCCTTATTCTCTCTTTCGCGTTCTTTCAAAATTGTTAAAATTCTAGCGATGCTCCGTTTAACTACTTTGAATCGACCCGACTTATCGACCCGTCCTGTCCGGCGCTGAAAATTCAATTCAAATAATTCCTTTTTAAAGACTTTCTCCTTTTGAATCAATTCCTCTGCACTCAATGCTTTTAAATCCTTAAGTTTCATATGCCAAATCCTTCAAAGCCTTTAAGATTAACGATGAATGGTAGCGCGCGTCACAAACTTTGTTTTAATAGGCAAGTTAAAAGCAACCAAACGGAACACCCGTTTGGCAAAATCTTCGGGCAAACCACCCAATTCAAAAAGCACTTTCCCGCGTTTAACAGAAGCAACCCAATGATCCAGATCTCCTTTTCCTTTACCCATACGCGTTTCCGGTGGTTTCTTCGTCACTGGTTTATGAGGAAAAATCTTAATCCAAAGTTTACCAACTCCTTGAGTCTTACGGGCAATGGCCACACGCACCGCTTCAATATGATTGGCACGGATAAGACCGTTCTCCAGCGCTTTCAGGCCATATTCGCCAAAAATTAATTTTTCGCCGACCGTGGCTATGCCCCGTATTTTACCGCGCTGTGATTTTCTAAATTTGACTTTTCGTGGAATAACAACCATGATTCAAATCTCTTTTGTTATGTTCTAGTTATTAAATTTTTTCTTCTAAGGAGTGATTTTTATCACCAACAATATCGCCTTTATAAATCCAGCTCTTCACACCTAAAATACCATACGTCGTTAACGCCTCCGCAAAACCATAATCGATATCCGCTCGCAAAGTCTGTAGGGGTAATTTGCCCTGATAACATTTCTCAGTTCTAGCCATCTCTGCTCCACCTAATCGACCAGAAATCTTGACCCTTATGCCTTGCGCCCCTGCCTGCATCGTCATCTCCACGGCTCTTTTCATAGCCCGTCGGAAAGCCACTCTTTTTTCCAACTGGAAGGCAACATTTTGCGCCACCAATTGCGCGTCTAATGCCGGATTCTTGATTTCAATGACCTCGATTGTGATATCTTCACCATTTTTATTTGTGATTCTACTCAATTCCTCTTTTAAACGATTAATATCGGCTCCCCTTCGCCCAATGATCACACCTGTTCTGGCGGAGGCGACCTTGACCTTAAGCTGTCCTGCTAAACGCTCAATAATGATATAAGAAACCGCTGCCTGAACAAATTTCTTCTTGATATAATCACGAATGCGAAAATCTTCTTTGACATTGCGTGCATATTCTTTTTTATCGGCATACCATAGGCTACGCCAATTTTTGTTAATCCCAATTCTCAATATGTACGGATGCACCTTTTGTCCCACAAGCTCTCCACTCGATGAGCACACAATTTACAGAACGAAAATGAACGTAAATTGTCAGTGCGAATTGATCCCGAATCCCACCAAGGCTGGATTCGGGGTTATTTAATAATTACTTCCAATTGAATCATTAAATGGGTTGTTCTCCTTAAAATACTTGTTGCCCGACCAAATGAGGCCGCCCGATACCTTTTCCACATTGGTCCTTGATCGGCTGTTATTTTAGAAATAAAAAGCTGATCCTCGGATAGCCCTTTTTGTTTGGCATTGTGAATAGCCGAATTCAGAACCTTTTTGATCAATTCTGTAGAACCCTTATTCACATGTGTTAAAATGGTTAAAGAACTAGCCACATCCTTCCCTCGAATAAGGTCAATAACTTGTCTTACCTTCCGGGGAGATAATCTAAAAAATCGTCCTCGCGCTTGGGCAATCATATCTATTTCTCTTTGTATTCTAAATTCATCAACCAGCTATTAAAGCTTATGTCTTTTGAACGGCCTTTTTCGCCTTAACCCCACCATGTTTCCTAAATGTTCTAGTTGGGGCAAAATCACCTAATTTGTTCCCAACCATATTTTCTGTTATGAAAATAGGAACGTGTTTACGTCCATCATGAACCGCAATCGTATAACCCACAAAATCGGGAATAATCGTGGACCGTCTGGACCAAGTTTTAATAGGCTGCTTTTGGCCAGACTGCACCATTCGATGGAATCTCCTTATCAAACTTTCTTCAACATAAGGTCCTTTTTTAATCGATCGCGGCATCGTCGGTCACCTTTTTATTATTTACCTCTTCTTCGAACAATCATTTTATCCGAATACTTTCTTTTTGTTCTTGTCTTTAAACCCTTCGACTTTTGTCCCCAAGGACTCACGGGATGTGGATTCCCTTGAGGGGATTTACCTTCACCACCACCATGAGGATGATCTACTGGATTCATAACCACACCTCGCACATGGCTTCGAAGTCCTAACCAACGGGAACGTCCTGCCTTCCCAATCAAAATCGCTTCATGTTCCACATTTCCGATCTGCCCAATCGTGCAACGGCACTCTAGAAGGATTTTTCTCACCTCACTCGAAGGCAAACGGACATGAGCATAGTCACCCTCTTTGGCCATGATCTGCGCTGAGGTGCCTGCCGAACGAACAATCTGTCCCCCTTTTCCCGGTTGTAGCTCAATATTATGAATCGCTATTCCTAGAGGGACATACTTTAACGGTAAACAATTCCCTGGTTTAATTTCCACATCCACCTTATGGCTACTGATAATCTTATCGCCCACTTTTAATTCTAAGGGCGCTATAATATACGATTTTATTCCATCCGGATATTGAATCAGGGCAATGCGAGATGATCGATTAGGATCATAC
>JAHFGK010000078.1:0-9332 GCA_023247475.1 Candidatus Omnitrophota bacterium
GCGGACTTTCCGCCGGTGTTTTAGTGCTTAGCACCGGCGGTGGCAAAGTTTTGGGAACGGAAGGCAATATCGTGGCTTTGGAGAAAATGAAACCCTCGATGATTTTGGGTGCCCCCAGCTATGTTTATCATGTTTTACGTTTCGCGAAAGAAAAAGGGGCAAGGCTGGAATCCATCAAAAAAGTTGTCTTAGGCGCTGACCGGGTAACTCAAGCCTTTAAAATGCGTTTAGCCGAACTTTTAGAATCGATGGGTGCGCGGGATGTTTCTGTTTTTGGGACGTATGGGTTTACGGAAGCCCGGTCGGCATGGACCGAGTGTCCAACGACAAATGATTCCTCGAGTGGTTATCATCTCTATCCGGATAAAGAGATATTTGAAGTCATTGATTCCCAATCGGGTGAAGTTAAGGGCGAGGGAGAAGATGGGGAATTGGTATTTACTTCAATTGATTCGCGCGCCAGTAGCGTCATTCGCTATCGCACCGGAGATTTTGTGAAAGGAGGTATAACTTACGAACCCTGTCCCTATTGTCACCGCACAGTTCCGAGGGTATCGAGTGATATTACGCGTATCTCGGACATTAAGGATTTACAACTTTCTAAGATTAAGGGAGCATTGGTTAATTTAAATAATTTCTCTGCGGTATTAAATGATTTTAATGAGATCGAAGAGTGGCAGTTGGAAATCCGAAAGAAAAATAATGACCCTTATGAAGCGGATGAATTGGTGGTTTATTTGTGCTTAAAAGATAGGTATAATCAAGAGGTCGTTAAAGAAGAGGTTAAGAAAAGAATTTTGTTGGCCACAGAAGTAACGCCTAATGATGTTGAGTGTATTCCCTTTTCCGAAATGATCAAACGTCTCGAGTTGGAAACGGCGAGTAAAGAGAAGAGGATTTTAGATCGTCGGTCAAAAATTTGAAGATATCGTATTCTGTGAAGAGTGCAGGGATTTGTAATTGGGAAGATTATATGGTTAAAAATTTTATAGTAGGAATTTTCGTGGTTATATACTACGTTTGTTTAGTATTGCCTTTGTTTGGTGGGTCGATTGCAATCATCTTGTACAGAGGATTTGATGCATCTAAATCAATTGATGTATTAATTGGTTTAAGTTTAGCCTTATTGCTTTACGTTTTTTCATTCTACTTTATTTACATTTTTTCTAATAGAGCCCAAATTAAAAATAGTAAAAACGAAGTTATTTCACGAAAAAAGTCATTCCTAATCGCGTTAGTTGGTTCTCCGATTTTATATGCGTTTCTTATTGGACTTATGTTTACTTTTTTTGTTAAAGGATAAGCATGGACAGAATCTCCATCATCGATGGCATACGCACCCCATTCTGCAAGATGGGGACGGTATTTAATGATTTATCCGCTCAAGAACTCGGGCGGATTGTCACCCAGGAGCTCATTGAACGCACTGGCATTGACCCCAAGATCATTGATGAGATGATTTTTGGCTGTGTTGCCCAGCCGCCTGATGCTGCCAATATTTCCCGGGTGATTGCCCTTTTAAGTGGTCTACCCAAAACGATTCCCGCCTTTACGGTTCATCGCAATTGTGCCTCCGGCATTGAATCGGTCGTGACGGCTGCTTTGAAGATTCAAGGCGGTGAGGCCGATTGTATTTTAGCCGGTGGCACGGAGTCCATGAGTAACATTCCTTTTTTTCTGACGAAGCAATTACAAGAAATTATTTGGGAATTTATTAAAGCGAAGACGTTACCGGAAAAATTTAAAGCGCTATCACCGCTCAAATTAAAATATCTTTCGCCGCGCGTGGGATTGCAGATGGGACTAACCGATCCGGTCTGTGGTTTAAATATGGGACAAACCGCGGAAGTTTTAGCGAAAGAGTTTGGGATTCCTCGTGAAGAGCAAGATGAATTTGCTCTCATTAGTCATCAGCGTGCTATGAAGGCGCGCAGTACATTAAGAGAAGAAATTGTGCCCGTTATCCCTGGCCCCGACTATAAAAATGTCGTGCAGGATGATAACGGCCCGCGGGAAAATCAAACAATGGAAGCTTTGGCAAAATTGAGACCGTTTTTTGACCGAGAGACCGGAACCGTCACCGCCGGGAATTCCAGTCAAGTGACCGATGGAGCAGTGGCGCTCATTGTTATGCGTGAAAGTAAAGCGCGCGAGCTTCGGCTTCAGCCGTTAGGATACCTTAAAGCCTTTGCCTTTGCCGGAGTCGAACCGCATCGCATGGGAATCGGTCCGGCGCACGCGATTCCCAAAGTTCTTAAAAAAGCAGGAATGAAACTGAGCGATATGCAGGCTATCGAAATCAACGAAGCCTTTGCGGTGCAGGTTTTGGCATGCTTACGGGCGTTGGGTTCGGCACAATTTGCCAAGGAATTTGGTTATGAAGGATTTACCGGAGAGATTGATCGAAGTATTTTGAATGTCAACGGCGGCGCGGTGGCATTAGGACATCCAGTAGGGGCAACGGGTTCACGGTTGATCTTAACGATTTTAAAACACATGAAACGCAATAACTTGAATCTTGGTTTGGTTTCGTTATGTGTGGGCGGAGGGCAAGGCGCGGCGGTGATTCTCGAGAGATAGGTCTGCGTACTGCGTTCTGCTTTAAGGATTATTTAAAATTAAAACGCAGTACGCATTACTCAGTAAGAAATTAAGGATCTTAAGAGAATTTAAGACCTAAAAGGATATTTTTAAATGTCTCTTTATTTTAGAATCGAAAATAACATCGGCACAATCGAATTCGATCTGCCGGATTCGAAGGTCAATCTTCTCACAGCGGATGTCCTCAAAAAGCTAGATGCCCTTCTGGATGATCTTAAATCCAATACTACTTCTCTCAAAGCCCTTCTCATTGTTAGCAAAAAAAAGGATGTCTTCATTGCTGGCGCAGATATTAAGGAGATTGCTGGTATAACTCAAAAGCAAGAGGGGGAAGCCAAATCCAAAGCTGGACAAAATATTTTCAATAAATTAGAAGATTTAAAAATCCCTACCGTTGCGGTGATCGATGGGGTCGCCTTAGGTGGCGGATGCGAGTTGGCCTTGGCGTGTTGGTATCGTATAGCGACTTTTAATGAGAAGGTTGGTATTGGACTCCCGGAAGTCAAATTAGGAATCGTCCCGGGGTTTGGTGGGACTTATCGATTGCCGAGGGTAATCGGCTTATCCGAAGGCTTAAAAATGATTGTTTCCGGTGAAACTATTTCTGGTCGCCAAGCACTTAAAGTCGGATTAGTTGACCGACTTTTCCCCCAAAAAGGATTGGATGAATATGTAGGAGAGTTCGTGGAGGACATCAAAGACAAAAAAAGACCAGCGAGGCCGTCGCCATTAAAAAAGAAAAAAGGATTACCAGCGTTTCTCGATACATCCCTTTTAGGCCAGGCAATCGTTTTTCGTGAAGCCACTAAAAATGTTTTAAAGAAAACAAAAGGTTTTTATCCCGCTCCTTTGAAAGCCATTGAGGCGGTTCAAAAGACAATTTACTTGAATCGCGAACGCGCACTGGATATGGAAGCCAAGACCTTTGCCGAGTTGGCCGTTACGGATATTTCCAAAAATTTAGTCCACGTCTTTTATTTATCCGAGAAATTTAAGAAATTTGTTCCCGCTGGCGCTGAGCAAATCGCACCCAAAGAGATTCGTAAATGTGCAGTGGTAGGCGCTGGCATCATGGGCGGCGGTATTGCTCAGCTTTTAAGTTCGAAAGATATTGCCACGCGTATGAAAGATATCAATTATGATGCGATCGCCAAGGGATTAAAAGCAGCGTATAAAATTTATGAATCGGCCATTAAAACAAGACGACTGAAAAAATACGAGGCGAATCTCAAGATGGACAAGATTACGGGAACGATTGATTATAGCGGTTTCCAAAACGCGGAGATGGTCATCGAAGCGGTTGTCGAAAATATGGAGGTTAAGAAAAAAGTCTTTAAAGAAATTACCAACGTTGTTCCTGAGGACGCTATCTTATGCACGAATACCTCAGCTCTTTCGGTGACGGAGATGGCGCAAGTGGTCAAGAATCCATCGCGTATGATTGGATTACATTTTTTTAATCCCGTGCATCGGATGCCTTTGGTTGAAATCATCAAAACGGATTTAACTTCCCCACAAACGATTGTGACGACTTTACAATTTGCCAAACGGATCGGCAAGACACCGATTTTGGTTAAAGATTGTTGCGGTTTTTTGGTCAATCGGATTTTGTTGGCGTATATTAACGAAGCGGGTTACCTTCTTCAAGAAGGGGGAAAGATGGAGGACATTGATCGAACGATGAAACAATTCGGCATGCCCATGGGACCGTTTGAATTAACAGATGAGGTCGGTATCGACGTGGGGTATAAAGTATTACAGATTTTATATTCGGGATTAGGACAACGTTTTCAGCCCGCGGTAATTTTTAAACAGATTTATGAAAAAGGATATTTAGGGAAAAAGGCAGGGAAGGGATTTTATTTTTATAAAGATGGAAAGATTGGTAATTCTAATCCTGATATTCAACAGATAGGGAAACCTTTATCGTCGAATAAATTGTCCGCCGGTGCCGATGAAAAAGAAAACGTTCAGCGCATGGTCTATATCATGATCAATGAAGCCGCACGTTGTTTGGAGGAAAGGGTAATCGAGGATGCTGCCACGGTTGATGTGGGGATGATTATGGGGACGGGTTTCCCGCCGTTTCGCGGGGGACTTTTGCGGTATGCCGATCGTGTGGGGATGGAAGCAATCGTCGGTGAACTGAAAAGGTTAGAAGATCGACTCCAATCCGAACGGTTTCGGCCATGTTCCTACTTGTTAGAACTGCAAAAAAATAAAAAATCATTTTATCATTAGATAGTGATTTGAGTCGTATTGTTGGGGCACTGTTTTAAATAAAAGCAGGATTAAAGAATATGAAAAAAAGACAACGTCAAACATTGATCTTCTGGATTATCTTGGTTGTGATGATTGTATTGATTGCTGCAGCGCTCATACTTCAGATGGAAAGCTTTGCTTTCTATAATAACCCCACGGCAGGGTTTCATATGAAGTATCCGCAAAAGTGGACAGTCAAAGAGAATCCTATGGAGGGGGCCGCGGTTGTTTTCATAAGTCCTAAGGAAAACGAATTGGACTATTTTCAAGAAAATGTGAATATCGTGGTTCAAGATTTATCAAAAAAGCCAATGAATCTGGATGAGTATAGTAACTTGGCCATCACCCAACTGATTGCCGTATTTAAGAGCAATGTGGATATGATAGAATCAAAATCAATTTTTTGGGCCAATAAGCCTGCGCATAAAATAGTTTATATCGGCAAAGGCGATAACGGTGCACGCACAAAATTGATGCATATCTGGATCATCCAGCGCACAACGGCTTATCAGCTCACCTACGCCGCCCAAGAAGCGCAATATGATAAGTATATAGGTCTGGTGAACACCATGGTTAATTCCTTTAGATTAAATTGATTTCATTTTTTGTGTTTTGATTTGGGTCAGATCTCTTCGACTTATTTGCCCTCCTTCTTAAATACATTAGGCATACTAATTCATTGCGACAATTAACTGGCCAATGGTATACTGAGGCATCATGGAGACCGCTATTATTAGTGAAGAGAAGGCAGCCTCGAAGGAAATACCACTTTGTCCGGTTTTCGGGCAATGCGGTGGTTGTCAATATCAGCATATCCCTTATGAGGAAGAACTTAATTTAAAGCAAAGTTATCTCAAAAATTTTTTAAGTGAACGACTCAATCTTAGAGAAAATATTTTTGAAAACATCGTTTCTTCCCCGCAGATGTATCATTATCGCCACCGTCTCGATTTAAAACTTCTACGTACCAAAAAAGAAGGCATTTTCATTGGCTTCTCGCCGGAAAACCGTTTTCGAGTCGTTTCGATTGATCATTGTCCGATTGCCCTGCGATCCGTTTCGGATTTTATCCCGGAATTAAAACGTCAGGCCGTGGCTAGGTTACCAGCACATTACCGTATGGCCAATTTGGTTGTCAAAACGGGTGATGATGGCCGGGTCTTGTGGGGAGGAATCGGCCGACGGTCTTTGCAATTCAAGGAAAGCGAATATTTATGGACCGAAATTCAAGGAAGAAAAATATTTTATTCCCTGGATACATTTTTTCAGGCCAACCTTTCGATTTTGCCGGAATTGATTAAACATATTCAATCATTCTCTGAGGTGTGGAGCCCCCAGACAATTTTGTTGGATTGTTATGGTGGAGTAGGGTTTTTTGGTATTTGCCTTTATGATCGGGTTAAAAAGGTTGCGATGATTGAGGAATGTCCGGCAGCGCTAAGGTTAGCGCAATTTAATGTTCGGTATCATCAATTGAAGGAATTTGAAATTCATTCTGGGAGAGTGGAAGACCATTTACCGCCATTGCTACGAACCGTGGAAAGTAAGCCAACGGTTGCCCTCATTGACCCGCCGAGGAATGGATTAAGTGCCGCGGCTTTGAAAATTTTTACTCAAGCGCAAGAGTTGGATTGGTTGGTATATCTGTCCTGTCATCCGGAATCTTTGGCGCGGGATTTAAATGACTTTCTTAAAACAAATTGGCAGGTGACCAAAATTATTCCGTTCGACTTTTTCCCAAGAACAAAGCACATAGAGACATTGGTCTTGTTAAGGAAAGGAACAAAGCAATGAACTCCAATGAGATCCCTTACGAAAAGCAAATCTTTGTCTGCACCAATGACCGTAAAGGTGAGAAACCCAGCTGTGGTGATCATCAAGGCGAGGCGGTGTTTCAGGAACTGCGGCGGATTGCGAAAGAAAGGGGATTGCATCCCAAAATTCGGGTCGCGCAGGCGAAATGTTTGGGGCAGTGCAGTATCGGTGTTAACATCATGGTTTATCCCGCCGGGCATCCCACTGATGCCCGGCGAGGCTCGCCCGAAAATGAGTGTGAAGGGCGGCCGGACGGTATTTGGCACAGTGGCGTACGACTTGAAGATGTCCCGCAATTGGCGGAGAAATATTTACTAGAGAAAAAATAATTTATTTATGTCAACGAACACCGGGGGCCCGCCTCATGAATTTACCTCATGAGGCGGGCCTTTTGTTTTACCTTCATAAATTTATCACTCCGACATTGATTTTTTGTCTAAAGGACTTATACTAAAATTAATAATAGTTATAAATCTAATTAGTGAACGATCTGTTAAAATTTAAGCACTGCGACAAGGGGAAAAGTACATGAGCATATTCGACAAAAATATCAGTGAAGAAAAACGTGCTTCCTTGGAGTTAGCGGAGGAATCCCGCGAGCAGGAATGGAAGTATCCCAGCTTTGCTTTAAAACTTTTTCATGGCGTTCCTAATTGGAATCTGATTTTCCCTTTCCTTCAACAATCGCCCGAAGACAAAAAACAAGGCGATGAATTTTTACAAAAATTGGAACACTTCTTACGAGAAAATCTTGACCCCGACGAAGTTGATCGAACGACCGAAATTCCTCCTAAGGTCATTAAGGGGCTGGGGGAACTCGGGGCCTTTGCTATCAAGATTCCCAAGAAATACGGTGGGCTCGGATTAAGTCAAGTGAATTATAATCGGGCAATTCATCTGGTCGGCAGTTACTGCGGTTCAACGGCCGTGTTACTTTCCGCTCACCAGAGTATCGGCGTGCCCCAGCCATTAAAATTATTCGGAACAGAAGAGCAAAAGGCGAAATACTTTCCCAAATTCGCTCAAGGAACTATTTCCGCCTTTGCCTTAACCGAACCGGAGGCAGGTTCTGATCCGCGCAACATGAGCACAATAGCGACACCGATTGAAGACGGAAAATATTTTCTCATCAACGGCGAAAAACTTTGGTGCACCAACGGCCTTATTGCCGGAGTGATTGTTGTTATGGCGGTGACACCTCCGAAGATTGTTAAGGGCAAAGAAAAAAAGCAGATTACGGCATTTATTGTGGAAACCGATATGCCCGGAGTTGAGATCGTTCATCGTTGTCAGTTCATGGGGTTGCATGGGATTCAAAACGGGATTTTAAGATTTAAAAATGTCAAAGTCCCTCGGGAAAATATTATTTTAGGAGAGGGGGAAGGATTAAAGCTGGCTTTGATGACGTTGAATACCGGCCGTTTAACATTACCGGCAGCCTCAGCCGGAATTGCTAAGTGGTGTTTGCACGTTGTCCGACAATGGGCAGCGAAACGAAAGCAGTGGGGAGCAGTCATCGGCGAACACGAAAGCATTGCTTTGAAATTGGCGTATATTGCCAGTCACACCTTTGCGATGGACGCGGTGAGCATTTTAACCGGCATGATGGCGGATGACCACAAACTTGATATTCGTCTCGAAGCTGCCATTGCGAAATATTTCTGTACCGAGCATAGTTGGAGTATTGTTAATGAAACAATACAAATTAGAGGCGGACAAGGTTATGAATCGGCCTCGTCCTTGCGTCAACGAGGGATGATCCCTTGGCCGGTGGAACGGGTCTTGCGGGATGTTCGTATCAATTTGATTATTGAAGGCACCTCGGAAATCATGCACCTATTTATCGCGCGGGAGGCCTTAGACCCGCATTTAACACGCATGTTAGCGTTATTAAATCCCAAAACCAATTTTGCCGATAAATTGAAAGCGTTTTTATCTATCCTTCGTTACTACTCCCTATGGTATCCGAAGCTGTGGATGCCACCGGTTGTCATTGGAGGAATTAATAATTTAGTTGAACCTTTGCGCCGTCATATGTGTTACGTTCAAAAGACAAGTAAACGCTTGGCTCGCGAAGTTTTTCATCAAATGATGATTTATCAAAAGAAACTCGAGGCCAAACAGGGACTTCTCAACCGGATTGTGGATATAGGAACGGATCTATTTGTGATGGCGGCGACGTGCTCCTATGCGGATAGTTTGTCTCGGCAGAAAGAAGGGAAAGAAAATTCCGTATTACTGGCGGATTCCTTTTGTCAGGAGGCCCGCAAACGCATCGAACAAAATTTTAAGGACATTCATCAAAATAATGATCGCCGAAATGTTACGATTGCCCGTGCGGCGATGAAACAGGAATTTGAGTGGTTAGAAAATGATATTATGAAATGAGAGGATGGTGCAAATTTTTCTTCTAACAGCATCTAGTGCCACGGGTTTACCCGTGGGCACAGACGCAGTACTTGCCCGTGGCATGGAACCACGGGCAAGTGGCGACCCGAAGGGTCGTCCCTTGACATTTAAAATTCAATCCCTGAGAAAATAACATGCTCGAACGTATTCGAAAAATTGCCATCGTCAAACAAATTCCGATCTTTAGTAAACTGGGCTGGTTTGACCTACGCAAAATCGCCCGTAAAGCGACTTTAGTCGAATAT
>JAHFGK010000078.1:9342-9790 GCA_023247475.1 Candidatus Omnitrophota bacterium
CATTGTACTGTCTTGTTTCCGGACGGCTGTTAACGTATACTCTAAGATCGAATGGCATTAAGGAGAATGTCGAATTTATTCATCGGGGAATGTATTTCGGCATCATTTCGCTTTTTACGGGAGAGAATCATTCCCATAATTTCGAAGCCATTAATGATTCGGTCATTCTTAAAATTCCCAAAGAGGATTTTCAAAGTATCATTAAAATTTTTCCTCACCTAGCCATTGAATTTACGCAGACCCTGTCCCAACGTGTCCGCCGAAGAGAAGCCCGGTTAAAATCCAGTTTCGGCAGTACCATCATTTCCATTTACGGTCCGGTGAAGGGAGCGGGAAGCTCTACCTATGCGGTCAACCTTGCTTTAAGTTTGCAACGCGAGACGAATAAGGGCGTGATTTTAGTGACGATCAATTCGATGGATAAAAATCCTTCGGCCGGGGCCGCGGA
>JAHFGK010000276.1 GCA_023247475.1 Candidatus Omnitrophota bacterium
CAATCTGACGTACTTTAATCAGAAGCACATCGCAGTCGCAGTCATAGTAAATATTTTTAACGAATTGAAAATGCCCCGAGGTCATTCCCTTGACCCAAAATTCCTTGCGCGAACGTGACCAAAAACAGGTTTTCCCTAGTTTAAGTGTCCTCTTCAAGGACTCCAAATTCATATACGCCATCATTAAGACTTCTTTGGTACGAAAATTTTGAATGATGGTGGGAATTAACCCATCCGCATTGAATCTTAGTTTTTTAAGAGTTCGAGGAGTAATACCAATTTTTTCAATTTTATTCATATCCTTTAAGCCCTTGTACTAATCCCGTGTTTTTTTAAGTAGGCTTTGACATCCGAAATCAAAAGTTCTCCGTAGTGAAACACGGAAGCCGCTAACGCCGCATCGGCGCCGGCTTGGCTAAGAACGTGATAAAAATCTTCCAGTTTTCCTGCCCCACCCGAAGCAATGACGGGGATGTTGACGGCTTGACTGACCGCTTTCGTCAATGGTAAATCATAGCCATCTTTCGTCCCGTCATAATCCATGCTCGTCAGTAAAATTTCGCCAGCCCCTAAGATTTCCGCTTGTTTGGCCCAAGCGATAACCTCTTTGCCTGTCGGAGTGCGTCCGCCATGAATAAAAACTTCCCACCGCTTGTTATCTTTCTTGGCATCAATGGCCACGACAATGCATTGATTTCCGAATCGATTAGCCGACTGACGAATGAGTTCCGGATTTTGCACAGCGGCTGTGTTCATCGAGATTTTATCCGCACCGGCGTTTAAAAGATCACGGATGTCTTCAATTCTTTTTATCCCGCCGCCGACCGTCAACGGCATAAAAACTTTCTCGGCGGTTTTTTTGACAACATCTAAAAGAATTGCACGACGTTCATAACTGGCCGTGATATCGAGAAAAACGATTTCATCTGCCTTTTGTTGATCGTAATTTTGGGCAATCTCAACCGGATCCCCGGCATCTTTCAATCCGACAAAATTCACGCCTTTGACCACACGACCGTCTTTGACATCTAAGCATGGAATTATCCTTTTTGTGAGCATAGCTGAACCGCTTCTTTAAAGTCCAATTTGCCTTCGTAGATGGCTTTACCGGTGATCGCACCACTCAAGTGTTTATATTTTTTGTGGAGTTCTAATAATTTTTTTACATCTTCAATTGAGGAAATCCCTCCCGAAGCAATCATCGGGATATCAATGACGTTCAGCATTTGCTCGATGGCCGGGAAATTAGGTCCTGCCAGCGTTCCGTCTTTTGTAATATCAGTAAAAATTAGACAGCGTAGACCCCAATCTTGCAGTTCTTTCAGGGGCCCGGAATTTTTATCCTTAATTTCAATTTGTGATATAGCGGTCTTGGTCCACCCATGAGTGCCCATAGATAATGTAATAATCGGGAGGTCTGGACTAGCTCCCACTGAACTTTGGTCAATAGGAATGCTTGGATTAGTCCTCGCTGAAATTTTTATACTTTGAGGATCAAAGCTAACGGCAATTTTCTCTCCCCACTTTTTTAAAATAGTTTTTATAAATGACCTGTCCTCAAGAACCTTAGTTCCCAAAATAACCCGCTTAATGCCGATATTCAACAGGCGTTCAATATCATTTTCAGTACGAATACCTCCACCCATTTCAACTGGAATTTGAACCGATTTGACAATATCGATAATATATTTAAAATTTTTAATTTCACCAGTCTCTGCTCCATCTAAATCGACGACGTGTAGCCAATGAGCGCCCAGACTTTCCCAATGTTGTGCCGCTTTGACAGGATGCATTTCGGTGAAATTTTTTAAGATCTTTAAGCCGATCGACTGGCTTTTTTCGGGATGGAATTGCACTCCGAAAAGACGATCCTGGGAAATTGAAGAAGTAAATTCCACTCCGTAATCCGTTGTTGTGGCTGTGATACTTTGATTCAAGGGCTTCACAAAATAGGAATGACAAAAGTAGACGTTGCTGCTGTTTTCTATTTCTTTAAAAAGAGGAGAACTGGATTGCTGAATTTTGAGTTGGTTCCAACCCATATGCGGAACTTTAAGGGAGGTAAATTTTTCCACCGTCCCTTTTAAAATCCCCAAACCTTGCACTTCTCCTCCTTCGAAGCTGCGTTCAAAAAGTAATTGTAATCCCAAGCAAATCCCCAGGAAAGGTTTCCCTTGGTCAATGGCCTCCCAGATGACGGGAATGAGTCCCAAAGATTGCAGTTTCTCCATAGCTGGTTGTATGGCCCCCACTCCTGGGAGAACAACCTTGTTTGCCTTTCGAATATCATTAGGATCTTGAGTAACCGTAGCATGCGCGCCTATTTTTTCAAAGGCCTTTTGGACGCTGCGTAAATTACCCATGCCGTAGTCGATGATGGCGATCATTTTTTAATCAATAATTCCCTTCGTTGACGGCACAGCACTTTTTCGCCGCGGATCAATTTGTGTGGCTTGATCTAAGGCGAGACCAAGGGATTTGAATACAGTTTCCATGATTGTATGCAAATCAG
>JAHFGK010000079.1:0-6673 GCA_023247475.1 Candidatus Omnitrophota bacterium
AAAGTACCGCGATATCCCCAAAACTTCGTTCTCCGTCTTCGTGAGTAGTCACACGACCGGAATCTTGGGAAAATAGGCTTGTCCCTCCTACCATTTTTTCAATTTGATGAACGACGTATTCAGCTTCGGCTTTGTCGGTGGGAGCTTCGTAAATGGTCAATTGACCTTGAGCGTAAATCTTAGCGATTAATTCGGGAACGGATAAAGTGGAGTGTTTGGCGATCACTTGACTGGCGGCGGATAAAAGATTCTGTGCCGAGCGATAATTTTCTGACAAGGATAAAATCGTAGCTCCAGGGAAATCGTCACAAAAACTTTTAAAAAATTTGATATCGGAACCGCGAAAGCCATAAACGGCCTGATTCGGATCGCCGATCGCCGTGATCTCTGATTTGTCTCCAATAAAAATTTTGAGAAGCGCGTGTTGTACGGGATTAATATCCTGATACTCATCGACAAAGATGTAACGATAAGTATCCTGAATCTCCTGCAAAACCTTTTTGTTCGTTTTCAATAACGCCCATGTCTCGAAAAGCAAATCATCGAAATCAAGAAAGCCACGTTCTCTTAATTTTTGATTATAACAATCTACCTCGGGAGATGGTTGTCGAGTAAACTCAACCGCTTTCAATTGCGAGGTCTTCTCTAAAATCGCTTTGCGCTCACTCGGCTTTTTATCCGGCCATAGCTCTTTGGCGGTCGCTTCTGATTCCTCAGGACTAATCACTCGAAAATCCCTCGGTAAGTTGGTTACTTGAACGTATTCTCGTAAGAGTTCTAAACAAAAACCGTGAAACGTTCCAATCCTTATTCGATCATCGACATTGACCAATCGATTCTCCAGCCGCTCTTTCATCTCCATCGCCGCTTTATTAGTGAATGTAATGGCCAATATCTGTTCCTTATTTTTTAAATTGTCCACCGTATGTAGAATACGATAAGTCAATGTATGTGTCTTGCCTGTGCCTGGTCCAGCGACAATCAATAGATGTCCTTGACGGTAAGTAATCGCCTGCCATTGCGCGCTACTGACATCGTGGGGCATTTGAGTAGCAAAAATCTTTTTGATTTCATCCATATTAAAAATACTGGGTTAAAATTTTTTTCTACGGCGAATCTTATTTCACGTGCATTGTACTTCTTTTATCAATGGTGTCAAGGGTCAAGAAAATCCCCCCTTTGGTCGGGATATCTTCTTTGCTGCCCCGCCTTTCCTTTAAAATGTTTAGAGGAAGGCGGGACTGTCCCAGCTACCTCTAAAATTTTTATGAAAAGCTGGGGCTGTGTAGGAAAGGGATTTTCAGCAGTTAGGAAAGTATTTTTATACTTTCCTACACTGTGAAAAATATGATAAAAAAGAAAACAGGTTAGATAATTTTCAGTATAATATTTTCGGCTTATATCTTGTTCCATCCTTATCCTATAGACAGAAAATGTTATGGAAATATACGAAAAAATTCCTAAAGAACAATTAATCGAATTTTCACGTGAGCATCTATATTATGAAATCGATATGCTTTACGGCGTGGCGCAAACATTATGGGATGGGACCAGCAACTTCTACATTTATAACGCCTTATTAGAGTCGTTCGTGATCCATGCCAGTATCATTCTCGACTTTTTTTATCGACCGCAAGATAATCCCGATGATGCCAAGGCGGCTCATTATATGAAAGATATCAAAAAATGGAAGACCGTCTTACCGTCTAAAACGTCTGATTTGGAAAATTTCATTAAAAAGAGGAATAAAGAGGTCGTCCATTTAAGTTATAGAAGGTTGGAAGTTAAGCCCGAAGAAAAAAGATGGCGATCCCCCCGCATAACCAAACAGATTAAAAATTTAGTGGATATATTTTTAAATCACGTCGATCCCGAGCTTCTCCATCCGAAATTGTATGAACTCAGCAGTAGCCAATACAAACCACGCTATAACCGAAAATAAATAATCTATTATACTTTCTTGTACAACTTTAATCGACCTTTTGAGTAAATCAATTGATAATTCCTTTGAATCCATGTTAAAGCCGGAAATTGTTCAGGGGAATTCCAAAGCAGGACATAATCAATAGGTTGCGGATATTCCCACGGATGGACATTCCCCATACCATCTTCAAGTGCACCAATTTTTTCATAAGGATCCAAATAGGGTTTATATTTTAAAGGGAAATATCCTTTAATCCCTTCATAATTGAGTAATTCGATGGCTCCAGTCGCTAGAGCATAATAACTGGCGGCATGCAGATACACCCCGATCTTGTTTGCATCGCCTCCTCCATAACTAAAGTTTATAGGCAAGATGGTTTTATTTTTCTCAACCCATGGTATACCCGCAGTATATTCCTCTAATCCGTAGTTAAAATTTTTATACTCAGATATCGAAAACCAAAAATGAATTGAGATAAGAACCGTGAGCGTTGTCCCAAGGATGTACTTAGCCGATTTTGTGAGATGAGGCGTCAGCCAAGGAAGGATCATCAGAAATGGATACCGACTTAGTCTTGGGGTCACAAGATCTCCTTTGGAAATATAGTTTGGTAAAAGAAAATAAAACGAGGAAAAAATAATAGCTAACAAAAGGAACACATCTTCTAAACTTTCTGAAGGTAGCAGGTTTTGACTTAAACGTCTCTTCTTAACCAAAAAAGTATAAATGATTAAAATAGCAAAAAGAATCCCTAAAATCATCCCAACATAAATATCTCTTGTGTCAAAGGCAACCAGTGATCCTATCGTTGAGAAATAATTCCAGTCACCTCGAGCCCAGTTCCCCAAAGTTTTAATACTGCGAGTAGAAAAGTAATATAAAAGGAGTAGCCATGATGGGATTAAAGCCATAAAAAAATTTATAGTTTTGACGACGTTAGAGCGTTGGTGAAAAAAAGTTAAGATCAACAAAGATAGGAGAGTTAATAAATGAGAAAGGATGTTACAAAAATAAAGACCGATCAGCAAAAAATTAAGCTTCCAAAGGAAGCTCCCATCCCCACTTCTATTTCGTCTTCGCCACCAATAAGCAAGGATCAATAACATCAGGGATAAACTAAAGGAGAAATTGTAGAAACCCATGTGCATGAAATAATCATAACCGAAAGGAAATACCAAGAGACTGTAAAACACTCTTTCTTCCCCAAAGGATTTAAGAAAATAAAGAATTGTGAGCACAAAAGCAACCATATAAATTGTTAATAGCACCTTTTCCGCTATTAAAGGAGAAACAAATCGCATCAACATAACAAAAAAGGCATGTGAAAACCAATTTGGGAAAATATCTAGATTAAGATCATAATAATGCTTGTACACCCTGTCGGGATCAAAGTAATGAAGTAGTATGTAGGAATTTTCCAGATGACAAGGACCGTCTTGGGTGGGAAAATATTTGCATGCCCAAATAGGGATAAGATGAAGGACGGTGAGTCCGATGATCAACCCATAAAGTGGAGTGAATCTAATCTTCTTATGATTGCTTTCCCCACTATCGCGGGATCCTCTCGTCATTTCATTTTGAGGAAAATCGTCTTCCATGAATTAAACAAATAAAATATCTTTAGCCTTCCATCCATCTTAACTAAAGGAGCGCCACATTTAAAACATCGTGTTTTCCAATGACACCAATAACTTTCTGCCCGTCAAAGATAGGAATCGTATGGACATTCTTACGATGCATAATAGCAATAGCCTTCATAACTTTATCATCTTTCTGAAGAGAAATCACTCTTTTGCTAGCGACGTCCCCTGCTTTAAGACCAGAAATTTTTTTTAAAGCATTGATCTTCTGCTTTTTCTGAGAAAGGGCTTGATTGACCAATCTCAGGAGATCCGTTGTGGTTAATATCCCGACTAGCTTATTTTCATTATCTTTTTTTACGACCAATATCCCACTAATCTGATGCCGTAAAAGTAGATGGGCCACACTGCCTATCCTAATATTCTCTTTTATCTTGATAGGATGATCACTCATGATATTTTCTATCGGTATTTCCAGCATATAATCTCCTCTTCTTACCCTTATTTTTCTTGCACAACAATTCCAACCGGGCAATGGTCGGAACCAAAAACGTCTTTTAAAATAAAACTTTCCTTTAAACGCGGACGCAGCGCTGGCGAAATACAAAAATAATCAATCCGCCAGCCGATGTTACGTTTGCGGCAGTTGCCCATCTGACTCCACCAGGTGTAATGGCCGCCGCCTTTTTCAAATTCACGGAAGGTATCGATGAATCCCGCTTTCACAATGTTATCAAACCCGGCGCGCTCCTCGGGGGTAAAGCCGTGATTCTTGCTATTTGCCTGAGGATAAGTCAAATCGATTTCTTTATGCGCCACATTCAGATCCCCGCAAAACACAACCGATTTTTTCTTCTCCAAATTCTTAAGATATTTTAAGAAATCCACATCCCATTCCTTAGTCCGGTAAGGAAGTCGAGAAAGATCCCGTTTGGAATTCGGCACATAAACATTCACCAGAAAAAATTTGTCAAATTCCAGAGTGATAAGGCGGCCTTCCGTATCGTGTTGGGCGATTCCCATACCATTGGTGACTTTGATCGATTTAACTTTTATAAAAATAGCGGTGCCGGCATATCCTGCCTTCTGGGCATGATTCCAAGACTGTTGATAACCCGGAAGTTCTACGGCAATTCCTTCCGGTGGGGCCTTTGTTTCTTGCAGACACACCACATCCGGCTTATGTTTCTTAATAAAATCCAGAAATCCCTTTTTGAGGACGGAACGAAGTCCATTCACGTTCCAAGAAATAATCTTCATAGCGATGGTATCTCCTTGGGTTTATCATTTATTAAGATAGGATGCTTATCACCGACTTTATTCAAGATCGTTTCAAAGAAGGAATCTTTGAGCTTAACATCCTGGGGGACACGGAATTCGAAATCGTTTTTCTTTAAAACAGGATTTTTCAATGTCTGGATAAAAACCTCTATCGTGTCAACATCCTGCGGGACAAATTCTTTGATCATCCGTTTGGTAAAGTCCAATAATCTTTTTAAGTTTTCCTTGTTTTCTTCCGTCGGTTCCAATCCTGTGGAATCTGCCATCTGTTGAACCATATCATCTGTAACCTCGTAAGATTCCATCTGTTCTAAATTTTCTTTGAGTAATTTTTGATCAATCTGGACTTGAGCTTTCCTAAACAAAAAATAATTTTTTAAAATCCACAGTGTCTCTTGCCCCTTAGGTAATTTCCCTAAGATGGTATAGCACGGTACGCCAGCCACTTCTTGTTCTCCTTGGAATTTATAATCTTTAAAAATCTTTAATTTTTCTTCGGTCTTAAAAAATAGATACGGAATATATTGGGCATAAACTCCTTGGATCTGTTGAGCGAAGCTTAAGGCTTCCTCTAAACTTTTAAGCTTGAAATATCCTTTAATTCCACTGGAATAAAAATAGGGACCGTCGCCAGAATCCCAAATAACATTTTTGTTATGCGGACCACAATGGGGAGTCTCTGTCCATGTTATTTTATAAAGATTCGGTTTAGCCAGAAGGATCTCAAATGTTTTACTCACCTGAACAGGGTAACCCTTCCAAATCATATAGGTTACAATTGTTCCTTTGGTTTTAAATGAATTTAAAGATTGGTACGTCGAGATAACTTTCTCTAAAATTTCCCGAGTGTGATCAGTCTCTTCCTTCTTTTGTATCGCTTGGTCCTGGCCAAAGACAATGGATGTTAAGATGGTCAATACTAAAATAAGAACACAGCTATATAACTTCCCATCATATTTTGACACTACATTTCCTTTCTATCCGAAATGTTTTTAAGGTGCCATCATAATACCCCGTAGCAAAACACCTACCATAAAAGCCAAAAAGGCAGCACACACACCCACTAAAAATGTTTCTACACCAGCCTTCCACCAATCTTCGTCAACGAATTGTCCCTTAAAAGCTCCCACGCCAAAAAAAGCTATTCCTGTAATAATAGTACTAATAAGAAAAGGATCAAGGGAGGCACTAGGAAAAAATAATTGATATAAAAAGGCTAGGAGAGGAAAAGAACCAACGATCACAAAAGCAGAAAAAGTAGATAATGCTGCCCGCCACGGGGAAGGTCCTTGAGAAGACAATCCCAACTCTTCTTTAAGCATGGTATCAACCCACTGCTCTTGATTGGAGGTAATTATTTTTACCGCATTCTCGAGTTCTTGTCCGGAAAATCCTTTTGTCGCAAAAATCTGGCGAATTTCTTCCCGTTCTCCCGCAGGGAATTTTGCGATATGTAACTCTTCGGTCCTTCGCGCCTTATCGCGCAATTGTTCCTCCGCCCGGGTGCCTAGAAAATTACTCACCGCCATACTAAAACCATCACCAATCAAATTCGCTATCCCCAAAATGATTACAATCTTAGTCGATAAACTGGCTCCCGCCACCCCCGAGACCACGGCAAAGGTGGTCACCGCCCCATCAATAGCTCCATAAACAAAGTCACGTAAATAATTGTGCCTATACCCATATTGTAATCGTCTACGAATGGCTGACGGTGTATGGCTTAGTTTTAGCTCCTTAAGCAACTGCTCTTGTTGCTTCACTTTATTTCCCCTTGTTCATTTCTTCTCGTTGAACTGTTCCCCCGATAACAATTCCGGCAGTGATTAAAATAAGATTTTTAACCACAAATTCTCCTTCTAAAGTCAGAAGAAATGGATTGCCCCCT
>JAHFGK010000079.1:6771-9734 GCA_023247475.1 Candidatus Omnitrophota bacterium
AAAAAGAAAAAGGGTAAATCGCAACAACACTCCAAAAAGCAGTCCGTACCCAACAATGATTTCCCATACTCCTAGAATAGGGACAAAAATTTTCGGTGGGACCCAATAAACCGTGCGGGACACCAAATCCACCACCGGACTTAATCCAATGACCTTGAGCACCCCAAACCAAATAAACACAACCGCCAACGAAACGCGTAACAGCGTAATCCCGTTGGCTTGCATGAATTGAATTAAACGTTCGTCTATTTTTTTGCCTAGTAAACGGATTGATTGTAAAAAAAGGAATCTACTCATGTCTTACTTTTCTACTGGGACACTTTGGGCGAACTTAGGGAATGGCAAGATTAAATACAAAATTTTGGTGTTCTAATCTACTTCACCGAAAATTTTTTCAATTTCATTTAGTAAGGATTCAAAAGTAAAAGGTTTGGCAAAGGCATGATATTGCTTGCCAGCCACTTTAATATCGAGGGAAGCTTCCCCTTCTTCTCCTTTCGTTAAAATCCCCGAGACAAAGACAACCGGAATATGCTTGGTTAAAGGGTCCTGATGGATTAATTTGACCGCCTCCGAGCCATCAATATCGGGTAGGATAATATCCATAAGGATAAGATCGGGTGAATCCGATCTGGCTTTCTCCACGGCCTCCATACCTTGCTTAGCACAAATGGTATGATAGCCTTGCGCCGCAAGCTTTTTCTCCAGGAACTGCAAGATCACTTCATCATCATCGACAATTAATATTTTTCTGAAGCGCATAGGATTTAAAATTATAAAATGAACTTATCGCTAAAACAGTGTCAGTTGTTCCGCGGGATTTTCTCGCTCTTCATCCGTAAATATATTAATCTTCCCGTATTCCCCATCATAACCCGCAGCGATTTTAACTTCGCCGGCACGCACCCGACGAATGCCTTCGGCAATGAGTGTCCCCGCGACTTTTTGAATTTGCTCTAGGGGAGCTTCTCTTAGAATAAACATTTCGTTACCGAGACTGTTTAACATATTTAAAAAAATTTGCTCGACACTTTTCGCTTTAGGGGCCACTCCTTTGGTATCGGCAATGATTTCTGGTAACGGAATCAAACTATAATACGGACGGACTCGGGGAGATTTTCTTCCATCCGGATGATCGGCTAATTCTTCCACGCGCGCCATCACCCCAATCGTCACCGGCTGCCCACATTTGCGGCACAAACCTTTATTTTTAATTGTTTCTTGCGGATGCAAACGGGTCTGACAGACACGATGACCGTCATAATGATATTTGCCTTCTTCCGGAAAGAATTCAACCGTTCCTATAAGTCCTTTGTCTTTAGGATCAGAAAGCGCACGATAAATCCCTTCATACGAAAATTCTGTATCAAAAACCGTCGATTCTCTGCCTAACTTTTCCGCCGAATGCGCATCCGAATTAGAAACCAGAATAAAGGGGTCCAATTGACTCAAACGCCAGTTCATGGGCGGATCGGATGAAAGCCCCGTCTCCACCGCGAAAACATGTTTGGTTAAATCGGCAAAGCATTCTTCCATACGGTCAAATCCGCCCTTCGATCCTAAAGCAGAAAACCACGGAGTCCAAATGTGCGCGGGAATAAGATAGCTTAAAGGATCGGACTCAAGAACAATCTCTAATAAATCCCGAGAATCCAATCCTAAAATGGGACGACCATCCGCAGAGATATTGCCGATATCTCCGAGTTTGGCCTGAACTTTTTCTGCCGCGACAAAACTCGGGGCAAAAATAACATTGTGCACCTTTCTAACCTTATCCAATCGTTTATAAATATTGGAAATCTCGCACGTCAACATAAACCGAACTGTCCCGGCACAAGCGGCAGGCAAATCCTTTTTAATCTTTTTATCATACTGGGGTTTTAATTTAAAAAAACCTGTCTCGGCCGATTCGAGTTTTTCTTTGAGTTCCTTAATCCAACCGGGATGAGTAAAATCACCCGTTCCTACCACTTGAATCCCTTTCAGCTGCGCCCACACAGAGAGATTTTCTAAATTCAGATGAGGACTCGTCGCCCGCGAAAAATGGGAATGGAGATGAACATCGGCATAAAACCGCATTTACACCACCCTTAAACTTGAAATTTTTTCGGTGAATCCAATTTTAAACTGTCGCGTTGTATTTATATCTAAATAAGAAGGAGGAAGACAAGACAAGTGTTTGTGGACTTCCTCACGAATCCGTTGAATCGAAGGCAGAGGTTCAATCAACTCACCTTTTTTAATAATTGGTTTTAAAAGGGGGCGACTATTTTTAGGCGGCCTTTCGTAAAATAAACCAATCACATCTTTAATATAATGTCCTTTTTCGTTCAGCAGACGGAAAATTTGTTTTCGTCCAGGAATGGTCTTTTTACCCAAACTGCGTTTGGCTTTGAATTTAATATTCCCCCATGCATCCAGTGTCTGAACCAATTTATACGTTAAATCCAACGCCGGCCAATCCCGTGAAATCACCATATCGGTTCCGACTCCAAAAAGGTCAATGGGTGTCTTCGCTTTGACCAAATCTAAAATTTTATATTCATTTAAATTCCCGCTCGCTACAATTTTAACTTTATTCAAGCCGGCTTCATCCAAAATTTTTCTCACCCTTTTACTTAAACTTTTAAGATCACCACTATCCAATCGAACTCCTTTGATAACCTTCTTGAGTTTAATTGCTTTTTGTACAGCTTCGATAGTGCCATAGGTATCTACCAATAAAATCGTATTCTCGGGGAAAACCTCATAATATTTACGGAAGGCCTCTTCTTCGTTATCAAAAGCTTCAATACATGAATGGGCCATGGTTCCTAAAATAGGGATATTGTATTTTTTACCAGCATAGACGTTGGATGTTCCAATACATCCCCCAATATAAGCTGCCAGTGCCGCCAACACCCCTGCCTCTGGCCCATGTGCTCGACGGGTTCCGAAGTAAATGACGTCTCGTTCAATGCCAT
>JAHFGK010000080.1 GCA_023247475.1 Candidatus Omnitrophota bacterium
TCTCTTGCCACCCACGGCCTTGGGAAGCCTTGATCATGGCTTCAATTTCGGCGGTCGATAAAACCTCCGGCACTCTTTTCCATAACTTAGGAGTTTCCACCAGGTTCGTGGGATCCTCTTTCGTAATGCGTTCTCGAAGCAAAAATCGATGGAACATCTTGATAGCCGCGAGGCTGCGATTAATCGTAGTCGTGGACAACTGTTTTTGTTTCTGATGGTACATATAAGCCGTCACAGAATCACGGCTCACCTGAAAGATAGAAGCAATTCCCTGCGTGGATAAATACTGTATATAACCTGCCAAATCCCGTCGGTACGCCAAAAGGGTATTTGGGGCCAGGCCCCGCTCCACGGCAAGATAGTTAATAAAATTGTCGATGTGCTCTTTCATAAGAATTAACGATACGTGATTAGTGCAGGAGACTTTTTTCTATCATCTCAAAATTGTAGTCTTTGCGAATTTGCCGGTCAATCGTCTCAACATTTTTCTTAATCACAAATGTGTTACGAAAAGGAGTCGGTTGGGCTAAATCATTTCTGATCCTTTGCAAAGAAGCAATGATTTGAACGACTCCTTTTTGCTTTTCTTCCACCATTAATTTCTTCATTTCCTCGAGTTGAGCGACCATTTGATCTAATATGTCAAGCTGTCTTTTTTGACTCTCATTCTCCTGTAAAGCCGTCAAAAGATCACCGTGCCATACCTTCCAAAGAGAATAATGATATTTGTAATCTTTGGGAACCGAATAGGAACTTTTTGGATAATCGATAGGCTCTAGAATGGGAGCCAATTCCGTCTCTGCCTTTTCACCTTTTTTTTGGCGGGTAAATTTCTTGCGTAACGGTTCACAACTACTCAGTAAAAGACAAGCCATTAAAAGATACACCACCAACGGAATAATTTGTCGATTACGATATTGTCTTTCTAATAGATTATTCATTGATCAGCTCCTGAAATTCTTTTTCGTTAATAATTTTTATACCTAACCTCATAGCCTTATCATATTTTGATCCCGGATTAGCTCCGACAACAACATACTCGGTATTTTTACTTACCGAAGACACGACTTCTCCACCCACTTTTTGCACCAGAGCTTCTGCTTGCCCACGGGTAAATTTAGAAAGTTCTCCGGTAAAGATAAACTTTTTCCCTTCGAGTTTTGAGCCTTGCCTTTTCACAACAGGCTCGAGCAAGTTGACGCCTGCCTGTTTAAATTTTTTAATAAGTTGTTTAGTGGAACGTTGGCTAAAAAATTTTTTTATCGATTCGGCCATTATCGGCCCAATTTCATAAATCTTTTCAAAATCTTCTTTCTTGGCCTTCCTTAAATGATCCATCGTCCCAAACTTTTGTGCGAAAACATAAGCAGCTTTTTCTCCGATATTCATAATCCCTAGACCATAAAGCAATCGAGACAAGGGTTGCTTTTTACTTGCCTCAATAGCAGCAATGAGACTGTTGGCCTTTCTATCTTTAAATAATTCGAGTCGAAGGAAATCCTCTTTCTCCAAAAAGTAAATATCGGCCAAATCTTTGACCATCTTTTTTTCTATAAGCTGCACTACCACCGCCTCCCCCAATCCTTCAATATCCATCGCCATCCTGGATGCAAAATGAATGAGTCCCCGTTCCAATTGTTTAGGACACGAAGGATTAAAACATCGATAGGCAACCTGTTCGGTTTTGTCTTTCGTAACTAACCCTCCGCATTCAGGACATTGTTTTGGAACAGCAAATGCCCTGACTTTTGTTTTGCTATTCGACTCTACAACCTTAACGATCTTAGGAATGACATCTCCAGCACGTTCTAAAAGGACACAATCGCCTACTTTAACGTCGAGGCGCTTGACTTCATCAAAATTATGCAATGTGGCTCGAGAGATCGTCACCCCCGCACACTCGACGGGTTCCAGTTCCGCCACGGGCGTCAATACTCCCGTTCGACCCACTTGCACAACAATATCTTTGACCTTGGTTGTGACTTGATGCGCGGGAAATTTATAAGCCACTGCCCAACGTGGGATCTTAAGCGTTGCTCCTAATTGATTTTGTTGGGCTAAAGAATTCACTTTAATCACAACACCGTCAATATCATAAGGGATACTGCTTCTTTTGTTCTGAAATTCTTGGCAATAATCAATTACGGCCTCAAAATTTTTACACAACCGGTTATTGGGATTAACACAAAAACTATATTGTTGAGCCTTTTTTAAAAATTCCCAATGCGTTTTGTAAGGCTCGCCTCCTTGCAAAACGCCAAACGAATGAACAAACGACTGAAGGTTCCTTTCGGCGGTTATTCGTGAATCCAGCAATTTAAGAGAACCGCTGGTGGCGTTGCGAGGATTCGCAAATAAAATTTCTTCATTTTTCTTTCTTTCTTTATTGAGAGCATCGAAATCTTTGCGTCGCATATAAATTTCCGCCCGGACTTCCAACACTTTGGGGAATTTATCCTGCTTAAACGGTTTTAGCTTCAGCGGCACCGACCGTATTGTCCTAATGTTATGCGTCACATCTTCACCCACGAGACCGTCCCCTCGGGTGGCGCCCAGGATAAATTCACCATTCTCATAAGTTAAAGCGGCACTCACACCGTCGATTTTCAGTTCCGCCACATATTCCACCTGTTTTGTGTCTAAACCTTTATGCACCCGTTCTTCCCATTCCTTTAACTCCTCCATGGAATAGGTATTATCCAGAGAATACATCTTGGTTTTATGGTTAACCGTCGGGGCAGCTACTGAAACCTTCGTGCCAACCCTCTGACTAGGAGAATTCGGATCCCTTAAATCAGGGAACTTATTTTCCAAATCGAGCAAGCATTTTAATAAATCATCGTATTCTTTATCTGCTATCGTTGGTTGATCCAAAACATAATAGCGGTAATTATGCTCTTCAATTTGTCGGGATAATTCTTGGATTTCTTTTCTTGCCTTTTCTTTATCCATAAATTTTTTTCTCGCAACCGATCTCTACCATCTTTTTTATTCTCCGATCATCAGACGATGGGCTAAGAAGGGATGCAAGCCAGCCGTGATAATTTTTTGCTGGGCTTCTTCAATATTGTAGGGAGTTCTTTTAATCAAAACTGTCTTCAGTTCCGTATCGTAAATGCAATACGTCGCTCCGGGATTCCCATCCCGCGGCTGCCCCACGCTGCCCACATTGATAATGTACTTTTGATCGTCCTCTAATCGGACATCCGTGGTCGGTGAATAAAAAATGTGCTGATCTTTTTGGATAATAATTTGCGGCACATGAGTGTGACCTAAAAAACAGACTTGCCGATCCATCAGAGTAAAAGTTTGCGCTGCCTGCATCCCATCAAATAGATAAATAAATTCCTCAGGGTTGTGTAACGTTCCGTGGACCAAGATTAAATCGTTATTTTTAAAACTAAGCGTTAAATTTTTTAAAAATCGCAGACCCGCCTCTGAAATATGTCGTTTTGTCCACACAATGGCTTGTTTGGCGACCAAATTAAAATAAGTTATATCGATTTTTTCAAGAACAGCCCAGTCGTGATTTCCCGCAATACACTTGGAAACGATTTGATCAACGCACTGGATACATTCATTGGGATTAGCCCCATACCCGACCACATCACCGAGACAAAAATATGTATCAATTCGTTCAGATTGATAGGCCTCAAGGACTGCGGTCAAAGCCTCCAGGTTCCCATGAATATCGGAAAAGATCCCATAACGCATGCTATTAAAAATTTAATTAATACGTAATTCGAAAATCCTTAAGTTGACCTTGGGCCGATTGAATTTCGATCTCTTTGCCTCGGATATACTCACCAAAATTGTCATCAACCCTATTCATCAACTGATCAATAACGTCCTTGGACCCTTCGACCAAAATTTCCACACGACCGTCGCGTAAATTTTTTACCCATCCGACCAAACCAAATTCTTTGGCAAAATTTTGTACGGTGTAACGAAATCCCACCCCGTGAACAGTTCCGGAATAAAAGATATGGGCTTGAATCATGTTATGTCTAAAAATTTAAAGAGTCGGGGCGGACGGATTTGAACCGTCGACCCCTTGGTCCCGAACCAAGTGCGCTAAGCCACTGCGCTACGCCCCGAATTACCTCAATTAACTTTAAATCAAAAATATTAAGAAAGGTCTCGGAGGAGTACTGACTACCTTAAAATTATTTAGAAAAGTCAGTGCGCCCCGAATTACCTTAATTAACTTTAAATCAAAAATATTAAGAAAGGTCCGGGGAAGTCCTGGTTACCACAATATTTTTTAGATAAACCAGGGCGCCCCGAATCGTCAAAACTCAACTTTAAACCAAAAACATCAAATGAAACTCCCTGGGCTAACGCCCATGGCCTCTTTTCTTTCGGAGTTCCGACGCTCCTTCGGAGGTCGGAACTCAAGTTAACAATAAATTTGGAAGAAATTAGTCTATCACTTCAATTTATATTCGTCAATCTTCGTGTAAACCCCTTCAATAATTAATAGTTATGAGAGTGTTGGTAGAAACGGATTAACGTGCGGAAGGTTTTTTTAAACTTCTTTCACACTAAAGCCAATCTCGGCTTCAGCCACTAATTTATCCTGCACAAAGGCTTGAGTTTTAAGAAATCCTGTTTCCTTTAAAAATTTAATGGTGGTCACTTCAATCTTTAATTGATCCCCGGGAATAACCGGAGCCAAAAACTTTGCCGTGACTTTCGCTAAATAATAAATCAAATTCTTACCGTGCAGATTGCGGCTATAATAAAAATAAATGCACCCGGCCTGGGCCATCGCCTCAACAATGAGGACGCCGGGCATTACCTTTTCTTCCGGGAAATGACCGACAAAAAATTGCTCATTAAACGAAACATTTTTGATAGCGGTAAGTTTTTCGTTAGGGTTAAGCTCAGTGACCTTATCAATGAGAAGGAAAGGAAATCGATGCGGAATGATTTTTTTAATGTCACGAATATCGAGTTGCATGATTTTCTCCATTTCGTAATCAGTGGATGACGAGCCCACCGTCTACCTGAATGATCTGGCCCGTGATATATTGGGCGTGTTCACTTAAAAGAAATTTCACACAATTAACCACATCCTCCACCCGCCCGATGCGCCCGAGCGGGATCGTATTAAGGATCTCTTCTCTTTGTTGTTCACTCAATCCTGATATAATGTCGGTCTCTACAAACCCAGGAGCCACGGCATTCACGCGAATTCCGTAAGCGCCGACCTCTTTCGCCAAAGCCTTGGTAAATGCGTTCACTCCTCCTTTAGATGCAGAATAGTTTGTCTGACGGGGAAGTCCTGTCACGCCACTGACGGAAGAAATATTCACAATATCTCCCTGCTTTTGTTTTAAAAAGGTTACGATGCACGCCCGCGTAGCATTGAAGACTCCATTCAAATTCGTATCGACCACTTGATGCCAATCTCCCTCACTCATCAACATCAAGGCTTTATCAATAATAATCCCGGCGTTATTAATCAAGATATCCAACCGACCAAAATTTTCCTGTACTTCCTCAATCCATTTTTTTACTGAATTAAAATCCTTAATGTCGATTCGACTGGCCTTACATTGAACCCCCATTTTCTTAATCTTTTCTTCCAAGGAGGAAGCGAGTTGTTCACTTTTTTGATAACTAAAACCGACATGACAACCCTCTTGGGCCAACATTAAGACAATCGCCTCTCCGATCCCGCGAGACCCGCCGGTCACGATGGCAACTTTATTTTCTAAAAAACTCATGGTTCGAATTTTCTTAAGACCATACAAGTATTACTACCGCTTGGACTAAAATTAATGATAAAAATATTTTTGAGCTTAGCCGGCCGCGCCTCGTTGGGGACGTAATCTAAATCGCAGTCGGGATCGGGTTCTTTATAATTCACCGTTGGTGGAATGAAACTTTCATTGAGAGCGCCGAGACTTGCCGCAACCGCAAAAGCACCGGAGACACTGTAACACTCCCCAATCATGGATTTAACCGCACTGACCGGAATTTTATAGGCATGCTTTCCAAAAATTTCCTTGATAGCATTCGTTTCGATTTTATCGGCGGCAAGAGTAGAGTTGGCATTAGAGCAAATATAATCGATATCCGTGATATCAACTTCCGCCTCTTCGAGTGCCTCAGTCATTGCACGTTTAAGACCCGTTGCCCGGGGATTATATTTGTTGATCCGAGAGGGATCAAAACTATATCCGAAGGAAGCAATCTCTCCTAAAATTCTTGCGTTACGTGCTTTGGCATGTTCATAATCTTCCATCACAATCAAACAAGCTCCTTCGCCCAAGGTCACCCCGTTTCTTCGTTTATCAAACGGGCAATTGATAAACGTTGTCCCTTCTTTAGAACCGGACATAAATTTTAACGTATAAAAACCAAAAAACGTTTGCATACACATTTCCTCCACACCACCGGCAAAAATTACTTTCGCCCGATCCCACTGCAGAAAATCATAAGCATACTGCATTGCATCTAAACTCGCCGTAAACCCGGTTGAAATCGTCGTATTAAATCCTTTAATATTATGCCAAATGGAAACTTGACTGGCCGGAGAATTAATAACCGTGTTGGGAAAAAGGGCGGGGTTGGTGTATCGTGGCCCTTCACGCAAAGTCACTTCATCAAAATCACTGATGCTTTTAATGCTGCCTAACGTTGTCCCGCACGAGACACCGACATCATCGGTATTTTCTTCGGTAATTATAAATTGACAATCATCTTTGGCTAATTTCGCGGCGGAAACCAAAAGTTTGGTGCTGCGATCCAGCGTGCGCAGTCCCTTTGTTCCCATGTAAACAGTCGCATCAAAATCACCAATCTCGCCCGCCTGATTAACCGTAAATTCCGAAGCATCAAAAAGCGTCACGGGTTTATAACCGACACGTCCCTCTTTCAGGGCCTGCCAATATTCTTGTCGGCCTTTGCCGTTACTGGTCAATATGCCTAAACCTGTAATGACAACGCGTTTACTCATGGGTATATTGTAGTATATTTCCTAAATAGACTCAAACGTTCATTTTAACCTTGGGGTCAGTACGTATTTCGCTAAAATATCAGTTTCAATATTGACCTTAGCAGAAACTTTTTTGCTTCCTAACGAAGTAACCTTTAAAGTATATGGGATAAGATAGATTGAGAAATAATCTCTGCCCACTTTTCCTACGGTCAGGCTGACACCGTCCACACAAACTGAACCCTTCGGCACTAAAAGGCATTTCAAATCCTTAGCGACTGCGATATACAATTCCACATAATTCATTCGTGTTATCTTTTTCTTGATGATCCCTATTCCATCCACATGTCCCGTCACAAAATGACCGCCCAGACGATCATCCTTTTTAAGAGCGCGTTCTAGATTGACTAAAGCTTTCAGCTTTAAATCCTTTAACGTGGTCTTTTGTATCGTCTCCTGCATAACATCAAACGTTAAATGATTTTGGTTCTTCGAAGTCACGGTTAAACACACTCCCTCCACCGCGATACTGTCACCCGTTTTGATACCTTTAAGAATTTTTTTGGCCAGCAGGATCAGCGTCAATAAATTCTTCTTTTTGATTATCTTTTCAACAACGCCTTGTTCTTCCACGATTCCGGTGAACATAATTCCTAATTCCTATAATGGATATATCCATTTATTAAAAAATCAGAATTAATTCTTTGTATGGTCATATCCTTTAATGTAATTGAACGGTCCACCTGAGCAGTTTTTAATCCCGCAATCGAACTTAAAGCTTTTTGATCTCCTATAATCTTAGGAGCTATAAAGATCAGCATCTTATCGACCAGTTTTTCTTTAAGTGCACTCCCGACCACAGAAGCACCGCCCTCAATAAGGATGTTAGTTATCTCATATTCTTTGACGAGTTTCTTAAATAACCACCGTAAATGAATACGCCCGTGTCTTTGCGGACAGATAATCACCTTAATACCTTTTTGACAAAATAACCGTATTTTTTTCTGTGGAGCCTGTTGGGTGGCCGCAATAAAGCAATCGGAAGGACTTACTCCTTTAAATAAATTGGCGTTCAGTGAGATCCGCAACTGCGAATCCAAAATAATTTTCTTCAATCTCTTCGAACGATCCGCAGCATTCAAAGAGGGATTATCTTTCAGAACCGTATTAATCCCCACCAAAATCGCATCAAAATTATTCCGCACTTGATGCGCATAGCCTCTTGTCTTATCGGAGGTAATCCATTTCGACTGGCCGCTAGCAGTTGCGATTTTTCCGTCTAACGTCTGGGCACATTTAGCAACAACAAAAGGCACTCTGAATCGAATGTATTTAATAAACGATTCATTTATCCCCGCCAACTCTTTTTCTAAAAAATTTACATTGACCTTGATTCCAGCCCGCCGCAATTTATGAATGGATTTGCCATTCGTTAATGGATTAGGATCTTTCATGCCGATCACAACCTGTTTGATTCCACTTTTTATTACCGCATCCACACACGGCGGCGTGCGACCGTAATGAAAACACGGCTCTAACGTCACATACAAAGTTGAACCTCGAGCTTTAAATCCTGCTTTTTTTAAGACAACAATCTCGGCATGATCTTCGCCAGCGCGCTTATGACATCCTTCGGCGATGATACGATTGTTTTTAACCAGGATAGCGCCCACCAAAGGATTGGGCGAGGTTCTCCCTTTTGCTTGAAGAGCTAAAAACATTGTTCTCTTAATATAGTCAAGGTCCGTCATTTCTGAAATAGTCCTACTAAAAATTTATGACAAGATTATTTTTTATCGCCTAACCGTCGCCACTTGCCGCAATTGCTCTACCGTTTCATAAGGAATCTGGGTTTTCCCCACATAAGTATTATTTTTGACTTTCCCGTGGGCATCAGAGCCGCCAGTCATAATCAAGTGATGCTTCTTCGCGATCCCTTCGTAATATTTGATACTCGTATCGGAAGAATTTGCATAATAAACTTCCAGGCCTTGCAGGCCGGCTTCAATAAAACTGGGAATCAATTCATCTTTGTTGGTTAACATCGGATGCGCCAAGACAGCCACTCCCCCGCAGCGTCGAATCAAATCAATGGCCTCATAAGGAGTTTGTTTATATTTACTGACATAGGCCGGGCATTTATCGCCAATATATTTTTCAAAGGCCTCTTTGATATCACGCACCCATCCCTTTTGTTTTAATATCGTCGCCAAATGAGGTCTTCCAAGAGAAGCCAAAGGGGCCAACTGGCAAACTTCTTCCCATTCAATATTATTAATGCCCTCCTTTTTTAGTAAGGCAATCATTTTTTTAATGCGCTCAAGGCGAGCCTCTTGGATTTGTTTTAATTTTTCCAGTAAAAAGGGATTTTGATAATCAAAGAAGTATCCTAACATATGAATATCCTTTTCATCAATTTCCGTAGATAATTCTATCCCCGGAACAATTTCTAAAGAAAATTGTTGAGCGGCCAAGATGGTTGGCGCAATACCGGCCACGGTATCGTGGTCGGTGATGGCGATACACATAAGTTTCTGAAAATGCGCCTGTCGTACGACCTCTTGGGGGGAATCCGTACTATCGGAATAGTGGGTATGGATATGGAGGTCGGCAAATTTCGTCATGTTCATTGAAATTAAAGAAGGACAATAATACC
>JAHFGK010000081.1 GCA_023247475.1 Candidatus Omnitrophota bacterium
ACCTTTCCTTCACTCAACGCTCGTTTACCAATAATGATCCGGAAAGGAACCCCAATGAGATCTGCATCATGAAATTTACTTCCTGCACTTTCATCACGGTCATCTAAAAGGACATCGAATCCTGCTTGACTTAAATCATCATAGTAGTGTTGACCCAATTCCATGACGTGTGCGTCATTGGCTTGGACAGGTAAAATCTCAACATCAAAAGGAGCCACTTCCTTCGGCCAAACTATACCAGCACCATCATTATTCTTTTCAATGATGGCAGCGATAAGACGACTAACCCCTATACCATAACAGCCCATAATCATCAGCTTTTGTTTTCCATCCTCATCGAGGAAAGAAGCCTCCTGCGCCTGACTATATTTTGTCCCCAACTGAAAGATATGCCCTAATTCAATTGTGACCTGTTTTTGAAGTTTACCTTTCTTACATTGCGGACATATTTTCCCTTCTTGGTAATCTCCTTTGATCCCGCGACTCAACCCGCACGAAGAGCAAGAGAGAATCATATCTTCGCCAATAGGCGCGGGAACCATAAATTCATGAGAAACATCGCCTCCCATCGCGCCGGAATCCGCCTCAACAATAATAACCTCCAAACCGCATCGTCTGAAAATTTTACGATAAGCCTCATACATCAATTGATAATTCTTTTCTAACCCCTTTTGATTTCGATCAAAACTATAAGCATCTTTCATAATAAATTCGCAAGCGCGCACAACACCAAAACGAGTCCTGATTTCATCGCGAAATTTTGTCTGGATCTGATACAACACAACTGGTAACTGACGATACGATTGAACATAGCTCTTGACCAATTCCGTAACCACCTCTTCATGCGTAGGGCCAAGGCACATCATCCGACCACGTTTATCTTCAAAACGAATCATGACATCCGCAAGAACCGTATCGCGCCCGGTTTTTTTCCAGAGTTCCATGGGTTGCAGACAAGGAAGAAATAATTCTTGAGCACCAATCGCATTCATTTCCTCACGAATAATATTTTCAATTCGCTTTAAAACTTTAAGCCCGAGAGGTAAATACGAGTAAACTCCCGATGTCAACATCTGTACCAACCCCGCCCGCAGCATTAATTGATGGCTGATGGCCTCTGTTCCCACGGGGATTTCTTTTAGCGTTGGTATAAAGCTTCGTATCCAATACATATTTGTTTCTGTCCTATCTACTCAAAAAAATCCGCTGGTAATATAATATGCCTCTTGACAAACTTTTTATAAAAGGATGGTTTTTTTCGGTTCATCACCCAGTCCCCAATGATTCGGCCATCCTCCTCTCGTCTTTGTTCCTCAAAACGGAAGATATCTTCTAGAATGACTTTTCTGGTTTCTGGTTCGTATCTTAAATCCGTAACATTCGTGATTCGTCGAACACCATCCTGGTATAATTCAATATGAACAATTAAATCAATCGCCCTGGCGATTTGTCTTTGAATTTCTTCTGTACTTAACCGGATACCCGTCATCAGCATCATAGTGACCATCCGATCAAAACAGTCTTCGGGTGAATCGGCGTGAACAATCGCAAGGGATCCGGTATGGCCACTACTGATCGATTGGATTAAATCAAGAATTTCTTCCCCGCGAACCTCACCGATAATAATTCGGTCAGGACGCATACGCAAAGAATTAACAAACAACTCCCGGATCGAAATAGCCCCTTTACCTTCGATATTAGCCGACTTGGTTTGCAAGGGAACAACATGTTCCTGCAACAGCCGCAATTCCGACGTATCTTCTATGGTAATAACCCGCTCATTTTTCGGGATATATCGTGACAGGACGTTGAGGGCTGTTGTTTTCCCAGTTCCCGTGGATCCGCAAAAAACCACATTCAGTTTTGCCTTCATCGCCGCAACTAGCAGAGTCTCCATATTTGCATTAAGCATTTTGCGGCGCAGTAAATCCTCCACTGTAGCGATATCCCGAGAAAATTTTCGGATAGTCACCACAGGTCCAATGAGAGAACACGGTGACAAAATGACATTAACTCGCGACCCATCACTTAAGGAAAAATCCACATACGGGGATGACTCATCCACACGTCGACTGGAACCGGAGGCAGCGAGAAGCTTTTGAATTGTATGCTGTAATTGCTGGTTATTATCAAACTTAACATCCGTCAACTGAATATGACCATGTCGTTGTACATAAACTTTATGGGCGCCGTTAATCATAATTTCCGTCACTGTCTCATCCTCAACTAATGGTCGGATGGGACCCAGACTCACCATAGCACTGACCAGTTCGCGGATGAGTGTCAACCGAACTTCTGTCGAAATATTTAGACTGTATTCTAAACAAAGGTCCGTAATGGCCCTATCGACGAAGACCCGCAGCTGATCATCACTGAGTTTATCTTTAACTTTAAGGAAATCGGTTTTGTTGATTAAATAATGATGTATCTTAGTTCTTATATCGCTTATTTCCTGGTCCATAATTCATACCTCTTTTTTTGAAATTACTTTAAGAATCTTTTCCTCCTGCCAATTAATGTTGCCATAATTTCATGATTTTATCGATCCATCCCACGCGCTCGAAATCCGCATAAAACACAAATAAGGCTAAACAAAGGATCAAACTAAATCCCGCCCGTGCTATAGCTTCTTCAAGCTTAATGGGTAATGCCCGACCACGAATTTTCTCCAGAAACGTTAAAAATAAATGTCCACCGTCTAAAGGAGCCAAAGGTAATAGGTTAAATATAGCCAAACTAGCGCTGATAATCCCGACCAAATGTAAAAATAGAGAAAAACTAACTGAGATGGCAAATTTAATGACAAAAAACATCCCTACAATCCCCATCGCTTCTTTGGCGGATCTGTTCCCAATGAGCATCTCATATAAAGCCTGATACGTTTTAGCCGTCACATCCATCAACTCGACAAAAGCCCGACCTAAAGCCGGAAAGAAACTGTATTTAATCACGGGGACTTCTTGCAGTTCCCCTGTGCTTTGGGGAGCAATACCTACCCGTCGGATTTTCTGTTCTCGGCCAAAAATATCTTTTTGGATATCGAATTTAGGCACAACCGTTATTTGTAACTCTTGTCCCTTTCGCTCGATGGTAAAATGCAACTCGGTATTTTTAGAAGTTAAAATATACTGCTGAACATCATCCCAATTACGAATGACTTGAGCATCAATACGAATAATCTTATCACCAATTTGTAAACCTGACCCTTTAGCCGGATATCCTGCATGCAGACCTCCAATAACAGGAGGAAGATTCTTTGTTGCTTTTTCAACATCCACATATCCAATCATAAAAACAAAACAGAAACAAACATAAGCAAGGATAAAATTCACAATAGGCCCCATGAACACAACCAAAGCCCTATGCCCGGGAGATTTCGAATAGAATTCGCCGCTTTCTCCTCGACAGTTAGAGCGTTCATCACCGGCCATTTTGACATAACCGCCTAAGGGTACCGCACAGACCATAAATTCGGTCCCCTTGTACATCCGAGAAAAAAGTTTCCGTCCAAACCCTAAGGAAAATTTCTCAACCCTTACGCCTATCTTTTTGGCCATCATAAAATGGCCAAATTCGTGGACAACAATGAGAACACTTAAGACCAAAATAAAAATAATTAAGTCCATAATGCAATCTATAACCTCCCATACACCTAATTGAAAACCAAGCGTTTAGTTTCTTCTCGAGCCCATTGGTCGGTTGCCTGAATATCCTTTAGCATCGGGTTTTCCTTTATTTTATGTTTTAAAACAACTTTCTCAACGACTTTATAGATCCCCGAAAAAGATATCCTCTTATTTAAAAAAGCCTCCACCGCTTCTTCATCCGCGGCGTTCAAAACACAGGGGAGTGTCCCTCCTTTTCGTGCTGTGTAAATTGCCAACGCGAGGGAAGGAAATTTCTTAAGATTTGGCCTTCTAAAAGTTAATTGCTTCAAATCAAAAAAATTTACCTGCGGCAATCCAGATTCCCATCGCTGAGGATAAGTTAAGGCATACTGAATCGGCAAGCGCATATCCGTGACTCCCAACTGGGCTAAAATAGTACCATCTTTAAACCCTACCATCGAATGAATAATTGCCTCCGGGTGAATAACAACTTCAATATCATCTATATTTAACTCAAAAAGCCATTTCGCTTCAATAATTTCAAATCCCTTATTCATCAAACTAGCAGAGTCCACGGTGATTTTCTTTCCCATCTTCCAGCGGGGATGTTGTAAAATCCGTTTAACCGATAGACGATCAAAAGCAGCTCTGGGAACATCCTGCAGGACTCCTCCCGAGGCGGTCAAATAAACTTTTTGTAATTCACTTCGAGGGCGCCCTTCAATACATTGAAAAATAGCACTTTGCTCACTATCGATAGGGATAATTTTAGCGTTATATTTTTTAGCTTCCCTAATAATTAAATCCCCGGCAACAACAATCGCTTCCTTATTAGCGGGTGCGACGGTTTTTCCATTTTGCAGCGCCACTAAAAATGGCTCTAGCGCAACACTCCCTCGCATTCCTATAATAACGATATCCACCGAAGGCAACGTAACAATCTGCGTTATCTCGGTGGTAACATCCAATACCCTTGTCCGTTGACCATTGATTCTATTCCTTAAATAATCAATCCCACTCGAACCTACCGCAACATGGCTGGGAGCATATTTATCAATTTGCTCCTTGAGCAACTGGATATTATGATAAGCGGTTAAAGCTACAACTTTAAAACGGTTGGGAAATCGATCAATAATTTTTAATGTGTTAATCCCTATGGATCCTGTAGATCCCAATATCACAACATTTTTAACAGCCTTCATTGCTTTAACTCATCTAATCTTGACAAGGATCGTTATTGTTCAAAATGCGGATGTCACAAATGGTAATGTATTCAAAACTGAACTCATATACAAATAAAATGCTGGTGCCGAAAACAGTAAACTATCGATTGTATCGAGGACACCTCCTAATCCCGGGAGTAATTTTCCAGAGTCCTTGACATTACAATCTCGTTTCATTAATGATTCGGAAATATCTCCCAGTTGTCCAACCCCACCAAAAAAAGCCCCCATCAAAGCGACATGAAGCAAAGACAATTGAGGGGCCCGTGGTAAAAAAGCACGGAATAAAAGTGCAAAAAGAATGCTAAAGGTCAAAGCACCTAAAATTCCTTCAATGGTCTTATTAGGACTCACCCTCGGCAATAAAGGATGTTTTCCAAATCGACTCCCAATGACTAAAGCCCCAATATCACCTGATTTTGTCACCAAGAGGATAAAAGCTAGTAATTTTTCACCTTCAACGCTAGGTAACAAAAAACGAATTTTAATAAGAAAGCTAAAAAACCAAGAAACATAAAGAATACCAAAAAGGGTCGTTGATAATCCAACAATGGCGTTGCTGTTATCTTTACGGGCAAATTGTAAAAGTAAAATAAGAAGAAAAGCTAAAACGATAAAAAGCAATTCCCAATTCTTGGTTAACTCAAAATGAGTATAGATCGATGCTGGAATTAAAACCCCAATAAAAATTCCCACATAACTGTAAATAGGAATGCCTTTTTTTTTGATCATGTAAAAAAATTCGTACAAACCACCTATCGTCAATCCCAAAATAACCAGCAGAAAAATCCATTGATTGATCACAGCAAGAATCGCTATCAAAATCATAACCGTTGAACTTTTGAGACGATGGGTGGACATTTTCCCTCTTGATTATTGGCTAGGGATTACTTTTTAAATCATCGTTCCTTAAATTCTACGAATCACAGAAGCAGCTTTCAGTTAATTCATTTTCGCGATTCCATGATGTTCCCGTAACGGCGCTCTCTGTTTTGGTAATCAAATAACGCCTTTTGGAATTCTTCAGCACCAAAATCAGGCCAGTACTTATCGGTAAAATAAAGCTCCGAATAGGAAACCTGCCACAAAAGGAAATTACTGATCCGCTTTTCCCCCGACGTTCTTATCAGTAAGTCTGGGTCTGGTAACCCTTTGGTATAAAGAAAATCACTAAACGTCTTTTCATTGATATCTTCTATACGAAGTTTTTTTTTCTCAACGGCCATAACAACTTCTTTAACTGCGTGCAAAATTTCCACACGGGCCCCATAATTAAAAGCCATGTTTAAGATCATCCCGGTATTTTTTTTTGTTAATTCATTGGCTAAACGTATGGTATTTAATACTTCATCAGGAACTCCTTCTTCCCTCCCCAAAAATCGAAATTTAATATTACCTTCCATAAGTTTATTGATTTTATTATTCAAGACCGTACATAAAGTCCGCAGGAGCATAGAAATTTCTGTTTGCGGTCGTGTCCAATTCTCGATGGAAAACGTATATAATGTCAAAGCCTTAATACCGATTTTACTAGCGACTTCAATGATCTCTTCTACGCGTTTGACCCCTTCAGCATGTCCACTGGTGCGAGGCAGATGTCGATTTTCCGCCCACCGACCATTACCATCCATGATAATAGCCACATGCTGAGGTATTTTCTCTAAATCAAATTCTTCTTTCACCGTCATTATTCCTTTATCTGCATGCAAAAAAATGGGGGATATTTATCCCCCCATTAAGCAGGTCCTTTCCTTGAAAAAACTCAAGAAAACAAGAAAAGGACCACTAAAAAAGTAACCGCGAAAGACCTTATGGCTTCCCTATAGGGCTTGGTTTTAGATTAGCCGGAACCCCACCATTAGCTGGAGCCTCACCATTGGCCGGAGCCCCACTCGAAGCCCCTTTCTCTAATTGTTGTATTCGATTGACCAAATCTTCAATCCGCTTTTCTAATGAATTTTTAGTTTGCGTCACATTTTCTAATTGTGTTTTTAAATCTGTGTTCGTACTTTGTCCTTCCTGCAAAATTGTCTGTACACTTTTAATTTTATTCTGTGTCTCAGCCAGTTGATCTTCGATCGATTTAATTCGCGAATTTGCTTTTTGGAGTTTCTCCTCTGTGACCATACGTGTATATCGTTCTTGATTTAAACTTTGTCGTAGCTCATCGGCATTGTTATTAGCCGTTATAGCAACCAAACAACTCCCGATCATCACAACAATGATAACAGCATAAATGACACTTCTCACGGTCTCCCTCCCTTTTTATAGTTTTCGCAAGCCTTCTTATTTTAAATTTTCGGTTGTAGCTGCGGGAACGGATGAGGTATTCTTTTCTTTTGTTGTTTTAGGTAAAATGACAATTTCTACACGTCTATTCTTTTGTCGTCCTTCTGATGTGTCATTAGTGTCCACCGGATGATATTCCCCATACCCAATGGCCGATAACCTAGTTGGATCGACACTTTGTAGATCAGCAAGATAGTGCAACACACTCAAAGCACGGGAAGAGGATAACTCCCAATTCGATTTCCACCCAGAATATTTGATCGGCTGATTGTCCGTGTGCCCTTCAATACCAATACTTAAATCTCGAACCGTCGTATTAAGGACTGTCGCGACTTTATTGAGTTTCTCATTGGCTTCTTCCCGTATTTTTGCCTTGCCGGAATCAAATAACACCTCCGCCACAAAAGTAATCACCAAGCCTCGCTCCCCCATCTCCACCTTAACTTCTTTATTTCCAATTTCTCTTTTTAAACGGTCCTCTAATTCTGCCTTGGCCCGTTCTAACTCGCTTAATTCACTTTGTAATTTTGATATCTTTTCGATGTCTGTCCTTCTTCCCTTTTGGAATATCATTGTACAGCCTGATAAAAATAGACTTCCTATTACTAGAATACTTACAAAACGTGTGCCTCTTGTGGACATTATTGCCTCCTTCTTACAATTTCACAAGTTAACATAGCCCCCTATTAAAGTCAAGTAATTTCTCGAGAATGAACCTCGGTATAAAATTAATTAAAATATTTATATCACTTGACCATTTTAAAATGGTGGTCAATGAAAATATTCCTAACTAACTATCGTATAATAAGTTCGTCTCTTTCTGAACCAATGGAAATATATTTGACTTTGACCTTTAGCAGGCTCTCCAGTCGTTCAATATAACGCCTGGCATTGACCGGGAGTTTGTTATAGCGACGAATTCCATGTGTGGGGATTTGCCATCCTTGCATTTCCTCATACATTGGCTTGGCTTCACTAATCACTTCAAAGTCTAAAGGAAAATCGCGATAAATTTTTCCCTTATATCGGTAAGCGGTACAAATTTTTATTTTTTCCAAGTCATCCAAGACATCCAACTTCATGATCGCCAACTCCGAGGCCCCATTAATAATTACGGCATATCGTACCAACACACTATCAAACCATCCACACCTTCGGGGACGCCCAGTAGTGGCGCCAAATTCGTTTCCCTTGGTCCTAATCTCTTCCCCTAGACTCGTTGTGAACTCTGTAGGAAATGGCCCTTCCCCCACCCGGGTTGTGTAGGCTTTAACAACTGCAATGACTTTATCGATCTTCATCGGTGGGATTCCACTTCCCGAACAAACCCCCCCCACAATTGAATTGGAGGAGGTCACAAAAGGGTAAGTACCGAAATCAATATCCAAAAAAGTTCCTTGCGCACCTTCAAAAAGAATGGATTTTCTTTTGTTGCTCGCCTCATTTAAATAAAGAGCGGTATCACAGATGTATTGACCAATTTTTTTACCATACCTTAAATATTCCTTTAAAATGTCCCCAAAGGAAAAATCGTGATGACCATAAACCTTGTAAAATATTTCATTTTTTTCTTTCACATTATCTTCTAATTTTGATTTTAAAATCCTAAAATTTAAAAGGTCGATCGTCCTTATCCCGCAGCGCGTCACTTTATCCGCATAACAAGGACCGATCCCGCGTCCCGTTGTACCAATCTTATTCTTTCTCTTGGATTCGCGTAAGCGATCCAATATGCGATGATACGGCATAACCACATGGGCATGTCCAGAAATCTTCAACCTCCGTGGGGTTACTTTGATATTTCTCTTTTCTAGTTCTTCAATTTCACAAATGAGCGCTTGGGGATCAATCACCACTCCATTAGCAATCACACAGACTTTATCATTATGTAAAATTGCGGAAGGAAGAAGATGGAAAATATATTCTTCTTCGCCAACCACCACGGTGTGACCCGCGTTGTTACCTCCCTGATAACGGACAGTGATATCTGAATCTTGGGAAAGGATATCAATTAATTTCCCTTTGCCCTCGTCTCCCCACTGTGCGCCAACAACAGCAATATTCATGATCCCAAACCTCTCTTAAATCATCCTATATTACTTTTGGAAACCTCATGACAAATATGTATAGTAATCCTAACCCGATCGACAGCAATACCGCCGAACTAATAATTTTCACTCGCGAGATTAATTGATCTGCATCCCTGACAATTTTTTGTGTCCCTGTGACACGCCATAAAAGGATAAAAACAATCATCAATGGTAAAACAAAAGCTAAACCATATAATACTGTAATAAAAAGGGCTTCAGATAGATTTCCCGGCAAACCAAAACTGTACAAGATCAGTGCAACATTCTGGTGGGGCGGCCACATCGATCCTAAAAAAGTCAGCAAAAACCCGGCAATATAGGCAGAGAAAAACATTTTCCTTTT
>JAHFGK010000082.1 GCA_023247475.1 Candidatus Omnitrophota bacterium
GCGCCGTATCGAAAAGGCGGAAAGATTGGTTTATTCGGCGGTGCGGGGGTTGGTAAAACAGTTATCATTCAAGAACTCATTAATAATATTGCCAAGGAACATGGCGGATATTCTGTTTTCGCCGGTGTGGGGGAACGCACCCGTGAAGGAACAGCGCTTTACAAAGAAATGCACGAAGCTGGAGTTTTAGATAAAACTTCTTTGATTTATGGCCAAATGAACGAGCCTCCGGGCGCGCGTGCACGGGTTGCCCTTTCGGCTTTAACGGTGGCGGAATATTTTAGGGATGAATTGCATCAAAACGTCCTTCTTTTTATTGATAACATTTTCCGATTTACGCAAGCAGGCTCGGAAGTTTCCGCTCTATTAGGTCGAATTCCTTCCGCGGTTGGATACCAACCCACCTTAGGGACCGATATGGGCGAACTCCAAGAACGGATCACCTCCACCAAGGCCGGCTCGATTACTTCCATTCAAGCAATTTATGTCCCGGCGGATGATTACACTGATCCGGCACCCGCGACAACATTCGCCCATTTGGATGCCACGACCGAATTATCCCGTCCTATTGCCGAGTTAGGTATTTACCCGGCGGTTGATCCTTTATCATCCACATCGACAATTCTCACGCCACAGATTCTTGGCCAAGAACATTATGAAGTGGCGCGTGGCGTACAACGGCTTTTGCAACGTTATAAGGAATTGCAAGACATCATCGCCATTTTAGGGATGGATGAATTATCCGAAGAAGATCGTTTAACGGTAGAACGCGCACGGAAGGTACAAAAATTTTTGTCCCAACCTTTTCGTGTGGCGGAACAATTTACCGGAACTAAGGGCTGTTACGTCAAATTGGAAGATACTATCCGGTCGTTTAAGGAAATTCTTGAAGGAAAACATGATAAAATCCCTGAACAGGCTTTTTATATGGTGGGTGATATCGATCAAGTTTTAGAAAAGGCCAAGAAACTGACGTAACGAAAAGGATGAAAATCATTTAACATGGCAACGTATCCATTGTCGATCATTAGTCCTCACGGAAAAATTTTGGAAGATCAGGTCGAATTTTTAGTTGCTCCGGGTGTGGAAGGATCGTTAGGAGTATTGGCGAACCACGCTGCAATGGTTGCGGCTTTAACTAAAGGTGTGGTGAAGGTTAAGGGAGTTGAAATGGAACAATTCTTTGCGTTAAGTTCCGGTGTACTCGAAGTTAATGCCGAGCATGCGGTTTTGATTTTAGCGGATATGGCGGAGAGAACCAATAGTTTTGAGGAAGCAAAACTCAAAACAAAAAAATTTGTGGATGCTTTTACGCCCAAGCAGAAGTAACAAATCTTCGTAAAATCCTCGTCAAGCTGCGTTGCAAATAGAAAATAACAATGGGAAATTTGGTCACGATGGCTCAAGACGACAAAGCCGAACAAACGCTTGCCGAAGCAAATCCTAAATCGGTATTTGGTATTATCGTTCATTCCTTTTTTATCATTCCTTTTTTGATTGCCGTTTTCTGCGTTATTCTATTTACCGCGATAAGTTTGTTGACGCGGGAACAGCAAACGGCCTATGACCTTCTCAATGACGTTAAAATCGGCGGGTTGACCAAGCGCTGGCAAGCCGCCTTTGAGTTATCCAAAATTCTTGCCAACCCTAAGCTCATTCCACCAGAAGAACGATTTTCAACCGAGCTCATCAAAGCCTTTCGACAATCAAAGCAGGATGACTCCCGTGTCCGCCAATATTTGGCCCTCGCGATGGGAAGGACCGGAAATTCGATTTATCTTGCACCCCTCATTAATGGAATCGCGCAGGAAAAACAGGAAAACCTTTATGCCATCATCTACGCTTTGGGGATGCTAAAAGACCCTGGAGCCAACCATGTTCTTTATGAATATTTGCAGAATCCCAATGCCCGGCTTCGATCGTTGACGGTTGTTGCCATTGGGAATATCGGCTCCCAAAATTCAATTGAATATTTTAAAAAAGCCTTGAATGATTCTGAGCCCAATGTAAAATGGGGGTCAGCGATTTCCTTAGCCAAATTGGGGGATTCTTCCGGGCAGGATATTCTATTGCAACTGCTCAGTCGAAACTACTTTACCGGTTTCCCGGAAGTTGATCCTGAAGAACAGACGCAATTGATGTTAACCGCGATTGACGCAGCGACGCCATTGAATCTTCCTCGATTAACTGAACAGATCAGGCATCTTTCGACAACAGATCAAAATATGAAAGTACGCGCAAAAGCATTGACCGCCCTAGGTAATTAAAATAATATGTCTGATACTCCTATCCCTAACGAAACACCTAAACCAGTTTCAACCCAAGCCAATACGCCAGCGGAGAGTACACAAAATCAAAATGTGCCCCCAGCGCCGTCCTCTTCACCAACGCCGAAACCAACTCCTGCCATTGCCACAAAACAATCCACGGAAATCATCGCCAAACCGATTACACGAATGGCGGAGCAACTCAGTGGCGAGTCGATGGACAGAAGAACTTTTCTTAAGTGGTTAACAATTGGGTGGTCCGCCTTTGCAGCGGTTATGGCGGGATATGGAACCTTGTTCATGCGATATATGTTCCCAAATGTTTTGTTTGAGCCTCCGCAATCTTTCCGCGCCGGTTATCCCGATGAATACCAAATCGGCGAAGTTTCGGAACGATGGAAAGACAAATATGGCGTATGGATCGTCCGTGATTCAGAAAAAATTTATGCCTTATCGACAACCTGTACACATCTGGGCTGCACACCAAATTGGTTACTGAATGAAAATAAATTTAAATGCCCTTGTCATGGCAGTGGTTTTTATAAAACTGGCATCAACTTTGAAGGACCCGCCCCCAGACCGTTGGAACGTTTTAAAATTATTTTATCTGAAGATGGCGAAATAGTCGTGGATAAAACCAAAAAATTCCAACAGGAAAAAGGAGAGTGGAGCGATTCTGAATCATATTTAACGGTGTAATGAATCGTCCTTTGGGAGGAAAAACGAATGGCTGAAGAACCAAAACAAGAGAGACCGAGTATCCTCAAGCAGATCACCGAAACCCAAGTATGGAATGCCATTTTCCGGACCGGCGTGCCGAGGACAAGACGTCAGCGGATGATGGTTGTTTTAAACAACGTATTTTTGCACCTTCATCCCGTCCGCTTGCCAAAGCATGCGGTTAAAGTGAAATACACCTGGTGCATGGGAGGATTATCGTTTTTTATTTTTCTTGTTCTAACGGTCACAGGAATTCTTTTGATGTTCTACTATCGTCCAACAGTTGAGTATGCTTATGGTGACATCATTGATTTGAAAGAACAAGTTCCTTTGGGGATTATGCGGGAGATTCACCGGTGGGGGGCACATTTGATGGTCATTACTGTATGGCTACATATGTTTCGTGTCTTTATGACCGGTTCTTATAAACCACCCCGAGAATTTAATTGGTCGGTTGGTGTGGTTCTTTTGGTATTAACAATGCTATTAAGTTTTACCGGATATTTACTGCCCTGGGATCAACTGGCAATTTGGGCCATTACGGTTGGTTCGAATATGGCGGGGGCAACTCCGTTTTTCGGAACCTCAGGCCCAGGCTCAGCGCTTTTGAGTCTCGGGGATGTCAATTTCGTTCACACCGCCAGCGATGCCCGTTTTGCATTATTAGGAGGTCGCTTCGTAGGAGAAGCCACCTTGCTACGTTTTTACGTTTTGCATTGCATTGGACTCCCCTTTATTATCATGATTTTCATGATTGTCCACTTTTGGCGGGTTAGAAAAGATGGGGGAATTTCTGGTCCAACATAAAAAATATGTCTTCACCGAGGTAGGTATAAAGGAACAGCTTTATGGAAGAATTTAAGCATTTTATCAATATTATTTCTAGACCCAAAATTATATTTCCTATTATTCTTACCCTATTCTTTTTTGTCTTCCCACCCACGGACCTCCTTTTTAACATTAACCAAAAATTACGATTACACAAAATCTGGACGAAAAAGGGGGGGATTATCCTCTTTAGCCTTTTCATCCTTTTCTTTTTATTCGGCCTCACCGATCCTAATTTTAAATTGATCGTCACGAAACCCGACAATGTCCCTATCGTTGGGTTGATTTTCTTAACCTTCTTTTTTTTGTGGTATAGCATGAAACAGGCGTATGATAATGATACCAAGATTGCCGAAGGGAAACCACCCAAAGAAGCAGACGATGCGAAAGAAAAAGTCTTGGTCTGGCCGGATTTGGTTTATGTAGAATTTATTTGTCTGATTCTCTGTTCGGCTTTACTTATCGTCTGGTCCATTTTCTTGAAAGCCCCCTTAGAAGAGCCGGCGAACCCCGCGATTTCTCCCAACCCCTCCAAAGCGCCGTGGTACTTTTTGGGCTTACAAGAAATGCTCGTTTATTTTGATCCTTGGCTCGCGGGTGTCGTTTTCCCAACGGTGATCATTTTTGGAATAATGTCTATTCCTTATCTCGACAACAACCCTAAAGGTTGCGGACATTTTTCTTTTAAGGAAAGGAAGATGGCCGTCTCCATCTTTTTATTTTTTTGGTTGGTCCTTTGGGTTTTCCTTATTGTTGTGGGAACATTTTTACGTGGGCCCAATTGGAATTTTTTTGGGCCCTTTGAATTCTGGGACATCCATAAGCTAGAGCCACTCGCGAACATCAATCTATCGGAATTGGTTTACATGATTGTTCTAAAACAAAAACTCCCAACGAATATCCTCTTGCGAGAGATCGGGGGAATTCTGGCGTTAATTGCATATTTCGGTCTATTGCCCATCCTACTTGCAAAAACAATATTTAGAGAGGTGTATAACCGCTTGGGCGCTTTGCGTTATAGTATTTTTATGATTTTATTATTGATGTCCGCTGGTTTACCGATCAAAATGTTTTTACGCTGGGCATTTAATATCAAATACATTATTGCAATTCCCGAATTTTTCTTTAACATTTAAGCACATGTTCACATCCACCATCGTTAATCCCTGATGGACGAACAGCAAGAACGGCATTACAACATCCCAAAATTGAATCGGATCTTTGCGATTGCGAGTCTGGTCTTGTTGTTTACTATTATTTGGATGTTTGCCAGTGATTACTCGCGGGAGTGGAAAGAATATCAACGCGCTTTTCGCAATTTGGAAATTGAAAAGACACGTGTCAGATATGATGCTGAGATTAACAAATTAAAAAAGCAACCCGAATTCCAAGCCCTGCAAGAAAAGCTTCAAGTCGCTCAAAAAGAGATTGCCACCCAACATTCAAATCTTATCGGTGTTCAGGAAGAAATCAAAAATCTTGAAACGCAAAATAGTCTTCTCACACAAGAGCAAAAGCTTACACGCTCTGTTTTAGATGCAACCAAATACGAATATGAGGAAGCATTACGAAAGGATCCGGAACATGCAAGCATTGTTGGTAAGCAATATGACGATTTAGAGAAAAAAATTGCAAATTTAAAACTTGCTGTTGAACAATCTGATGCTAATCTCAGTACTAAGCAAAAAACCGTTGATGATTCTCAAACAAAACTTAAAGAGTTGGAGAAAGAAGAAAAGACTTTAACCAAACAAATTTCAATTTTAGAGCGGAAATTAAAAAAAATCGATCCGGACCAAATGTCGGTGGCCAATTTGGTTGCCGATCTCATTCGCGATCAGCCCATTATTGATTTTGCCAACCCCAATTACAAAATTGAGCAGATCGTTTTAAAAGATATCAAAGATGATGTTGTGTTTATGGAGGTTCCTAAAGTGGACCGTTGTACCACCTGCCATATGGGAATTGCCAATCCCGACTATAAGAATGCACCGCAGCCATTTACCACTCATCCCCATCTGGAATTATTTGTTGCCAAAGATTCACCGCATCCTTTGGATGAATTTGGGTGTACGGTTTGCCATGGAGGGCGTGGCCGGGGAACAGATTTTATTTCAACTGCACACAAACCTTCCTCGGATGAACAAAAAAAGAAGTGGGAAGCAAAATACCATTGGCACGATTTTAAATCTTGGGAGAAGCCCATGTACCCAATGCCCTATGTCGAGGCTGGATGTTTCCAATGTCACGCTGGTCAGACAACTATCAAAGGAGCGGAAAAATTAAATTTAGGATTGCAATTGATTGAAAAATCCGGATGCTATGCCTGCCACTTGATTGATAAATATAAAGAGTGGCCTAAACCAGGTCCGGATTTAACCCATCTGCCAAGCAAAACCACCAAAGAATGGACTTATCATTGGCTGCAAGATCCCAAATCCTTCCGACACAATACCTGGATGCCTTCGTTTTTTAATCAATCGAACAGCAATGATGCGGAATCCCTGGCCCGTTCAGAACAAGAGATTCATGCCATTGTGCAGTATTTGTTTGAAAAAAGTACGGAGTTCTCTCTGGGGAATATGCCCACATGGGGTGATCCCAAAAAAGGGGAGGAGATTGTTGCGTCCTTAGGATGTTTTGCCTGCCATCAGATTCAGCCAGAAAAAAGCAAGCGAGACGCGACGCGGCAAGCATTACGACGCGAACACGGCCCGAATCTTATCGGCCTGGGGACAAAAACAACGAAAGTCTGGCTTTACAATTGGCTGAAAGACCCTAATCGCTACCATCCGGAAACCCGTATGCCTAATTTGCGTCTTACGGATGAAGAAACCGCAGATGCCGCCGCCTATTTAGTGCAAAATGAAGTTTCCGATTTCAATAATACAGCGATTCCGGCTGTTAACGAAATGATCATTGATAAAATTGTTCAGGACTTTCTAGGCAAAACCGCGACTCAAGACGAAGCAAAAGCTCAAATCGCCAAGATGAGCTTGGATGAAAAACTCACCATGGCCGGAGGAAAATTAATAGCGCATTACGGCTGTTATTCTTGTCATACCATCAAAGGATTTGAAAATGTTAAACCCATCGGAACAGAACTCACCCAAGAAGGTAGCAAGCCTGCGGAAAAATTGGATTTTGGGTTTATCGATATGGAACATTCTCCTCATGCCTGGTTTACCCAGAAGCTTAAAGATCCCAGAATTTTTGATCGCGGAAAAATCAAGGCTCCGGATGAAAAATTGCGAATGCCCAATTATAATTTTTCTGATGAAGAAACTGAGGCGATTGTCACTGCCATTTTAGGGTTTGTCAAAGATGCGCCCGAATCTAAGATAAAACCACGAACCGCCAAGAACCTATCCATTGAAGAAGGACAAAAAATCATTCGCCAGTTCAACTGCCAAGGATGTCATATTATTGAGGGAGAAGGAGGGGCCATTCAGCCTGCGATTGCCGAATGGCTCGTGAAATTCGATAACCGAACAGAAAATGAAGCGCAATCTTTGGTGACCAGTGTCAGTCCACCTAATTTGGTCGGAGAGGGCAAAAAAGTTCAGTCCGAATGGCTATTTAATTTTTTACATCAGCCCCTTCCCATACGACCGTGGCTCAAGGTCCGCATGCCCACGTATCATTTTAATGCGACCCATCTTAATGCATTAGTCAAATATTTCAGTGCCTTAGATGGACAAGATACTTTTACCGAAAAAGCTGACCATGTGATGCCACCGGAGGAATTCACAGCAGGAGAAAAATTATTCTCAAAAGACTATTTTGACTGTGCACAATGTCATATTGTTGGGGATAAATTGCCTTCGGGTTCTTCGGAAAAGTGGGCCCCCAACTTTGCATTAGCAAGAACTCGTCTCAGACCCGAATGGATTATCGAATGGATTAAAAACCCACAGGCGTTATTGCCAGGAACAAAAATGCCAAATTTTTATGATCCACAAAATTTCGACTCTTCCGGCCCCGAAGATATTTTAAAAGGTGATGAAAATCAACAGATACGCGTTTTACGTGATTATATCCTCACGCTTTCAGGATCTGAAGGAAAACTATCAGCGCCAGCTCAACCGACAACGCCGACTCAACCGGCAAATGTTTCTAAGGAAGAAATTGTCCCCAAAGAAGAAGATGTTCCTAAAGAAGAAGTTGTCCCTAAAGACGAAGTTGTCCCTAAGGAAGAAGTTGTTCCTAAGGACGTAGTTCCGTCTACTCAACCAGAAAAATAATCCTATTGAATCAAGCCTTTAAGCAATGGCCTACTGGAACGCCATTTGTAATTATGTTGATAAAAATTTTTTTGATAACTTGTCTGACCTTCGCCATCATCTATCCACTGTGTTTTTGGATTAGTTTTAACGACCCCTTGAAAAATAATTTTCATAAATTTCACATAGGTCTTCCTAATTTTGTAGGAGGGGTGGCCGTTGTTGTTTTACTGTTTATGAATATACCGTTGGTCGTTAAGGTAGCTGTTTTGTGCTGGAAAGCAAGTTTGTTGTCCGTATCCAGTTATTCCTGGAAAAAAGATTATCCCAACCCTCGCTTATTTGTCATTCCATTTCTATTGGGCATTTTCGCCTTTTATATAGTACAAAAGGAATTCATTGCTCCCGGATTAGATATTCTATTTTTCAGCCTCTTAGGGGGTTTTATTTTATGTTCTTCAATTTTTGCTATGAACTTAGGACATTGGTATTTAAATGTTCATGGATTGCCCATTCACCATCTTAAACGTACGGTTTATGTCTTTTGGTTCTTCTTACTAGTTCGACTCATTGGGGATTTGTATTTTATCGTCACTGATAAAATTATCATACAAGGAGATATCCTTCCAATGTATACATTTATCCAACGGATGGATGGTTTTTTTTTGTTGGTAGCATTATTTTTTGGTACCTTGTTTCCTCTTATGGCACTTTACTTTGTACGCGGGACTCTCGAAGTTAAATCAACACAATCTGCCACGGGAATTCTCTATGTTATTTTGATCGCGGTTTTTATTGGAGATCTGACGTATAAATATTATTTAATTCAATATGGTATCCCCCTCTAATGCCGTCCATTGCTTGGAATTGTGATCAATGTAAAAAATACACTTTGATTGTTGTTACTGCAGGCCAAGATATTTTATGCCCGCATTGCCAAAAACGTTGGGCGCAAATTTCCGACCTTAGTACTGTCTTCGATCAGTGTCCTATCTGTCAATGCCGTCAATTTTATCTCCAAAAAGATTTCAATCAGGGGGCGGGATGTTTAGTGATGTTAATAGGAATTCTCTTGGTTCCAAAAACTTATGGATTGAGCCTGCCGTTTTTTGCATTGCTGGATTGGCTTTTTTATCGAAAAGTCCCTGCCATGGTTGTTTGTTACCGATGTGGTGCTGAGTTTAAAGGCTTTGAAATCCCCTCTCATTTAAAACCTTTCCTGCACCATATAGGCATGAAATACGATAAATACCGCTAAAAATTCTTGTAACTTTTCTTATCCTCCTGCGTTTAACTCATCAGGAGAGGGAAAGCGAAGAAGGGAATAATTAACAAGATGCACACGCCTGATGAAGAACTCATCTTGGAGTATCAGCAAGGAAGTAAGGAAGCGTTTGAAATGATTTTTGAACGTTATAAAAAACCCATTTTAAATTACTGTGTGCGTCT
>JAHFGK010000083.1 GCA_023247475.1 Candidatus Omnitrophota bacterium
CAATCGAAAACCCATTGGGAATAGTAAAATATCCAATCCCATCCGGATATATTTCCCACCCGGAAACATCCACCTCCGCATCGCTCGCATTGTACAATTCAATCCACTCCCCGCCCGTATCGCTCCCTAGGGGGTCAAACATCAATTCGTTGATGACGACAGAGGAGGCGAAGACGGAAACTGGGAGCATTATGAATGTAAGACACATCGGGATCATGAGATGATTTTTCATATAGCCATATCGTAACAATCCGAGTGTGGAACGTCAAAAAAATTTTATTGCTGCCCTAATGATAACAAAACACCCTCCGTCAGAAAGAAGGGTAAAGTTGCCGGTGACATCGGTTAACAGAAAGAATTGGGAATGATTGAGCAACAAAGAACAACAGGAAGCCAGTTTTCACATTTCATCATTTTAAGTGCACTAGCTTGGATATATCGTAAAAATTAAGAAATGCATCAGTTTTATGACTACTTTTATTAGCTTCTTGGGCCAAGGATTTAAAATCAAGACATTTGATATCTCTATCATTGAAAACTTTAAGTTGCTCGGGCTCCCTTAGGAGACCATGGATAAAAATTCTTTCGTATTTAGATGTTCCGAAACAATTTTTAATGGTTTTAACTACGTCTTTTTGAAAAAATTTCTTATCTATATATTCCTCGGCTGCCTTCATAGGATTGTTGGATGTTTTACCAAAACGGGATTGCGCCCTCAAAACCCCTACTGGGTTACGACTAATCTGAACTTCTATATGATAATATTTAAATTTACTGTTCACTATTTTTATCGCCAATAAATCTGCCTCTCTTACCCCCACTTTCAAACCCTGAATAACGAAATAACCAAGACTTTGAAAAGCTGATGCTACAAATTGTTCACCAAAATTCATATATTTATTTACTCGCAATTATTATGCAATTATTATTCTCAAGATGAGCCTATCACAGATGACATGGTAATCCTATCAAATTCAATTACTTAATCGAGTATTCTTTAGGCAGTTTTTTACCTTTACCTTCACAAATCCTATCATGTTTGCATCTTAAAGAAAAAACGATATGATGTCGAGAGTATGGAAATTGATGCTCATTATTTTAATGAACGGAAAGAAAAAGCAAGGGTAATTTATGTTGCCCAAAAGAGTATTCACAACCCTTACTTAAAGAGTGATGTCATCTTCAATTCCGATGGCTTTCATCACTTACAATTTTCAGCTCGCAGAGAACGGGACAAAAAAGAACAGCTATTAAAGTTCAGTTTATTTCCGCTTGCAATTGGGATCATAAAAAACTCTGGAACACTCCAAGAATACCGTAAAGGATTAGTCACAATAGGCAAACAGGCAAAAGATGGCTTTACGAAAATGAAACATGCAGAGTATTGGGGTTTTGTCGCTATTGTTGGACAAAATCAGATCAAGATTCGGGTTATCTTGCGAAAAGTTGGCGATGGCAATGTTATCTTTTGGAGTGTTATGCCCTATTCAAAACTTAAAACGGGTCAGAAATTGCATACCGACGGGATCGAAGATGAGTAAACAAAAATACCGCTTGGAAGCGGTATTTTTGTTGTGCCTGCCTTCAGCTTAGGAGATTCCTTAGCTGAACGGGGCTTGCGCCCACAAGCACATTGTCATAGTAGCATAATCAAACAACGCCAGTCAATACATTATCCACAACGTTATGTTTTCTACCCGCTACTCACCAAATCTTATAAGCTTAGGCTGCACGCTGGGGAGAATTAACCACCATGACCTGGCCCACGGGCGGCAGGTCAGCAAAAAGGGTTAAACGGATAACATTTGCAGGGTCGAGGATGATAGGTAAGCTAAAATTTGGGAGCTGATTTGCGGGACAATCCACTCCCCGCCCGTATCACTCCCCGTGGGATCAAACATCACTTCGTTAATAACCACACCCGATGCGAGAACAGAGAACGGTGCTGCTACAAAAAGAATACTTGCCATAATGGCGAAATAGGACTTCATATAGATCTATAGTAACAGCCGCGCTCGCTTGGGTCAAAACACTTGAACAAAAATTAAAAACCACCGTTTGAGTGGTTTTTAATTGACCACAAATGTTAGTAAATGATTTAATTTGTGCCAAGTGCCTTCCAAGCACGACGACCCGTACTATATCCGGGCGGAAGAAGTTGATGATTATTGGTTCCATCAAGATTCATTATCCAGACCCCCGATTCTGCGGGATCAGGGGAACCACGGTCATACAAGATCATAGTACCATCGGGTGACCAATGGGGATTGTCACTGGCGATGCATGACGGATATGTGCATTTCGTGAATTGCTGTCGATTGCTACCGTCGGCATTTATCAGACAAACCTGTTGCGTATCATGTCCCTCAGGCGCTTTGCTGCCTTCTTGTCCGCAGAAAAATGCAAGCTTTTTCCCGTCAGGGGACCAAGAGACAGCATTTGCATCAGGCGCTTTTGGATCGGTGGGAAATGTTAATGGATGCGCATTACTGCCATCGGCATTCATGGAAAAAATTTCATTATGCCCATTCACTCTGCCGATATAGATTATTGTTTTATCGTCGGGCGAAAAACTTGAAATAGCGCCATGAAGACCGATTTGAGTAAGCGGTTTTTGATTACTGCCGTTTGCATTCATGACCCAAACTCGGGGATCAGTAGTGCCCAATTTATCGGTGGATGAGAAAATAATCATTTTATCGTCATGTGACCACGAAGGCATGAATGCATTATGAGGCGGCTGCGTGAGTTGTTTGAGATTGCTTCCATCGGCATCTATGATAAAAATTTGCGGATGTCCCTGTCGAATCGAGCTATAAGCAATTTTTTTACCGTCCCATGACCATGCAGGAAACTGATTGTCAAAACCATCATTAAGTACGGTCTTCTTTTCTGTTCCATCGGCCCGTACAGTAACGATCTGCCCATTCATACTTGCGACAATCAAACCATTATCCAGAGAAAACTGACCTACTGAAGGAGCGGGGGGCTGAGATGTTGGTTGTTTAATTTTAATGAGGGCAAGGTATCCGATAGCACCAGCAAGAATGACTATGACGACAACAAGTATTATATTTACAAATCCTTTTTGATTCATATTGTGTTATTTATGAATGATATTCGACCTTTTGACGATACATTTATACATCCTAGCAATCATATGAATAGAGGTCAAAAAAATACCTCATCACGTAGTGATGAGGTATACCAACGGAGCGAAGAGCTTATTTATTTTTTATAAGCTCATTTATTTCCTTAAGACGGAGAAATTGTTCTTTTCCTTTTTCATCATGCAGGTCACTCGCTTGACCATAATAGATTAATGCTTGTTCCAAATCGCCCCGCAATTCAGAAACCGTGCCGAGAAGCACAAGAGCGGGAGCGTGATAAGAATTTATCCGCAACGCTTCTTTTAACATAGCTTCGATGTTCATATATTGCGTATGCCATGTGCCGCGCTCGTAAGGTGTCGGCGGCCAGAAGACAACCTGGAAAAAGGCAAACCAACTCATCGCATAGTGCAACTCCGCATCTTGCAAGCCATTACGCTTTGCTATATCAAGCGCTTTCTCAAAAAATTCTTTCGCACGATCAGAATCATTGCGGGAAAGATTATCCGGATCAAAACCTCTAAGCGCATATGCAAGAGCAAGATTATACGTAGCCGCATAATAATTCGAATGTATCTTTAAACTCTCTTCCAGCTTTACAATTGCTGCCGAATACTCTTTTCGTTCGACAAGACTACGGCTTTCCTTTTTCAAGAGAATTGCCGCGGGCGGGATATCGTTCTGCCAATGATCGTCTCTCAATGCCACTGAATGGCTGCACCCGACAAAAAAAATAGCCCCAAGCATGCACGCTAGAAACACATGCAACCGTATTGATGTGAATAACCTTGAAACAGGCATCTGCCGTTCTCCCCTAGAGATTTAAAAAGATCAAACGTGGAATCAGCCTTGCACGACAGTTTAATCTTGTCAAGAGATAACAACATACAACGCATTATGTTCACTGCTCCAATTTCTTTTTCAAACCATCAATCCTGTCAATAATATCTTTATTTTGAGGATCAAGCGCCAATGTTTTTTGCCACCATTCAATTGCATTTGCGTATTCTTTTTTTCTTTCATACAGAACCGCAAGCGCTTTGAAAATATCAGCGTTGGCTGGATTTGCCGCAATGCCTTGCAATAATACGTCATCAGCAAGGTCCGCTTTTTCTTTCATTGAGTAAAAATAAAGATCAGAGAGAGATGCATACGTTCCCGCATCATGAGGATTATTTTTTATCGCCATTTTAAAGTTTTTTTCCGATTGAGAAAAAAGATGAAGATACCTCCAATACAGTTGTCCTAGATTTGCAAAAGAAACGTCATTGAGCGGGCGGATGATACTGGCATATTCCCATGCATCCCGTGCACCTTCATAGTCTCCGATATTTTTTTTGAGCAATCCAAGCTGAAGCCAGCCCGCAAAAAAATCGGGTTTTTCTCTTACTGATTTTCCAAAATTTTGCAGTAAACGATATATCTCCTGTTTTTGTGCTTCGCTGAAAATTTTTACCTCTTCTGGATTCACGCGCACCTCTTCGGTAGGCCTGCCAATGTAAGCCGGGATTTGTGAAGGTGCTGGTTTTAGCGCATCACTTGGTACTGGCGTTGGAGACGCATAAGGCGTTGAAGTCACTATCGGACTTGGCATGGGAGAATTCGTTTCTCCTTCTTGTCCCCTATTGCCTATAGAAGCAAGCTGTCCGATTTTTGAGCGGAAAACAAAGGAAAGTACAACAATAAAACCGAGCACTAATGCTATGGTAAGTTTTTTATTCATAGTAAGAATTCGTTATATGTTATGAGAACCCGTCAATAATACACAAAAACTAAGGCCTCGTCAAGAGAAATTTGAACCCGCCTTGAAGTGTTATGGGATCATTGATAAAAGCGGCGAGCATCTCAATACGCAGATATCCGCTTATTACATAGTCAAGATTTTCGATCCATAAGCTTGTCACCTTTGTTTCTCCGGCTTTTACGGTTATAGGAAAAGATACATTAACCTGTCTTCGATTTGATTCTTCTCCGGTTGGAGGCGGCTGGTTGTTGATGCTAAACTGCTTTTCGCTAATGAGCGCGTCATATGTGGTTGTGCCCTCACGAAGTTTAAAAAGAACTGTTTTCCCGCGATTGAGCGAAGAATTCATTGCATCATAAATATCAAGTTGGAATTGATTAAAAAGAATTGGGTGATCTGTTGTATTTTTGATTGTTATATCCCCCAGCTTTAACGGTGCATTGGCAATGTCGGGAAAAGATTGCGTCACATTCCCACTGATGCGTAATTCAACAACAGGGGCCGGCGTTGGTGTAGAAGTTGGAATTGGCGCAGCGGAAGGTAATGGGGGGAGAGATAACAACGGCGTAGGAGATACGGATGGAATTGCGGACGGAGATGGGGATGGAAAAAAAGATGGAGATGGCACAGCAGGAGAAACAGATGGTTTTACCGTATTATTCAAAAGCATCATTATCTTTGCCCGAGTTTTTCCGCCAACATATCCTTGGGCCGGACGTATCCCTTCCTTTTTCTGAAAATCTATCACTGCCCGCCGAGTAAGCGAGAAAAAATTACCCGTGATAGATTCATTATAAAATCCCCTATTATGGAGAAATTCTTGCAAACTTCTGACCTCCGCGTTATTGCGCATACCAAAAAAAAGATCACGCTCAAACGCGGCTGCGGACACGGCAAAGGGTAAAACTTCTGCTGCGAGAATGACAATGAGAGAAGCAAAAGAAAATATCTTTTTCATATTATGAGTATAGCATACCAAAGAAGAAAATAAATAAAAAGATGTACACATCGAGTTTGGTGAATAATGCCTTATTTTCTGTCATTCCAGCGTCCGCCCTCAGGCGGACGCTGGAATGACAACATGGGAGTGTAGTGTTTCGCGTAATCCAAAGTAAAAAAACCAACCCCCAAATGAGGGCTGGTTTTAAAATATTGAGAGTCATCTGAATTCCATAAAAAGATTTTATGGAATTCAGATGACTCTTTTAAGAAACACAAAGTCCCCCAAATGGGGGACTTTCGTGCTAGCTCACAAGGATAGCTATGTTTACTTCGAGAATGACTGCTGGGACATTTCTGTTCCCGGGAGATTAGGCACCGTAAATCCGTTTAGCCAGTCGTTCGATGTCGTAGCTGATGTAGTAGTCGTATTCGGCGACCATACAAAGTAGCTAGAACTTGCGACTATATGAGCCGGTGCTAATGTATCCCTTGCAATTGATCCACTTGGGCATCCTACTCCTGGAGTTGCATTTGATACGCCCTGTTCATAGACACACACGCCATTGGTAAGCGTTGGGAAGAATGTAGCATCGCCAACAAGTGCTACCGTAAAGGAATCACCTGCTGTTGCGCGCGATATATTACCAACCAGCTTGAAGTAGCGTGTCTGTCCTGCCGGAACTTGGATTGCTTCAGCATTTTGGTTTGCCGTGTTCGTAAGAGGTACTGAGGTGAGATTCTTTACTGGATCAAAGAAAATGGAAGCATAGCTAGATGAAGCAACAGCGAACGGCGTGCCATTTGCGCCAGCAGAAGATATAGGAGTAGCTGCACTGCCACAACCCGAAGAACTCGTAGCATACCTTGAGTCTTGACCTACACAAACGGCGTTAGAGTTAATGGGATTTACACCATTATAAGCTGCCGTTCCAAATCCTGAATCATTGTAGGCAAAGACACGCAAGGAAGAGGTAGTTGCAACTGTTGTAGAAGATACGCGGAACGTGAACTTGTACAAAGCAACATCTCCATCAGTTGGGGCTGTCACGCTGAAGCGATAGAGATCCAAATCTCCGTTTGCCAGTGTGTTTGTTGGCACTGCCAATCGGGCCAAGCTCGGATATGTCTTTACAACGCGAATACCTTTTGCAAGCGTATCAGTGGTCGTAGCCGGATTAAGAGTAGTGCCGGATGATTGGCCAATCGCTTCAGTCGCTGTGGTGTAACCGCCAGACTGATTGATTGTTACCAAATGTCCAGAATCACCGCCTTCGCCCGCTGCCCTACCAATACTATCCTTTGAAATAAGATCAACGGTTGTAGACAGTATCTTGTCTCCATCTTTAGGAATAATGAAGTCAGATGTAAGGGTGCTTGTCGCATAGTAGTTGCCTCCGGTAAATACTGACTCGCCTACTTTCGTTGCTCCATCCCAGAAAGAAACTTTTACAACATCAGAGGTTGATGCCGTTGACGAAGCAAGATTGAAACCGAACTTCGTAAGCTTCAAAGCTTCATATTGGCTTGAGAGCTTGAATATAGAGCCCGCCACATCGGTTTTACCTGCAATGCCATAGCGTTCTGAAGGACTTGATGCGTCAAGAACAGCGGTGAGTGATCCACCTGTTCGGACGGTCATCGTAGAACCGACTCCATTGGTGATTGTTTCCGTTACTGTTGTCCCCGTATCCTTGCCAACCACTACGGTATCATTACCAGTGGCGGCAGTAAGACCAAGTGATATGGTTCCATTCGCAACTGCCGTTGAGATAATGTTGCATCTTACTGCAATGATCTTAGACGTACCTTTGGGAATAACCAAGTTATTATCCAAGGTAAAGGTTGCCTTAAGAGCGACAGTACCTGCTGCGGGATTGAGTACGTTTGCGCCTGTGTTAAGGGCAGTAGCGCCATCAAACATTCCACAATTAGTGATGTTATTTGTGTTCGCGCTCGCACCAACGGTAATGGTCAGATCCTGCGAGGTAATGCGAAGGTCTTCTCCGGATGCTGTACCATCATACTGAACATTTGAGAACAGGTATCCATTGACCCCTCGTACGACATTCTGCGCTGCAGGAGAATCAGAAATCGAAGTCTTCAATGACGCTTTGCGGATTGTCATCGTGCTTGCCGATACCGCAGATGATGGAGTGGGAGTAATAGTCAATCCCGTCACCATGCCCTTTGTGGTGATATCGCTACCGGGAGTCATTGAAACAGAGATCGTGGTGCCGTCGGAAAAGCTTGAGCTCAATTTACCTTTTATGGTGTATATATGATAACCAGTTTTAGCAGTAAAGGTATCAGTAAAGGTTGTGGTCAAGCCAGAGACCGCATCTTTTGGTCCTGCAATCGTGGCTCCGGTATCATCAACTATTGATACGCCGGTGATATAGTCAAACGTTCCTGCTGATATGGCGTAGGTGAGCATCAGCGATGAGATAGAAACATCTTCACCTTTGGTATCAAAGCCAAACGCGCCAAGTACTACACCCGATGCTCCAACGGCAACGTTTCCTGCCGGTACGGTGGTTGATTTCTCTAGGCGTAGCGTACCTGCAGAGATCGTGTGCTGATATGCATGATAATACGGCTCGCCTGAAGTAATCAATCCTTCACCTGCTGATCCGGTTACATCTGCCGTTGATCCGTTTGCAGGCAAGACATAGTAACCAAAGGTTGTGCCTTTTGCCACTACATCAGTGCGCTTTTGCAGATCAAACTCAATAGTTCGATTAGAACCACCTACAACATCAGCTTTAATCGCGGCATCAATGACTGCGCCTTTATCAAACAAGACACCGGGAGTAATAACTGCAGTGTAATATTTGCCATCTGCAGAAACCGTAGTCGGATAATCAACGCCTTTAATCGTGATCGTTACGTTTGCAAGATCACCGGATCCAGCGGAACCTGCCTGATAGAAGCGAATCTGCTCAAGAGATACCGGCTCTGCTGAACCAACATCCCATCGTACACCTGATGCGTAAAACTTTGTTGCTCCTACCTGAAGCGATCCTCGTCTTGAACCTGGATCAAGCGTGCCTTTAAGAGGCGATGCAAGACTGCCAAGAGATAATGTTTCATTAATGGTAATGCCGGGGCCTATCATCGGAAATGTGCCATTAACCGTCGCAGTACCTGCATTCACTGAAACAAGCTGGAATTTAGCAATTTCTCCTCCATGGGTACCCGATGCTGGCCGACTAAAGGCAATCCACATTTTCTTTGAAGTGCCTTTTGCCACCACAAACGACTGATTTAATGTGACTTGATGAAGCGAATTAAGGGTTTTTGACAAACCAACCTGTACTTTATTTTCATCAAGAAGAACTATGCTGTCAACAACAGCATCATCCGCCTGACCTACGCGCTGAACCACCATTGAGTTTACTGTTATATCGCCATCGTTAGATGCCGTAAAGACAGCTCCCAATGCAGGAACACGCATTGCGCTTCGAGGTGCAAGCATACCTTCTGCTGGCTGATCAGCTGATGCCACTACCGTCAAACCGCTTCCTGTTGGCACCGGCGGGGGTGATCCACTCGTTGTCGGATTAGGCGTCGGTGTCGGTGTCGGACCTACTGCCATCATTGCGCTATATTTTGCGCGTGACAACGTGCCAAAATATCCTACTGCCGGACTTAATCCATTTGCCGCCTGCCATGCAGCGACTGCTGA
>JAHFGK010000084.1 GCA_023247475.1 Candidatus Omnitrophota bacterium
GGCTGGTCTTAATGCGATCCCAGATGCCAACCTGGAGGATGCGTTACGGGAGATTGTTTATTTTTATCAGGCGAAATGTCACAAGGCGCGTCAGGAAGAGCAGACCTCAATCGAGCTTTTGAAGAAAGCGGCACAGCTGGTTGCCTCCGACTATACCGCTCAAGCCTATATCGAAATAGGGAACATCTATGCCGAATATCCTCAATACGACACGGCCATCGAATTTTATCAGCAGGCTTATGATCATAGCACGGCCAAAGAGGTGCAGGCCTTTGCGCTTTATAAAGAGGGCGAGATGCGTTTTCTGGCCGATCAATATGAACAGGCTGTTGAGATGTTCAAAAAAGTTTTAGAGCAGTTCCCGGAACAGGCGATTGCCGAGGATAGTTCGGCCAATCTGTTGTTATCGTTATTTAATCTGGGCCAGTATGACAATGTGATTACGGAATATCAGAACCGTCAATCATCCATTAAAGAAGACGCGCGTTTTTTCGCGGTCTTTTATGCGGTGGCCAATACTTACGCCCAGATGGGTCGATTTGATGAATCGATTGCTTTATTAGAGAAGATCATGAATTTTACCGGCCTGACTGGAGCGGACCAGGAAAAGATCGTTTTGAAGAAAGCCGAGGTATTGATCAAAGCGGACCGTTCGACCAAGGCGATTAAATGGATCGAAAGCAAACTGGATGACGCTGCCCAAAATAAGGATGAAACACTTTTTCTGAAAGCCGAGGCGTATTACGGCTCCAGTGAATATGAAAAATCCATCGAGATGTATCAAAGGATCATGGCCTCTTTCCCTACTTCGCCCTGGGCGATTGACAGTTTATATGGTCTGGCCTTTGCCCAGAACGCGCTTAAAAATTTTGCCGAGGCCATGAATTCATTTTTTCAATATTTTGAAAAAGGCAAAGAAGAAGCGAAACGCCAGGAATCTTTATATAACGACATTATGCTCGCTTTAAAACTCGAAGACGATCAAAGAGCGATCAATCATTGCGATCTCTACTTGTCTAATTTCGCTCAGGATCAAAAAGCGGAAGAGGTACTGTTTATTTTGAGTACACTTCATTCCAAAACGAAGAATTATGATAAAGCCGTTGAGCTTCTGCAGCAATATCTGCAGAAATATCCCGGGAATGCGCGCGAGCCGCTGATCTATTTTAATCTGGCATTCAATCTGCAGTCTTCGGGCCATAACGATGACGCTTTGAGCGATTACGATAAGATCATTCAAATGCCGAATGTCGATCAGAAGCTTTATTATTCGGCTTTAAAAAATACGGCGTTTATTTTTATCGATCAGAAAGACAATGCGAAGGCCAAGGATGTCTTGGATCGTATTCTCAAAGAATTTCCGCAGAATGATTTAGATATTAATATTTATTTCTGGCTGGCCCATGAGAACTTGGATGCAAAAAATTTTGATGAGACGCTCCGGATTCTAGAGGCGGCTCAGGCGAATCAAGGACAGGCCGATTCCGAGGGGATTTTGTATTTTAAAGCGGAGGCCTTGCGCGGCAAAGCGGATTGTGATAACGCGATCATCTCCTATGATCAAATTCTCTCGGCCCATGTGCCCAATGCGCCTGCGTCGGCTGACGCCGGGAAGAACCAAAAAGACAATGCAGCGCAACAATCCCCACCCCCGGAAATCGCTGCTGTAAAAAATAAATATACCGGACCAGCGTATATCGGAAAAGGACTTTGTTTAGAAGCCAAAAAAGATTTTGAAAAATCCAAACAGCAATTTCAATCCGCCATCGCACAAGACCCCAACGACCACACCGTTATCCTGCAGGCCAGATTTGAGGTGGCCCAGCTCGAGGAGACTATGGGCAATCAGGAAGAAGCCCTTAAACAATACTTGAATGTGGCGATCCTTTATCATGATCCCGTTTATGTTCCGCAAGCCTTGTTTCGCGCAGGAACCATTTTGGAACGCCTCAATCGCAAAGAAGAGGCCGTGAAAGCGTATAAGGAGATTGTCAGTTCCTATCAAGAAAGTGATTTGTTGAATAAGGCCCAGGAAAGGATATTGAAATTAAGTGAAAGTTAATAAAAATATTGTATACGCTCTTGGGATTTCGATTGCCTTACATATCATTTTTTTGATCATCTTTCTTACGATTAAGGTCGTTGATATTTATTCCAAGGCCCATGAACAGCAGACCGTTAAGGTCAAGATGGTGGACAAAGAGATCACCATCCCCGATGCGGTGAGAGAGGGCAGGCCTGCCCAATCCCCGACGCCGAAATTCGACCAACCCCCCAATGCCGACTCGATCAGTTCCTTTTTTGACCGAAAAGACCAGGAGATCAAAAAGGACAAACTCATCCGGGATATCGAGAAAGTCGCCCAGCCTTTGATCAGCGCCGATCCGCATGATTTGATTCCTTTGCCGGAAACTAAAAACGGAGAGTTTATTCCTGTTGAAAAGATCGAACGGAAAACGCGAAAGGATATGGTGGAAACACCGCTTGTTCAGAGTCAATCGCTGCTCGCATCACCGAAAGGGTTGCAAGATCGTGACGGTCTCCCGGATGATTTCATGACGCAAAAACCGGATTTGGGTTTCGCTCAGTCGGCTTCTCCGGGGTTGTTTAACAATGCCTCTCAATACAGCAACACTTTTCTCTCGGGCATTCAGGGGGCGGGGGCGAATGGCAATGTCCTTCCCAAAGGTGAACTGAAAGATTATCTCACCTATGAATTGTTCACTTACCAGGACCCGGAAGACGGACAAAAATATTTTAAAATCAGTATCAAAGTGCAGGAGAAGACCAATTCTTTGCCAACGATCCCCAAAGAGATTGTGTTTTTGCTCGATGCCTCGTTAAGCATCAAGCAGGAGCGTTTGGATCAATTGAAGAAGGGTTTGGAATATTGTGTGAACCACCTCAACCAGGGCGATTATTTTAACATCATTGTTTTCAAAGAAGAGACGACGAAGTTTAGTCCGAAATCCTTGAGCCCCGCGCAATCCGATATGTTGGCGGCGGTTGGTTTTGTCGACCGTTTGAAGGCCGGCGGTAAAACGGATGCCTATAACGCTCTTTACAAAAGTATTAACCTCGAAAATCCGATGCGCCCGTCGTATATCCTTTTTTTGAGTGACGGCCGTCCGACCAAAGGAATCACGGATTCACGGGAAGTCATTAATGAAATCTCCCGGCTCAATAACGGCAGGACTTCGATTTTTGCCTTTAGCGGCGGTTTTGATTATAACCGTTATCTTCTGGATTTTATCACGTTTAAGAATCGAGGCTGGTCGGAATATTCTGATCGCGAATTTGTGATGAGCAAGAAAATGTCTTCCCTGTATGATGAGATCAAAGATCCTGTTTTGTTGAATTTACGATATCATGCCAGCGGCATTAAGGATGAAGAGATTTTTCCGAAGGTGTTGCCGGATTTCTTCCGCGGGGCGGATTTCACGTTGTATGGAAAATACACGGATGAAAACAGATTCCTTTTGCAGCTTCTGGGCGATTTGCAGGGAGAAACGAAAGAATACGTCTTGGAGGCTTCTTTAATCGACGCACCGGCCGGAGACCGGGAGATCGCCAGAATCTGGGCGTTTAATAAAATTTATTCCTTAATTAGTCAATTAGAGTATGCCAAAGAAAATACCGATGTGATTAAAGAAATCAGTGCGTTGTGCAATAAATTCAATATTCAAACACCTTATTCCAGGGAAATCAAAAAATAACCGCAGCAGGACAATATCTCAACATGCCTATGCTCATCAAAGATCCAACTAAAATTCAAGCGGCAGGCAATCAGGACAAGATGATCGAAAAGGAGATTATTGCTTTTATCCGGTCAGGAAATCCAAGAATGACCAGTGAAATTGTTAGCTTTAGGTGAGATTTTATTTCTTAGATAATTCGATAAAATTTTCTTCTTTGTATAAAGGTATTTCTATTTTTTCATTTGTTTTTATATTAAGCAATATTACGCGGTTCAATTGAATATTTTGGATAATATAATCGCCAAACTTATCATTGACCCAAAAGATTTCATTATCAATGATAGCAAATGCTTTTTTCTCATCGTTGCCAATTCCGGTCAGTTTGCAGGCCTTGGGCTGGTGTGCAACTGATTTTACGTAAGAAGTTTTGGCCATGAGGAATTGTTTCAGCGAACAAATTTGTTTTCGTTGTTGATGGGTGACATAACCTAGAGAACAAATTGACAATAAAATAATTCCCAGAAAAATAATTTTGATATTTAACAACCGGTCAGTCTTAAAAAATTGTAGCCAAATATTCGTGGTCATGGTGTTCCCCCCTTTATTGCGACAATCTTAACAATATTTTTAGTGTCTGGTTGCAGGGATTCCCTCAACTTATTGAGTGATTTTGCATTTTGATACATGTGAAATCTCATAATAATTAAGATCAAAACCGCCGTCATCAAGGCGATGTTAGCACCGATATGGATTAATTTTTTGACTTTATTCGAGATACGTAATTTTTTAAAAAGATTTAATCCGAATTCATGTTTTTCTTCAACGGGGCTAAGATCGGAAAGTGATATTTCTCTTGTGGTAAGTGCAACGCCGAATTGTTGGAAAAGTATTTCTTTAAATTTTTCGGTATCAGGGGTCGTCCCATAGAAATTAATTTGGTCGATCTTCTTGGTGCCATTCTGCGCAGATATACTCATCAAAGAACGAATGATTTCTTGGACTGTCTGTGTTGGGTCTTCGTACGGGAATTTTCGGATGAGTTCGCAATGGTTGCCATTAAATACAAAAATATTAACTTCATCAGCTTTCGAAAGATCCAAAAAAAGGGTATGTCCTTTTTCAATCGTATACATTTTATACAAGGCGGCCAATCGCGCAAGCGGGGCGGGGATAAAAAATTCCGCCGATAATTCATGTTTTTGCAATATCTGCAAATATTCCATGATTGCACCCTTGGGTATACAAGCATAATACCCATTTACATACCCGTTACTCTGATTACAGATTTTAATGTCCATGATGATATCTGGCAAAGGCAGACTTAAAAGATCTACCATCTCAAAAAGGATTTGTTGCCGAATTTTCTGTTCCGCCATTTGCGGAAGATTAAAATTTTTTACGTGACACCGAGGATCTTCAATGACCAAACAAAGATCCACTTGGGTGTCTTCCATTTGGTAAAGTTTTTGGTCCAAATCCCGCGGACTGGACGCATAAATTAATTCTTTAATGGGGTTGAGTGTTCTCATTTGGGTAAATCTCCTTAATTTGTCCTTACTTACATTTAGAAAAGCTTGACCTTTTTGTTAAGAAAGGTCATGTCTCTTTTAAACCTAAGAATTTCAGTTGATGCTTCTTGTGTTAACTATTAGGGAAACTGAAATTTTCGGGTTGAACCCCGCTGTACAGGCCCTACGGACAAGAATTGCAATTGAAATACAATTGCAATTCTTGGATTAAAGCTCTTGCCACTCTCTGGTGGAGACATTAATGGTACCACCTAAGACCTGATCAAAATGGACATAACTGTTACTGGAGCCTGAAAGAGCAATCGTTTTGCCTACAACAGAACCATAAAAATTACCGTTATTATTAATCAATACATCCGTATTAGGGGCATAAGTAGCTGCATATGTATCGTTGTTATTGGAGAATGTTACTCCATTGGTCCCGGTATAAGTACTATAAATAAATAAATTAGTTGGTTTTTGCTCAACATTATTGATTAGGACATTATTTGAAAATTGAAGGGTGCCATTAACATAAATAGTCAATTTAACACCACTGTTAACTTTGAGCGTTACATTATTTCCCGTTGCTAATGAAGTGGTTGAAGTTAAATAAAGATTAGTGTTTCCCATAATATTCAATGTGCTATTATTTTTTAGATTAACAGATGCATATTTATAGTTGCCGGATAGATTTGCTGTTTGATTATTGTTAATGGTCAATGTTCCTCCAGAAACAAGGCTAGTCAGAGTGGCGGGGACAATAACATCAGGCAAATATATATTATTATTGTGGCTAATTGAACCGGTAATAGAGGCTTGGTTCCCCATGACAACATTCCCTCCTGGACCAGTGCTGACATTACCATCAATAGTTCCATTGTTACCTAGATCAATGGCTGTTGTTGAGCTATCGTTGCTACCGACGTTACCTCTATGCGAAATGTTGCTTCCTCCGTAGGGACCATTAGCAGAATTATAACTATCGACCTTTACCCCATTGGCAATCGATATCTTCCCTTTCGCAAATGTTGCATATTTAAATAGTGAACCGCTATCCAACTGTACCGTACGCTGAATCCGATTAGCTGCCGTACGGCCCGGCCACCAACCGATGGATTTCACATTGGTATTGTCGTTGTCCATCACAATGTCATAATCTCCGGTACTTAATGTTGCGGCCAATGTTTTATTCCCACCACCGCAACTTGAACAGCTGGAACAAGCAATAGCGGTTCCTTCCTGAACAAAACCGTGACAACTGTTCTGAGTAAACTCCCAAAGGGTTTTATGAATACCAGCATCAGCCAGCCAAAACGCCTCGGTGGAATAAAGATAGCGTTGTGATGCCCGACTCTCAACCGTACTACCAAGCATAATGGCCTGTCCTAAAATTGTGAGAACTAGAATCGTGAGCATAGTCAGGGCTAAAGTACTTCCTCTATTGTTTTTAAGTTTATCCATTTCGCAATTTTACTGTTTCAGTTAAATGGAATGACATTGTCCCCAAAAATGTTTTATCCGAGTGCGTATCAATTTTTAATGTCGCCGGGTTCGTGGAAGGAGTCGGAGTAAATTTTAAATAAGCAATATTGCTGGCTACCGGCTTAATGGTTCCTGTGGGAAATTCCCGAACCAAGTTATTTCCGCTTAGATAATATTGCACGCCTAAGGACGACGGCGTATTAAAAACAATCCTATCGCTGGTGGCACTCAGCACTGTTACCGTAACCGAAGCCCTGGAGGCTTCCCGCATCTCGTGGACCATACGATTGAGCGCATTACGTGCCTGTTGTTGGAGCTCGAGATGAGTAACTTCCATATAATAAGATCTGCTGCCCCCACCTAACGTATTATAGATGCCAATTGCAATGACGCTGAAAATGGCAATGGTAATCATTAGCTCAGGCAGAGTAAATCCTTTTTTCATGGACCAACCTGTGTTTGTACGGTTTTGGATTGTGCACGCTGCTGGAGGTCGTTCCAATTAACCGTAACTGTAACTGTTAATAGGGTTGTCCCGCTTGCCATCGTAGTAATCGACTCTCCATTTAACGGTGTCAAGATTTGGAAGTAGGAATAATTTGGTGATGTCGTACAACTCCAATGATTAATTGTATCCGTATTGCATGTCCAAGCATTAGTATTAATATTACTCAGCAATGTACTGAAGGTAGCGCTTCGTATACCTTCTAGCACATGATCGGCGTGGCTGGTGGCAATGGTAAGATTTCCGCTTGATTGGTTAAGGATAGAATTCTGAGCAAAAGCGATGAGTATGGCCGAAAGCACATAACCCAAGATGAGGGCGGATACGAGCAGTTCCACCAGAGTAACGGCCTTTTCTGAAGCTATTTTTGAAATTGTTTTCAAAATAGTTAATCCCATAAGTTTATTTAACTAATAATGAAAATTTAAAAATTGGCAGATAAATGGCCACAATCACAATCCCAACGATAATACCGACAAAAACAATCAGCGTCGGTTCAATAAGGGTCGTTAGTTTATGAATGCTGCTCTCTAATTCCTCAGCGTAATAATCGGCTGTTTGCGTCATCATATGATCTAAATTGCCGGTTTTTTCTCCAATGCTGCACATTTTAGTCACTAATTTAGGGAAAATTTTTTGTTCGCGAAGAGCATCGGAGAAAGTTGTTCCCGATAGAATTTTTTTACGAATTGTTTGAATACTTTCGACAAAGATACAATTTCGGATTACCTGGGCGGCAATTTCCAATATTTTGGGCAGACCAACTCCGGAAGAAAGCATGAATCCCAATGTTCGGCAAAAGCACGAAATATAAAATTTGTGTAAGATTTCTTTCCCTACAATCGGCAATTTTAAAGAAAGTTGATCTACTCTGCGCACGACATGGGGAATTTTAAATGATTGTTTTATTAACACGCCGACTACGATTACAGCGGTAGTAAGAAATAGCCACTGATGAATAATAAAATCACTGTAACCAATGACAACCTGAGTAAATCCCGGCAAGGGGGCTCCCGATTGTATAAAAATTTCTTTAAATTTAGGAATAATAAAAATAAACATACAGAAAACAATCAAGCAGGCGAACCCAAGAATGAATAAAGGATATTGCAGAGAACCGCTAACTTTTTTTCTTATGGATTCCGTGTTTTCAAGGAATTTCGCCAAACTTTCCAAAGTCATATCCATCCGTCCCGTTACTTCGCCGGTTGTAATCACGGAAATATAAGATCGGCTGAAAACTGCGGGGAATACTTTTAAGGCTTCAGAAAAAGATCTCCCACCGGAAACTTGTTCGCGTACTTTTTGGATGACTTCCTGGAAATATAAATTATCCAGGTCATCGGCAATAGTTTCCAACGCGTCGCTTAATAATAAACCAGCTTTAATCGTCGCTGATAATTGACGAGTAAATATAGCGATTTCTTTGGATTTAATTTTGCGCTGAGAGTGAGGCCAAAATGATTTTAATTTTGCTATTTGGTCAACGGACCCCGCTTCGATAATTTTGAGGGGCAATAATTCATTGCGGTGCAATTCTTTTACTAAGGATGAAATCGTTTCCGCAGCCACGATGGATTTGACCCTTTTACCTGTTTTCATATCTTTAGCAATATAACTATAATTCATAAATACTCGTTTAGTTTGATGTTTCTTGGGTTACGCGAATGACTTCTTCCGGCGTTGTAACGGCGTCCAGTAATTTATTGATACAGACTTCGCGGAGTGTCCGCATCCCGGTTTCTTGGGCCGCTGCTTTTAAATCTTCACTCGGACGTTTTTCCAAAATATATTGTCGAATCGTTTCATTCGGGATTAAAACTTCATGGATTCCTTCGCGCTCTTTATAACCGCTGTTAAGACAGTTCTGACAACCTCGCCCACGATAAATTTTTTTTATTTGGGCATCAAGGATTCCTAATTTTTGTAAAACTATTTTATCAGCCTGGTAACTTTCTTGGCACTCCTTGCAAATTTTTCGGATCAGGCGTTGGGCCACAACTCCTAACAAGGCCGAGCTAATGAGAAACGGTTCAATTCCCATATTGATTAAGCGAACAATTGCACCAACGGCATCATTAGTATGAAGGGTGG
>JAHFGK010000085.1 GCA_023247475.1 Candidatus Omnitrophota bacterium
CGGACAAGTCTTTGGACATCGACAAAGGTGGAAGTCGTGATTTCCCCCCGCACAATCACCAATCCCATGGTGATAAAAGATTCACAAGCGACTCTGCCTCTGGGATCGTCCCGAAGAACAGCATCTAATACCGCATCCGAAATTTGATCACAGACTTTATCCGGATGACCGCAACCCACCGACTCCGATGTTAAAAAATATTGACCTTTCACTTGATTACCATCCTTTCTTATACACGTCAAAAATTTTTTCTCAGTTGAATTTCGAGTAATTTTTACTAGCCATTTTATTTCACCGAAAAAGCCTTTTGTGCCTCTTGATACGACTCAATGCTCCCAATATCATACCATTTCCCTTCAAATTGAAAACCATAAACATTGGTTTGCTGGGACAGCCAATGGATATAATCACCAGCTTTATCTGCCTTTTTAAATAACTGGATATATTGGGCAAGAAAATTTAACGATTCCTTGGGAAAATAATAAAAGCACATGGCAATCAAACTAGACTTAGGGGTGGAAGGTTTTTCCTCAAAAGCAGTAACCTTTTGTTCTCGGTTTAATGTCACCACACCAAATTTTTTAGCTTCCTCAATATTTTTAATATCAAAAACTCCTATGGTGGCAAAGGGACTTTTCTTTTGAGCAAATGACAGATACGTCTCTAGTTCATAGTCAAATAAATTGTCTCCACCCACAACTAACAGATCATCTTTAATCTTTTCTTTCTTCAAAACAAATTCAATATCACCCACAGAACCCAATCTGTCTTCGGGTGAATTTGTTTCATCATTCACCACCCTGATTTTATTAGCCAGGCGGGGCTGTTTTTTTGCCCACTCTTGAAAATGATTAAAAAATTTATTATTGGTCACAACAATAATTTCATCCCAGCCTTTTAAATCTTGAACTTTATCAAGGATAAAATTAATCAACGGCTTGCCATGAATGGGCAAGAGTGATTTGGGTGTATCCTTAATGAGAGGATACAGTCGTGTTCCATACCCAGCAGCTAAGATCAGTATTTTCATAAACGACCAATCTTACCATGAAGAATAATTGCTATCCCCTGGCCATTGTATCTAACTTAGGAAACTTATGATATACTTTAAGTTTCTACATGAAAGATATGGGGGGCCAATTCCTTCAATCTTGATTGACTTAACTCTTCGACTTCTTTCCCAGTGGACAATCCCAAAGCTCTTTGGGCTAACTCCTGGGCGTCGATGTATCTTACACTACGAATGAGCTTTTTAATCTGCAAAATATTCAAAGGAGACATACTAAATTCATCTAAGTCTAATCCTAATAGCAAAAATGCTAACACTGGTTCACTGGACATCTCACCACATAGTCCCACTTTGATTTTTGATTGGTGACCGGCTTCGATGGCTTTTTGAATTAATTTCAAGACGGCTGGATGACCTGGTTCATACAGATACGCTGTTTTCTCATTAACCCGATCAATGGCTAAAGTGTATTGAATCAAATCATTGGTCCCAATACTAAAAAAATCTGCTTCCTTAGCCAAAAGATCTGCCGTTAACGCCGCCGATGGAACCTCAATCATTACTCCCACCGCAATGTTTTCATCAAAAGGGATTTTTTCATCCTTTAAATTATCTTTGACTTCTTCTAAAATATTATTGGCCTGACGTAATTCTCCCGGTCCGGAAATCATCGGATACATCAGTTGAATACGCCCATGCACCGAGGCACGCAAAATAGCGCGTAGTTGTGTCGTAAAGATGTCGGGACGTTCTAAACAAAATCGGATCGCCCGCCACCCCAAAGAAGGATACATATCCCGAGGGAGTTGTAAACTCGATATAAATTTATCACCACCCAAATCTAATGTCCGGATAGTAATCGGGTGAGGCGCCATCGCTTCTGCCACATGTCGATACGCCTGATACTGTTCTTCCTCCGAGGGTAAATCCACACGATTCATGTAAAAATATTCGGTGCGATACAAACCGATTCCCTCTGCCCCGTGTTTTATAATCACGGGGGTTTCCTCAGGCAACTCACAATTGGCCGTGATCCTGACTCTTTTGCCGTCGATGGTCTCGGCCGGTAAATCCCGCATATCATCGAATCGATGGCGAAAGGATTCAATGCGAGACTTCTCATTAGAATAAATTTCATTCGTTTCTGGCTTAGGGTTCACAATCACCAACCCCATACGGCCATCCACAATCACATAATCTTGATTGTTGATCTGAAGCGTGGCATCCTTTAACCCCACCACCGCTGGCACACCTAACGATTTGGCCATAATCGCTGTATGGGAGGTTCGTCCCCCGATATCCGTGGCAAAGGCAATAATATTTTTGTTGTACATACTCACCGTATCTGAAGGGGAAAGATCATGTGCAATAATAATCAATTGTTCCGTGAGATTGTCAAATTCATGGAGTTTGGATTCATCCATCAGATTTTTTAAAACCCGTCGACCGATGTCATTAACATCCGTTATTCTCTCTCTTAAATATTCATCCTGGATATGAGAAAAAACTTTCACATATTTTTTAAGGATTTGAAAAAATATAAATTCGGCGGATAATTTTTCTGCCTTGATCTTTTTAATGACCTCTTCAATCATCGTTCGATCTTCCAAGACCAAAAGATGGGCATCAAAAATTTGAGCATGCTGAGCCCCAATTTCAAAATCAATTTTCTTTTTGAGACTTAGAATCTCTTCTCGTGTTTTGATGAGAGCCTCTTCAAAACGCGCAATTTCGACCGGCACCTCGGTCGCCATAATCGCGCGTGGGGGGACAATAAATTCTTGTTTGTCCAATATAAAAGCCGATCCCATGGCGATTCCCGGGGCCGCCGGAATCCCTTTAATAACAATTTCAGTCATTGATGGCTCATGTCCCTTCATTCTGGTTTACTTAAAAATTCCTCTAACTCTTGAACTAATTGAGCCGCATCCTCTCCTTCGGCTGTGACTTTAATTCTGCTATACTGTTGAGCACCGAGCATCAAAATCCCCATAATCGATTTTCCATTCACACTTTCATTATCTTTAGTGACCGTCAGTTGCGAATCAAATTTCGAGGCAATTTGAACAAACATAGCCGCTGGACGCGCATGCAGGCCTTGAGCATTAAGAATTTCAATCTCTTTTTCTACCTTAGGCATGGAAGTTGTCATGATTAAATTATTATCGCCGGATGACTCGGTTAGCCTCAGTCAACTTAATCAATATTTTCGTTAATTTAACGGAATCATGGCGAACGTAATTATTCACACTTAACAAGTCAGTAGCGACAACTTTATAATTCATTTCTCTAATCTTTTCGATATCTGCTTTGACGGGGAATTGATCCTCCATTTTGTAACGCTCTTGGGCCTGTTGCGGGACCTCCGCATTGTTGACGATACAGGCATCAATAATATCTTTGTTCGTATGCGCAACAATGGCCAAAACATGGTCGCTAGCACAGAAACCCTCCGACTCTCCCTGCTGAGTCATCACATTACAAACATAAACTTTAAAAGCTGAGGATTTGGCAATAGCCTCCGGCATCCCTTGAATGATTAAATTGGGAATAACGCTAGTGTATAAACTCCCTGGACCTAAGACAATGACGTCTGCTTCTTCAATGGCTTCCATCGCTTCCTGCGTTGGAAAACAATCCTGTGGCTTCAAAAATATTTTTTTAATCTTCACATTTTTTTTAGGAATTTTCGCTTCCCCCTCGGTAAAAGAACCATCCACGTACTCAGCAACCAAATGCACATTCGTGACCGTTGAAGGAACCACTTTCCCACGAATGGCTAAGATCTTACTGGATTCTTTGACAGCCTTTTCAAAATCACCTCCAGTGACTTGCACCATCGCTGTTAAAAAAAGATTGCCAAAATTATGACCCTGTAATTGTGATTCTTTTGAAAAACGAAACTGAAAAAGTTCCCCCATAAGAGCAGGGGCATCCGCCAACGCCACCAAACAATTTCGTATATCACCAGGCGCGACAATATTAAATTCTTCCCTCAGCCGACCTGAGGAGCCGCCGCTGTCAGCCACTGTCACAATCGCCGTAATATTTGAAGTATATTCTTTCAACCCAGAAAGTAAGTTGGAAAGACCATGCCCACCACCAATAGCAACAATTTTCGGACCACGTTCCAAATATCGCTTTCGATAAAGAATATTAACCAGTTCTCGTTCCCCTTTAGGAAGAAACAACGTAATCAAAGAGACAATCAACTTGCCAAAACTCAATACAATCACAACAACACCACAAATAATCCAAACAAAACCGAACCCGTTGACAAATCGATACGGCTGAACCGTTAAAATAGTCCCCACAATAACAATAATGATGCCTAGAAACGAAGTAAACAGCCATCGTTTAATCCCCATCCGGGGATATAACCATTTTTTAAAATTTTGGAACATACTTAAGGATTAAGCGGTGCGTCCATCTTCTTGAGAAATTAATTTTAAAATACTCTTTTCATCTTTGGATGTTTTAAGACTATCACGAAAATACTTATCTTTGAGAAGCCGTGATATACGAGCCAATGCCTTAAGGTGAGGGCCGGCAGAATCCATGGGGGCGACTAACAAGAAGAAAATATATGCGGGTTCACCATCTAATGAATCAAAGTTAATCCCTTTTTTACTAATACCTATACTAGCGGTTAATTCGCTGACACAATCACATTTGGCATGCGGGATGGCAATTCCCTGCCCAATGGCTGTTGAACCTAACGCTTCGCGTGCCATAAGAACTTCAATTACTTTATTTTTATTCTTCTTCTCAATAACACCGGCATTGATCAGTAAGCTAACTAATTCTTCAATCACATCTTTTTTGGCTGTTGCTTTTAAATCTGCAGAAATGGCCTTGGGGCACAGAAAATCACTGATTTTCATTAACCTTCCTCCTTCAACAACACAACAGTAAGATAAAGACAGACAATGATTGAAATTATAAAAGAGCTAATAGACATAAAATTTGTCTCTTTTAATTTGATGGTAGGTACGTTAGCGTAATTAAACTATTATGTCTCTCAACCTTTAAATTCTTTAACAAGAGCGGCGGATGGGATTTGAACCCACGACATCTTCCTTGGCAAGGAAGCATTCTAGCCACTGAATTACCGCCGCAAATTACCTCAATATCTTTTTAGAAAAATTTGCGGCGAGTACTTGCTACCATCTTAAGTCATTCCAGAAAGGCAAGTGCCGCCGCAAAAGTATCGTGCTATGTATTATGTGTCATGTGACAATACGTTTCGTAAAACTTAATACATAACACCTGATACTTAACACGTCTAATGGGCGGAAGAGGACTTGAACCTCCAAGGGTTTCCCCACATGCTCCTAAGGCATGCGCGTATACCAATTCCGCCATCCGCCCTTTTTTAGCGGTTAGTGACTAGGGATTAGAGGTTAGTGGTAATTGCTAATTTTTTTTAATAGGAATAAATTTATATAATAAATTTCAGTTTTCTTCTAACTTACCACTATTCTAATCCCTAACCACTAAGCTCTAACCACTAAAAAAGTGACCCACCCGCGACTCGAACGCGGCACACCTGCCTTAAAAGGGCAGTGCTCTGCCAGATGAGCTAGTGGGTCATGTCTTAAAAAAAAATTTTTACAATTGCCAAATATCAATTGAATCAGTAGAATCTTTGGATGTCTTGATATTATTTAAACTCGGAAAGTTCCTTGCTTTTTTCTTCCAGTATCGCATCAACTTCTTTGATAAATCGGTCAGTTAACTTTTGAATATCATCTTGGCCTCGAAAACTTTCATCCTCGGAAATCATACTATCAGCCCGTAATTTTTTCATTTTCTCATTGGCATCGCGCCTGATGGTGCGGATGGAGACTCGACCATTCTCCGCCATATCCTTAACTACTTTCTTTAATTCTTCCCGTCTTTCGGTCGATAAATGAGGAAGGGAAATTCTTACTAATTTACCGTCATTGGAACCGGTAGCCCCTAAATTGGAATTAGAAATGGCCTTCTCAATCTCTGGAAGGGCGGAAATATCCCACGGCTGAATTAGGACAGTTCTCGGATCAGGAATCGAAATAGACGCAATCTGCTTTAAAAGTGTAGGTGTTCCGTAGTAATCAATATGCATCCCTTCAATAAGACCAGGATGTGCTCGTCCAGTACGGACCTCGCCAAACTCACGCCTGACCGCTTCAATGGCTTTTTTCATCTTATTCTCAGTATCTTTAAAAATCTCTTTAACGTTCATAGTGGACCTCGCTATTCTAGTGAACTACCGTTCCTATATCTTCTCCTAAAACGACCTTTTTAATGTTACCGGGTTTAAGGAGATTAAAGACAACGATAGGGAGATTATTATCCATACACATGCTAATAGCAGTGGCATCCATTACTTTTAAATTTTTCTTAAGAACATCAATAAATCGAAGCTGCTTAAAACGTTTGGCATCTTTATTCTTCATGGGATCGGAAGAATAAACACCATCAACCTTGGTCGCTTTCAAAATAACCTCAGCATTGACTTCGGTAGCACGTAATGCTGCTGCTGTGTCTGTGGTGAAATACGGATTACCAGTCCCAGCCACAAATATAACAACCCGATCCTTTTCTAAATGCCGCATAGCTCGGCGACGAATATAAGGCTCGGCAACGGCATGCATTTCAATAGCAGTCATAACCCGGGTAGGAACATGAATCTTTTCTAAAGCATTTTGGAGAGCTAAACCATTGAGGACGGTGGCCAACATTCCCATATAATCCGCAACCGAACGATCCAACCCAAACCGTTTTGATTCAACTTGACCTCGAAAAATGTTTCCTCCTCCCACAACCAAGGCCATTTGCACGCCCAATACTCTGACTTCTTTAATTTGAGCAGCCAAAGAGGCGCACATCTCAGCATCAATGCCATGCTGTTGGCTGCCCATCATTGCCTCACCACTTAATTTTAAGAGGATGCGCTTATAGGCTGGTTTTTTCGTCAATGTACTGTCCTTTAAAAATGTGGAAAAACTGATTATTTTCTTAACGCAACAAACTTACACGACTTTTATCCCGTTTCTCCCACTTTGTATCGAACAAAACGACTGATAAAAATATTCTCACCTATTTTAGCAACAAGTTCATTGAGACAATCTCGAATTGTCTTTTTGGGATCCCGAACAAAGGGCTGCTCTAGGAGACAATTTTCTTTATAAAAAGTTTCTTTATCCTTCACTCCTTGTAAGGCGTCAGCAGGCACGTCCTCTTTCTTAATGTATTTAGGATTGATGGCGGCAATATGCAAGACTAAATCTTTAGTAAAAGTACAAAATTCTTCACTTCTGGCTACAAAATCGGTCTCACAATTCACTTCGACTAAAACAGCAAGTTTGTTGCCCAAATGTGCGTACGCCTCCACGCGACCTTCTTTTGCCACGCGACCGCTTTTTTTCGCTGCGATTTCTAAACCTCTTTTCAGGAGAATTTCTTTAGCTTTATTAATATCGCCCCTTGCTTCTTCCAGAGCCTTTTTACACTCAATAACACCACAGGATGTCAACTCACGTAATTCTTTTATATCATCCATAGAAGCTTTCATTTCATTACCCTTTCTATTTCTCAAAAATAAAACAAGCCCATATACAATAAATAAAATTGTAATCGAAATAACAAAAACATCGATCATCCCATGATTAATTCGTCTCTTCAACAGAAGAAGTAGGCTCCTCTTCTTCTGATTTTAATTCACCCGGAATATCTTCTTGCTGTTCTTGTTCACTCGGTTCAACATCTGTACCTTGGGCTTCTTTGGTCGTCATTTCTTTTCTTAACGCTTCATTGGATAGATATTCTTTTCGACCTTCACAGATACTATCGGTGATCAATGTTATGACATGACGAATGGATTTCACCGCATCGTCGTTACCAGGGATCGGATAATCTACAACATCAGGATCGCAATTTGTATCTATAAGCCCAATCACAGAAATTTTTAATCGATTCGCCTCTTTAACAGCGATCTCCTCTTTTTTGGTATCCACCACAATCACTGCATTAGGTAACTTCGTCATGTCACGAATACCGCCCAGATTCAATACCAATTTATCTTTTTCTTTCGTTAAACCAGCCACTTCCTTTTTCGTTAAACGTTCGAACATACCGTTTTGGCTCATCTTCTCAATTTCCTTCAGTCGCTCAATCGATTTTTTAACGGTCTGAAAATTGGTCATAAGCCCACCCAGCCATCGGTTATTCACGTAAAACATTCCAGCCCGAGTAGCTTCTTGTGCGACAATCTCTTGGGCCTGCTTTTTGGTCCCAATATATAGAACGGTACCACCTTTCAGTGCTATCTCATATAAAAAATCTCTTGCCTGGTTTAAATGGACTGCGGTTTTTTCTAGATCAATGATATAAATCCCACTTCGCTCTCCGAAGATGAATTTTTTCATTTTGGGATTCCACCGCTTGGTTTGGTGTCCAAAATGAACCCCTGCTTCCAATAATTTCTTAATAACTTCGTCCGCCATTTTACCTCCCTGATACTGGCCATTTCTGGGAATCTAGCTTGCTTATTTTTTCTCTTTCGGAAGCAAAGCTAACAAGTGACCATAAAATGGGTTACAATTAAAGGCCAGAAATATTCCCTCCCCTACAAAAGCCCCTGCTCTTATAGTAATTTCGGCCGTTATTTAGCTTAACTTTTGTCACTTCTTTCCTAAAGTTAAGCCTTTAGCTAAATTAGTCGAAGTAGTATACCCAAAAATTATTTTTTTTGCAACCTTTAATTTTCTGAACAGCCAACCCTTTGGGTGATAATTTTCTTTAGACTCGCTAATATCAAAATTTCTTAAGCTTAATATTATGAAATGGTTTTGAATCTCTAGAACTTTATGAATTTACGAAGCTATTTTCTCCCATTTGAAATTGGGTTTCATAAAGCCGCCTATAGAGCTCGCAAGTCGCGAGTAACTCTTCATGCCTACCAATACCAACAATCTTTCCTTTATCCAGAACAACGATCTTAGAAGCCTTCTTAACTGTAGATAGTCGATGGGCAATCGCAATGACCGTTCTTCCTTGCATAAGGGTATCGAGTGCCTCTTGAATATACTTCTCTGATTCCGAATCCAACTGCGAGGTGGCCTCATCCAGAATCAAAATGGGGATATTCTTCAAAATCGCTCGGGCAATGGCGATACGCTGTTTTTCCCCCCCCGATAGTCGGAATCCTCGATCACCGATTACCGTATCATATCCTTTA
>JAHFGK010000086.1 GCA_023247475.1 Candidatus Omnitrophota bacterium
ATTGCGGAGAATGTTCCTTAGGTATGTACAAGATAGGCAGATGTCCTCCATTAGCATAACTCACCATACCTTTCTGCATATCGAAAACAGCATAACACAAAGTAACAAACAGACCCGAAGTGACTTCTTTGATCAATTTTTCATTGAGTTGTCGTAACGTTTCTTCCGGACAGACAACCGGAGCGACATAAAATCGAAACGAGGCAACAACCATCGCCATAAAAAGGCTGGCAGGGATTCCCTTACCTGTGACATCACCAATCATAACCCCCAATTTTCCATCCTCAAGTACAAAACAATCATAGAGATCTCCCCCCACTTGTCGGGCAGTCAACATCCGTGCGGCAATTTCCAACCGTCCTGTTTGCGGTAAGGTTTTCGGCAGGAAGCTCTCCTGTATCTGCCGGGCGATCTTAAGTTCGTTTTCCAAAACCAAACGCTTTTTCCATTCTAAAACCGATTTAGCCGAAATGCACAAAAGATAAACGAGAAAAACACACACCACTGGATAAAAAAGATCAATCCATAATCCTAAAATATCGAAGAGGATCGCACTCAGAAAAATAAAAATTGCTATCATCAATCCGACAAAAATCAGGGCTTTGAGCGGTTTGGTCCACCAGACGGCTATCCCCGTCAATAAAATCAGCACCAAAAGGAAAATAAGATTTATTGATTTAGAAACTCTGGAAATGAAAGTCTTATTAAGCATTGAATTCAAAACCTCGGCATGGATTCCTACCGATGGATAGAGCGACTCAAAAGGATTCGGATGCAGATCTGAAGTGCCCTCAGCTGTCAAGCCAATAAAACAAATCTTATTTTTAAAAATATTTAAATCCAATAATGGTACTTCTCCAGAAAATTTCGCGATATACGAACGTAGAACATCCACATAGGAATAATGCGCATAACTTTTTTCCCATTTTCCTGAAAAGTTAATGAGCATGGTAGAGTGTTCATCCAACGGGATTCTATGCTGGCCGTACTTCATCTCCCTGCCCGACTGCAGTGTAATGGCTTTTCCAGGAACACCAAGAAGATCACAACCGACTAAAAAGGAAAGGTAGGGATAAAAGGTATTATTATATTCAATATAAAGAGGGACTCTGCGGTATTTCCCGTCGCGGTCGGGTATGATATTAATATGGCCTGTCCCTTTAGCCTCTGCGGTTAAAGTCTCTAGGGTTTGGGCGACAAAACCCGAAGCGGAAATGATGTTTTCTTTACCTTTTTCATGGATTTCAAAAATATAGGGAAGATAAACATTCCCGGCATTTTTAATGGCATCCGCTAATTCATCATCACTGGGATGCGGTTCACTGAAGAATATATCAAAAACAATCGCCCGGGCACCGGCATCTGCCAAAGCCTTAATCAACAAAGCATGGTAGCTTCTGTCTATCGGAAAATGCCCTAATTGAGCAATTGTGTCATTACCGATCTCAATGATGACCGCCTGATCGGTTCTAGGGATAGGAGGACGCAATCGGAAACGAAGATCCAACGTATCGAGTTCATAAATATCCAACCACCGTAAATAAGAACCCGACAAAAGAAGTAAAATAATTAACGAAAGGATTCCACCTAAAACTAGGCGATGGCCGGCATGCCGGATATCGTTTAATAATCGCTCCATAAGTTCTGGTCCACATACTGGGCTAAGATCTCCTGCATTTTGCTAGGAGGTGGGATGGAGAAATACTGATCAATATTGGCATGTACAATTTCATGGGCGACTACCCCATCGCTGGTGTAATCAACGGAAACATGGATGGTTTTCGATTTATTTTCGTAATAAGCGACCTTATTAGCCGACAAAACTCCGCGATGAAGATAAATAGTAATGCGAAAATTTTGCGGCCACATATCCAAAATGGTTTGCACCCGCTCGACTAAACGGTCAATACGATAGGAGGCCATCTTAGGATCATTTGTAAACTCCAATCGTTGGCCACCCAATCGCCAAATAAAATCATCAATGTCCTTGTCTTGGGAATAGTAAATAGTCGTATGTTTCGTCTGGAAAACTTGGGAGGATTCAGCCCAAATCATATTGGGCATAAGAAACAGCGATAGGAAGAGATAAACGATGCCGAAGAGACGTTTCATCCTTCATTGTTCAATTTGGATGCAACTTTGAAATGTTTGATTTCCTCCGCCATCAAATCAACCTTCTCATTAACTTTGGTTAGAATGGCTGGATCATCTCTTCGAGAAAGGATTGATCTTACCTCTTCTAAGTCCGTCTTAATACTTCCGATACGGCGGTTAAGAGATTCGGTGAACCGATTCAGCGCCTTTTCCAATTCACCAAATTGATCGTTCCTTCTTAAGTGCATGCTGCTGACTAAGTCCCCTTCTTCCATTTGTTTTAGAGTCTGTTCAAAGCGGTAAAGAGGGCCGGCCAAACGATGGGACAGGATAATAAATATGACCATTCCCGTCAAAGCTACAGCTAATACTACAATGAGCGTCAGCAAAAAAAATGGAAAAGAGAAAAAATTCTGTGTTCTCTCAATACGCAATACTGAATCAATGTAACCGGTCGTGAGAGTATCTTTGGAAAGATACAAAAATAAGCTGACAATCAGAATGGACTCCAAGACTAATAAAATGACAAAAGGTCCCAGGAAATTCAATTGAAAACGTTTTTTGATCAAAAAATTTTTTCGTCTTTCCATTTGATCCCTCACCGTTTTAATACTTTCACACTCGCCTGTTTTCTTTGGCTCTTCAACCAATTGTCCAACATCTGCCGTTCTTTCATGGCCAATATATCCTGTTCAATTCCTTTACGCAGTGTTTCCAAAGGTTGTACTTGGATATCTTCTCGACTGTCCACGGTAACAAGGTAACAAAGAGAATCTTCTTCGAATATTTTCACCTGCCCTACCGCAAGGTCAAAGGCTTCCCGCAGGACATCCGACATGACTTCCTGGTAAGTGACAGGGCCGATAAACTCCCAGGCAAGGGTATCCATCACCTTTGTTTTTTCGAATTTTTCCAGCCACTTATCAAGAGCGAATTTATCTCTACTCTTAAACACTCTAAACATCACCCGCTGTCGTAAATGGTCATAATAGTTGTTAATCTCTTCCTCAGTGACATAAAGATATTCCGCAGATTGCCGTTTTTTATAATCAATGAAGTCTCTCACCAGAGTTTGCTCCCAAAAGGCTTTAATGGCATTGACGAATTTCTCGTCCCGAGCTAAGCCTCGATTGATAGCCTCCTGAATAATAAGTTTTTTATCAATGATCACATCGAGTTGCTCTTTTTCTGTTTCGGAAGTTACTTTAAAGAAGGGATCCTGGCGGGCCTTAATGGCAATACTTTTATTCACTTCCGATGCAAAAACTGGTTCTTTATTCACAAAGGCGACAATATCACTGCTGGAAGAATTAACCCCGCGTGAATTACCACATCCTAAAAAAATTATCAAAGTAGAAAAAAGAGAGAGAAAGAGAAATGAATTTTTTATAAATCTCATCAACATTACTGGGCACCCCACACGCCTGTTCCAGCGCCACTAAATGTTCCTGGTGTAGGATTATCAAACGTGCCGCCCGCCACACCACTGAGATTTATTCCGGTATCGGTTGAGCCACCGACAAAAGCCTGCCATTGGCCAGCACTCCATTCAGTTCCTATCAAGGTGGTATTTACTGTCCCGATGACGTTATTGTTCGCACTATCCCGTAAATTACCTTCGGCATTGATAGTAAACTCATCGCCTGTGGGACCGGTGAAATTTCCGGAGATATGGGCAGCCCAAATCCCCTGGGCGGCGTTGGGGTTCATCGCAAAGAAGTCGATGAAAAAAGTCTCGGGTGTAATCGTACCACCAGCATTAAATGCCCCTGCCCCGTTTAATAAAGAAGTATAAACCTCGGTAATCGGAATTTCAGCGGCAGTTCCTAAAGCTATGACTTCATCCGCTGTGGTTAAGTTGTCATCCACCTCGACCCATTCGCCAGTACTGGTTGCCTGCCAAAGTGAACCTTCCTCCACATCCGTGTAATTACCGATGACCTCGCCGGTCATACTTCGCCCAGCGAGTTTACCGTCCTCCATAAGTTGAATCCAGATGGCATTTAGATTTCCCTGCAAAATATTATCATTAAAGGTTGTTTCATCAAATTTCCAGGTTGTGCCTTCGATGGATCCCAACCAGGCCCCACCACCGATAAAAAAATTGGTAAAATCGAATACCAACCCCGTCATGTTTGAGGTCTGCCAGTGATCAGAAACTGGCCCCTCATAGGTACCATCGGTATAAAGGTTGTAAATGCCCCACGGTTCCTGTTCCAAATTGTAGAAACTGCCGAAGATTTCATTTTGCTGAATCGTTCCGCCCGCATCAAAGGTACCGGATGCGGTAACGCCAAACAGATCGCCACCAATAAGATCATTCGAGCGCACCAACCCAGCCAGGCCCTGTGGATCGATTCCGTCGGTTTTCGGATCATCCAATGAAAAAAGATTGGTTGCTCCAAAAAGATATCCTCCTGTCACTTCACAACAATCCGCTACGCGCAGCCCTGACCCATTATCGACATAAGTTCCATTCAAGGGGCCGGAAAAAATTCCGGCATTGCCCTGTGGGTCGACATATAATCCATAAGCCTTCCCGGATAATATCCGATTCGTCCCTATCCCACCGGCCACTCCATACAATGCCCCCACATCTCCATTGTTATCAGGAAACGTTTGATTAAAGAAATGCCCAAAGCCCGCATAGACCAGACCAGTATGCCAAATAAATGGTTGGTTGTTTACGTTCGTAAAGGTGTTTAAAAAATTTCCAATAGAAACAAAGGCCACCTCTCTATTCAACCATATAGGATCCTCAGAAGTTCTTCCAAGCCCGGTCAATCCATACATCCAGGCAGTGTCAAAAAATCCAAACCGACTAATCATAAAAAACAAATTTCCGCTGGATTCCAAGCTTAGGGTGTCTTCATAAGTTCCCGCACTTAATCCTTGCCATTGATGTGTTGCCTCATCATATGTTCCGAGAAGATCGCCGCCAAATGTCCCGAAATTTTCCACCGAAAGAAACCATCCGGATAAGGAGCCAGAGAGTTCATTGTTTTGCCAGGCATTTCCGGTCACGGAACCATAAACAAAAATATCGGAAAAACCAAAAATATCTCCGGAAAATCCAGTTAACGGTACCTCCCAAGAACTATCAGGGACGTTGTTAAAGAATCCGCCGGAAGACCCGAAAAACAATCCCCAATTTTGATCTTCAATTTGGGCGGAATCGAATTCTAATCTGCCTCCAATTCCAAAATCGCCACTGAAGAATCCCTGTGCTGTACTATTTTCTTCTATAGCTTCATCTAATAAATCATTGGGAACATGAGAGGTAGGAAAATCCAAAAATGCAGTTATCGAACCTTGGGCTTCAAACGTCCCGGTTCCGGGATCGAAATTGCCAGCTAAATCCGATGATCTTAAATATCCCGACAAAAACCCATCGTTGCCGTCCGGTCGGATGTAAAAAGCAAAGAGTCTCCCTTCCAAAGCATTATTGATATGCGTCCCTCCCACCACGCCCGAATAGATGGATCCGTCATCAAAAGCGCCACTAACTTCCCCTTGCCATAACTGGTCAAAATTCTCATTCGGCGCTTGTGGTGGGGAAAACGTACCACTGATACGAAAATTTTTTGAATCATTAGAAAATGCAAGATCAGAAGATCTCACCTCTCCACTAATCGAACCAAATCCAAATTCCGGTTGACTGAGAATATTGTTAAACTGACCAAAGCTGGCTGACAAATCTCCTAGTGAAGCCGACGGTTCTTCCGGCGGATTTTCATCCGGTCCCGGAGGTGGGTTTTCACCTGGACCCGGTGGTGGATTTTCACCTGAACCCGGCGGTGGATTTTCACCTGGACCCGGCGGTGGATTTTCATCCGAAGGCGGCACTATATCCCCTCCTGGAGAATTACTATCAGATGGCGTTTCTTCTGAAATGGAGCCACTTCCTGTATCGCCTGTACTAGAGCCACTTGTCGCTCCGCCAAGACCACTAAGACCTGCGGTCTCAGTAACCGGAATTTCCGCTGTGCTGTTATTGGTCCCGGCTGCAGCCGTGTCTCCTGCCGGGGCACCCTCGCCGCCACCGCCACCTGCTTGACCAACATTATTCACATTAGTATCACCCTCATAAAGATATCCTCCGGTCACATTATCCGGACTGGAGTAACCTTCAACCCCGCTTCCCGGCACCCATCCTTCTGTAAATTCCATGCGTTCGTCACCGGAAACGGGAGCAGGATCAGAAACGGATCCTTGATCATCCGCAGAAGCACTCTGCCCCATCGGAACTTCCTTGGTTACACCACTAACCAAATTTTGGATAAAACCAGGACCGCCTTCAAAAAATGCTTTGGTGAAGGCCGACGTTATGATCAAATACATAAGCGTTCCACGCACTCCACTTATGGCCTGAGGTGTTTTAATCTCAAAACTGGATCCGCCTTGAATGTTTTCGATCCTAGCCCTTACTTTCCCTAAACTCACATCCAATAGACTTTCAAATTTTCCGGTTTTAGGGTCAATAACCATCTTGGTCATGGTAATTCTTGTATTGGGTTGGAGATTAAGGGCATTGCCATTATCAAATTTCAATTCAATCATGCCATCATTACCAGTCTCAATGACATCACCCATACGCACAATCTGATTGACTGAAGCGGCCATCGGCTCTTTGTTACCTTCCAAAATAATCTTTACATCTCCCGAAACCTTAGTGACTGCTGCCTCAATCCGCGTAGCATCTTGACGAGCGGAGATAGTTGGAGGTGGGTTAGTGTCTTTTTCATAAAAAGTTTTTTCCATTTCCAAATAGGGCCGGGGACCTTTCGGGGCCTGATCTAATGGAACAAGAACGCTATTGCCTGGTGGAATGATCATGGGTGGGATGGGAACCATAGGATTAACCACATATAGATTTCCTGCCGCAACCAACATACCGGAGTTACCAGCCTCATAAAAGGCAAAAATATCGGATCCTTTAATAGTCCCTTGCGCATTGGGGGTATAAATTTTAAAATCAGCTGAAACCGCCATCTTCTCTACAATGGCCCTGACTTTACCTCGTTCGAGGTTAATCGTCGCGGTCTGGCGTTTGTTTTCTTGATCCAATTGATAATCTTCAATTTTTACACGTGAGTTCTCCGCCAAGCGTAAAATGGATTTATCCTTAAACGTGATCTCTGCTTTGGAATTAGATTTTGTACGAATAACATCACCAAGAGAAATAACTTCTTCAGAACGGGTGGGCACCGACATTTCTGTCCCGGGTTTTAAAACATCGACCCTTCCTTCCACATAAGTGATCCGACCCACGTCCTGAGCAAAAGCATAAAATGGTGAGCCCAGCGCCAAAAATACAGTTACCCATAAAGCAACAATCAATCGTATAGTTGTTTTTTTCATTTCCACCGCCTTCTTTCGTAATGTAGCGCTATATAAAACATCCATTGATCTTTATTCCTAAAAATTTTATTTTTAAAATTTCACTTCCATACCTACACTGTAGATATTTCTCCTATATTCGTAGATGTCCACATTGGAGTCGGCCTGTACATGAGTATACTGTAGTTGAAATTCGGAATTTTTACAGACTTTATAGGTTACAAGGGCAGCGGTCGTATAGATAGTATCATCCCGTTTTTCATTGAATACTGTATGGGTATTAACAAAATCCTGAAAGAAAACTCCTCCTGATAACGCTAAATTCAACTTCTCCTTATAAGGAATAAGCACCGTGGCGTTGAGGTGATTGCCGAGATATTCCCAATTTTGCCCTTTCGTCCATTCACGGTCGAAGCCGTAGCGAAGATTAAGAAATCCTTGGCGCTTGGCAAAAAATGCGTACCAGCCCGCACCCGTCTCAAGTCCGTTAGAATCCCTGTCTTCATCCGGTGTACTGGGTGTCCACAAAAAATTTTTGTTGTTGTATTTCAAATAAACCTGCCCCATATATTTCTCACCTAACATGTGACTATAAATTCCACTAATCGTTGGTGTAGATAGATAAGAACGTTCATCAACAATTGTATGGGTGTAGGTGACCGGAACCGTCAAGACATCGTTTTCAAAATAGAAGTTAGGTTGGACAACGACCGTATTGGAAAGAGTATCATAAAATCCTAAATCATTTTGCTTAGCAAAATAAAACAAATGCTGTGCCTTTATACCGAAACGGTCTGTTATCCGTTTGTTGTACTCCGCGCTCGTTGTATAAACGGTACGCCAATCCGCGTCATCAGTAATATTGGTCCCCACAACATCGCTTTCCGGCTTTAGGACGACATTGTCGTCATATTCCCAGGCAGTACGAAAACTAAATCGAAACGGCTTCATAGCCTCTTGACGTCGATTGATAGCCTCCACATACTGATTGGCATATTTCGCCAAATTAGAGGAAGGATCTGAGGACACCACTTCTTCAAAGGCTTTCTCAGCGGAAGTGTATTCTTTACTCTTAATACGGGCAATACCGATCTGGTAATTGCTAGCTTGTTCCATTGCATGATCCAACTCTTTAGCTTTTTCAAAAGCGGCAATGGCTTCGCTATTTTTCTCTTCCTTCACCAAGATGAGGCCCTTCAAGAAGGCAATTTGAGCTGGACGGATACCTTCTCTCTCGGCTTCCCCGATCCATTTATGGGCCTCTTCTAGCTCGCTGTAATTGTAGAGACAGTCAATTAATTCAATGAGCGCCCCTTTGATCTTTGGCGTATAAGTGACCGCATCCCGTAAATTAGGAATAGCCATTTTATAATTTTGCAATTGTTTATAATCAAGACCAAGATAATAAGCGGCGAGGGTTGAGGTGGGATCTTCGTCTCTAGCCTTTTTTAAAACATCCAGCGCTTCATCGAAATTTTCGTGTTTATAAAGACCGATGCCGCGTTCTAAGGTAGGACTTAACTTTTCTTCTTGGGAGAGAGAAAAAGAGATACCGAGAAAAAAGATTAACCATATTGTGGTAGCAATTTTTAATGGGGTAAAATTTTTCATTCTCACCTTTCTCTAGATTAGGCTTTTCTACCTAATTGCTACCAAATTTGTGGTGACAGATAGAAAATAGGAGTTTTTTGCATAGGAACAAATGTCCTAACAATAACATAAGTTACGAAAAAAGTCAATTTTTTGTACTGACCAATTTGG